>JAUNJI010000001.1:52954-105253 GCA_030533295.1 Eubacteriales bacterium
GGCGTGTACATCTACACCAACCTGAAGGAAAAAGACTGGGAACAGTAAGAAAAACGAAGAGAGGGAGCTCGCTCCCTCTCTTTTTTCGTCGCCCGATGGAGCGAAGCGGCAGCTTGAACTAGCGTTTTTGCCTGCCGCTATGGTATAATAGCCGCAAAGCGGCTATTATACCGCCTATTTAATAATTATACCATGAGCGGCGCATAGTGGCTGCTGAAACTAGCGTTTTTGCCTGCCGCTATGGTATAATAGCCGCAAAGCGGCTATCATACCGCTTATTTAATAATTATACCATAGCGACATGAGGCCAGTGCTCATGCTTTCCTTTTTACTTGTCGCTATGGTATAATAGCCGCAAAGCGGCTATTATACCGCCTATTTAACAATTATACCATGAGCGGCACATAGCGGCAGCTTGAACTAGCGTTTCTACTTGCCGCTATGGTATAATGGCCAAGAGAAAATGATGGCCACGCCGGCCAGATTACGTCGATAGGAGGGATCACGATGATAAAGACCATCACGCTGATACTGCAAGGGATCATCCTGCTGGTGTGCGGTACGATCAGCATCCGAAAGGCGGGCGCACCGCCGCAGCCGACCGGCCGCAAGCTCGCCAAGCGCGAGCGCGAGCAACACGAAAAACGCGCCCGCAGCGATAAACGCGCCAGCATCGGGATGCTGCTCGTGGGCGGCGCAGAGCTCATCTATGCGCCGATCGGGATGATCTGGCAGACGACGGTGCTCGATCCGTTCATCCTCGTCGTGGCGCTGATCGGCATCGTGCTGCTGTTCCTCGGCCGCACGGGGCGCTCCTGACGCATTTCCCACGGCGCACGACGCCCACACACGAACGAACGCTGCCGCCGCAGGCCGATCTGAGCCTGCGACGGCAGCGTTTTTCCCTTTTTATGCCGCGCCGCTCATGCGTCCCTTCACAGCAGTCTGATCGACCGCTCCCGCGCGAGCATGAGCAGTGCCTCGACCACGCCGCCGCCGATCGCCAGCGCCTTGTCGGACACCGTTTCGCACATCGTGATCTGCTCGGGGCGCGAATCGATGTCCGCGATCTTGAGCCCTTTCGTGACCGGGTAGCCCACGCGGATCAGGCCGCGCAGCACGCCATCGATCGTGGCATAGACCGGGGTCGCGTCGATCCGGGCGATCACCTGCCCGGCCTGCACCGCCGTGCCGATGTCTACCAGATGGCCGACACCATCGGGCACATAGCGCATCGTGCCGCTGCTCGGCGCGTGGATCACCCGCTTGAGCGCATAACCCTCGATGTCGCCCGGCACGCCGGTATCCGGGATCGCTGTTCCCTGCCAGATGACCCGCCCCAGCTGATGCCCGCGCATGGTCTCGATCACCGCATCGACATCCTGCCCGGCGGTGAAGCCCGGCCCCAGCCCGACCGTGATCGGCGCCATCCCGCGGTGCGTGCCCACGTTGCGCTTGGCGATGATCGCGTCCACGACGGCCGCCGGATGCAGCGTATCGATGCACGCGGCCGCCTCGTCCACCAGCAGCGGCATCTCGCCCGCCTGCGCGACCTCGGCCGCCTGTGCCGCCGTGGTGATCCGCCGCGCGACCACGTCCTCGACCTGCATGAGGTTGCGCCACACCGCCTCGCACAGCGCCGCGCTGCGGCGGATCGCCGACGGGGCGGCGCACTCGGTCGCCACCACCCGGAAGCCGCAGCGATGCAGCCGCGTGATCACGCCCGTGGCCAGATCGCCCGCGCCGCGCACCAGCACCCACGGCTGTTCATACTTTTCTTGTTCCATTTTAGGATCCCTCCTCCGCATCTCCCAGCACCCCGGCGAAGTGTCGCCGCGCGATCCGGTCGAGCAGCGCGTGCGCCTCCGCGTCGAACACGCGATAACGGGTCAGCAGCGCACGTCCCCGCTCGGTCAGTGCCGCACCGCCGCCGCCCGCGCCGCCGATGCGCCGCTCGAGCAGGGCGAAGCCCAGCTGCTCCTCGCAGCCGTGCACCACGTTCCACGCCTTGTTGTAGCTCATCCCCATCTGCGCCGCGCTCTTGCGCAGCGAGCCGAGCTCGTCCACGCCCTGCAATAGCTGCGCCACGCCCGGTCCAAACAGCTTGCCGCCCCGCATCAGGCGCAGGCTGGCACGCACCCGGAGCTGCTCCGCCATCGTCACCCCTCCGTTCGGCTGATCTCGATCGCTTCATCGTCCTGTTTCTTTGATTATACCAGCCCGATCCGGCAAATGCAACGCGCAAAACCGAAGATGATCCGATCCCCGCCCCTGTCGGATCGTCGTCGGGTCGTTCGATAGGCATTTCCCTAGTCGCTGCCCGGCCGCGCGGGCCGGTACTTCCCTTTTGATGGGCTGTTATGCTATAATAGCACCAAAGCGGTCATACTGCCGTTCTGTCGGCCGCCCGCCCACGCTATCACAGAAAGGAAGATCCCTTCATGCTCCAGACCCTGTTGCAGACCGCGCTCCTCGAGGTGGAGGCCGGCCGCCCGGTCACACTGGTCACGATCGTGCGCACGATCGGCTCGACGCCCCGCGGGGCGGGCGCTGCCCTGCTCGCCGGGGCAGCCGGCCTGCTGGCCGGTACGATCGGCGGCGGCCTGCTCGAGCACCACTGCGTGCAGCTCGCAGCCGCTGCCCCCGCCCAGCCCCGGCGGCAGACCTTCCATCTGAACGACCGGACAGCGGGCGGCTTGGGCATGGCGTGCGGCGGCACGGCCGAGGTGCTGTTCACCCCGCTGGACGGCCACGCCCCGTTGCAGGCGGCGCTCGCGGCCTGTCAGGCCGGTCAGAACGGCTGTCTCGCGCTGCCGCTCGACGGCAGTACGCCCCGGTTGCTGCTGGGCGACGCCCAGCCCGATCCGGCGGTGTTCGTGCTGCCGCTGGCCGACGCAGGCCGGGTGCTGCTGATCGGCGGCGGACACGTGCCGCTGGCGCTGGCCGCGCTGCTGCACACGCTCGATTTCCGCACCGTGGTCGTAGACGACCGCGCGGCCTTCTGTTCGCCCGTCCGCTTCCCGCACGCGCAGCACACCTTCGTCGCCCCGTTCTCCCAGCTGGACACCGTGCTGACCGGCGCGCTCGCCCCCACCGCGGCGGATGCGTTCTGCATCATGACGCGCGGCCACGAGGGCGACACCGACGCGCTCCGCTTCGCGCTGACCACGCCCGCCTCCTACATCGGCGTGATGGGCAGCCGCCGCAAGCGCGTGACCATGTTCGCCCGACTCGCGCAGGAGGGCGCGACCGATGCCCCCCAGCGCGTGTTCAGCCCGATCGGGCTGGACATCGGCGGACAGACCCCGGCCGAGATCGCGGTATCGGTCGCCGCGCAGCTCATCGCGTGGCGGAACGCCCGGCAGCACGGTGCACCGTTTTTGCCCCCTGTCAAATAAATCAAAAAAATTTGAAAAAAGTGTTGACATTCCGCCCCTGTCCCTGTATAATACATATTGTCGCTGACAGTGAGGCGACTCGACAGGAAGAAAATGCGAGTGTGCTGGAACTGGTAGACAGGCACGTTTGAGGGGCGTGTGTCGAACGACGTACGGGTTCAAGTCCCGTCACTCGCACCACCTTCTCTGCTGTGCAAACGATGAGATATGCGGATGTGGCGGAATGGCAGACGCACTAGCTTCAGGTGCTAGTGTTCGCAAGGACGTGGGGGTTCAAGTCCCCCCATCCGCACCAAGCAAAAACTCCCGATCGGTCGGGAGTTTTTGTTTTTGCCTAAAACACACGGCCGATGTGCGTCTGTTTTGCGATGGCCTGTTGACTTTGCGACAACGTGCTGATAAAATAACATCAGCAAGGAGGTCGTTTTATGCCGGACAACCAGATCAGCCGCCGCGTACAGCTCACGCGCCACGCCCTGCGCGAGGCCATGATCTCACTGATCACCGAAAGGCCGCTCGCCAGCATCACCGTCACCGACGTGTGCGCCCGCGCCGACATCAACCGCACCACCTTTTATCTGCACTACCACTGTGTGGACGACCTGCTGCAAGAGGTCGAGGCGCAGATCATCGACCACATCGGCGCACAGTTCGATCAGCCCCCGTCCATCGAGACGCTCAGCACGGCGATCTACTTCCTCAAAAACGCGCCCGACGCGCCGCAGGTGCGCCGACTGTTGTATGCCCTCATCGGCGAGCAGGGCGACCCCCGTTTCGTCCGCCGCCTGCACCAGCTGACCTATGAGACCTTCCAGCGCGCTTGGCAGGCGCGCCTGCCCGAGGTCGATGAGGCGCGCAAGATGCTCGTGTTCTCTTTTATCGTGCCGGGCGTGATCTCGGTGCTCTACACGTGGTTGCAGGGCGATCTGCCCGATATGCAGGCCGAGGACATCGTCGCGCAGCTCAGCGAGCTGATCGAGCGCGGCATCAGCAGCCTGTCCTGACCCCCCAAAACACCATAACTGACCTGCACGCTATCGCCGGATACCGTGCCATGCGTCAAGCCGTTCCATCGTAGGCCCTTGAAGATGGAACGCTTGGCGCTTTTTTTGTTCACAAGGAGGAAAAAACGATGGAACAGACCGCAACGCTCCGCACCTTTTTCCGCTATGCCGCGCCCGGCATCCTCGGACAGGTGGGGATCTCGCTCTACATCTTGGCGGACACGTTTTTCGTGTCACAGGGGGCGGGCGCGGCCGGATTGGCCGCGCTCAACCTCGCGCTGCCGGCCTTCAATTTGATGAACGGCATCGGGTTGATGATCGGCGTGGGCGGCGCGACGCAGTTCGCCTTTCGCCGCGCACAGGCGCAGCATGAGGAGGCCGACCGCGTCTTTACCCACGCCACCGGGCTCGCCCTTGTGGCCGGGCTGTGCTTTCTGCTGCTGGGCGTGTGCGCCGCCGCGCCCCTCGCCCGCCTGCTGGGCGCGGACGCGCAGACGTTCGCGATGACCCGCGTCTATCTGCGCACGCTGCTGTGCTTCGCCCCCTGTTTTCTGCTGAACAACGTGCTGCTGGCCTTCGTGCGCAACGATGGCCGCCCCGACCGCGCCATGTGCGGCATGATCGTCGGCAGCCTGTCCAATGTCGTGCTCGATTATGTGTTCATCTTCCCGCTCGGGCTGGGGATGTTCGGCGCGGCGCTCGCCACCGGTGTGTCGCCCATCATCAGCATCCTGATCCTGTCCGGTCATCTGCGCACGCCGCAGTGCGGCCTGCACCTGCGGCGGATGCGGCCGCAGCCCGCCTTGCTGCCCGCTCTGTGCGTGCCCGGCCTGCCCGCGCTCATCTCCGAGCTGTCCTCCGGCCTAGTGCTGCTGCTGTTCAACCAGGCGCTGCTGCATCTGGCGGGCAATATCGCCATCGCCGCCTATGGCGTGATCGCCAATCTGGCGCTGGTCGGCGTCGCGATCTTCACCGGCCTGTCCACCGGCACACAGCCGCTCATCAGCCACCACAGCGGCGCGAACGACGCGCTGGCGCTGCGCCGCCTGCTCATCCACAGCGGCGCGACCGCGCTGGCGATCGCCGCCGTGCTGTACACCGTGGTGTACGCGGGCGCGGCGCCCATCGTGGGCGCGTTCAACAGCGACAACGACTCGACGCTCGCCCGCTATGCGGTGGACGGGCTGCGCCTGTACTTCGCCGGCTTTTGGTGCGCCGGGCTGAACATCGTCTACGCCTCGTTTTTCAGCGCCGCCGGGCGGACGACGCAGGGCTTTTGGCTGTCGATGCTGCGCGGCGTGATCGCGATCCCGCCCCTGCTCCTGCTGCTGGCGACACAGCTGGGCGTGACCGGCGTGTGGGCGACCTTTCCGGCGGTCGAGTGCCTGACCGTCCTGCCCACGCTGGTCTGCGCCGCACGACTGTACCGCGACAGCCGCTGACGCGCGCCCTTCCCCTCCCCTGCGCCCAAAAAGAGCCGGCAGCGCACCTGCCGGCTCTTTGGTCGTTTCGTCAGTCGAGCAGCATCGGCCCGACCGCGTTTATATCGCCCGCGCCCATGGTCAGCACCAGATCGTTCGGTCCGGCCGCCTGACGCAGATAGTCGGCGATCGCCGCGAAGCTGTCCAGCGCGACCGCGCCCGGCACGGCCGCCGCCAGATCGTGCGACGAGATGCCGATCGTGTTCTGCTCCCGCGCGGCGTAGATCGGCGCGAGCACCACCTGATCGCACTGGCCGAGCGCCTGCGCGAAGTCGTCGAACAGCGCCTTGGTGCGCGAATAGGTGTGCGGCTGGAAGGCGCACAGGATGCGGTCGAAGTGCATCTCGCGCGCAGCCGCGAGCGTGGCACGCATCTCGCTCGGGTGGTGGGCGTAGTCGTCCACCACGGTCGCGCCGTTGGCCATCTTGCCGACGAGCTGGAACCGGCGGGACGAGCCGGTGAACCGGCGCAGCCCGGCCGCAGCCGCCTCGCCCGACACGCCGAGGAACTCAGCCGCCGCGCAGCAGGCCAGCGCGTTGCACAGATTGTGTCGGCCGGGCACGGACAGCGCGACCTCGGTGTATGCTTCGCCGTCCACCAGCACAGTGAAGCGGTAATAGCCGTTCTCCTCGTGGATGTCGGTCGCCCGCACGTCGCACGACGCGCCCAGACCAAAGCGCCGGATGCGGCGATCGACGCCCGCCACGCTGCGCAGCGCGTTGGGATCGTCGCCGTTGACGACGACCAGCCCGTTCATCGGCGTCAGCTCGACGAACGAGTGGAAGGAATGCACGATGTCGTCGATGTCCTTGAAAAAGTCCAGATGATCCTCCTCGACGTTGAGCACCACCGCGACGGTGGGCGCGAACCGCAGGAAGGAGTTGCAGTATTCGCAGCTCTCGGCCACGAAGCAGCCCTTGCCGCCGATGCGCAGCGTGCCGCCGATCGCGGGCAGCTCGCTGCCGACCATGACGGTCGGATCGAGCCCGGCCTGCATGGTCATGAGCGCCATCATCGAGGTCGAGGTCGTCTTGCCGTGCGTACCGGCCAGACACACCACCTCGTCGTAGTCGCGCATCAGATGTCCCCACGCCTCGGCGCGCTCCATCACCGGGATGCCCCGCTCGACCGCGCGGATGATCTCCGGGTTGTCGTCGTGCACGGCCGCGGTGCGGACGATGAGCGCCGCGCCCTCGACGTTTTTCGCCTCATGCGCATAGGCGATCGTAGCACCCAGCGCCTCCAGCCGCGCCGTCACCTTGGTCTGCGCCCGGTCGGAGCCCGTCACCGGTACCCCGCGGCTGAGCAGCAGCTCGGCCAATGCGCTCATGGACACGCCGCCGATGCCGATCAGATGGATCGTTTCCTTATTTTCGATATAGGGCTTGATAGAAAGGGCCATTTCCCCCAGCCTCCTGTCCGCTTGCTCATTCGTCGCGCGAAACTCGCGCGTACTTGGTATATTATAGTACGATCATGTCCAAATTAAAAGGGTCAAACCAACCAATTTATGCAGACCGCATGGAAAAAAGGAGGACACTATGCAGATCACCGACATCAAGTTCCGCCACGTGGCGGACGACGGCCGCCTGAAGGCGCTGGTCTCGGTCACGTTCGACGGCGTGCTGGCCGTGCACGACATCAAGATCATCGACGGGCACGACCGTCTGTTCCTCGCGATGCCCGCGCGCCGGATGCCGGACGGGCGCTTCCGCGACATCGCGCACCCGGTCGGCAGCACGCTGCGGCAGCTGCTCGAGGAGCAGGTGCTCTCGGCCTATCGCGCCGCCTATCCCCAGTGACCGCGCCTGCGCATCGCAGAGGGATTTGCATTTTTCGCGATCATGCGGTACAATAGCTCTTGTATTAAAGAGAGGTGCCGAAATGAGAGTATTGATCCTATCTGTCACCGCAGGCTACGGACATCATGCGACCGCCAAGGCGGTCAGCGACGAACTGACCGCCAAAGGGGCGGAGGTGCACACGCTGGATGTCTATGCCTACATCAGCGATCTGATCCGGGCGACCATCGACAAGGGCTATCTGTTCTCCTCCAAGCATATGCAGACGCTGTATCGTCTGGTCTATCAGCTGGCGGAGAACAACGGCGCGGGCTATTTTTCCTCCGCGCCCAGCATCATCAACATCATCAACGCGCTCGGCGCGTCCAAATTCGCCAAGGTGCTGACCAGCTACGCGCCCGATGTGATCGTGTGCACGCATATCTTTGCTGCGCAAATGGTCGATGAGCTCAAAAAGCGCAAAAAGCTGGACGACATCCTGACCATCGGCATCGTGACCGACTACACCCTGCACCCCTATTGGGAGGATGTGCCGCGCGTGCGCTATATCGTCATCGCGAGCGAGCTGCTCACCTATCGCTGCACCCAGCGCGGCATCCCGGCCGAGCGGCTGCTGCCCTTCGGCATCCCGGTGCACCCCAAGTTCGGCCAGCCGCTCTCGCGCGAAGATGCGGCCGCCCAGCTCGGCCTCGATCCCGCTATGCGCACCATGCTGCTGATGGGCGGCAGCATGGGTCACGCCGACCACGTCAAAACGCTCGAACGGCTGACCCAGATCGGCCTGCCGCTCCAGCTGCTGGTCGTCTGCGGCAACAACCAGAAGATGCTGCACCGCGTCGAGCGGTACACCGCCCGCTATGAGGGGGATTGCGTGATCCGCCCCTATGGCTTCGTGCACAACGTCGAGGTCATGATGAGCGCGTCCGACTGCATCGTGTCCAAGCCCGGCGGGCTGACCGTCTCCGAGGCGCTCGCCAAAAACCTGCCCATGCTGCTGGTCGATCCGATCCCCGGGCATGAGGAACGCAACGTCGATTTTCTGGTCAACAACGGCATGGCCGCGCTGATCACCAAGCATTTCCCGATCGACGAGGCCGTGTACGAGCTGTTCACCAATCCGGCACGCCTGCAAAGCGTGCGCCAGACCATGCGCGCCATCGCCCACCCGGACGCGACCGCGCGGCTGGCCGATTTCATCCTGTAACAGCCGTGCTGAGCGCACGGAAAGACCCGCAGCCATCAGCTGCGGGTCTTTCCGTTCACAATGAACCGGCCAGCACCTTGGTCATCAGTGCGGTCATCTCGGTCTTGGGGATGGGCTGCGGCTCGATGATCCATTTGCGCAGCATACCCACCACGCCGCACGCGATGAACCGTGCCACGTATACATCCTCGACGCTGCGGCAGGGGTCGATCTGCAACCGGCACGCCTCCAGCACGCCCAGCATCTTTTCCCCGAAGCCGTTGCCGCCGCCTGCGCGGATCAGCTCGGTCACGATCTCGCGGTTCTCCTCCAGATAATCCATCGCCCGGCGGAGCACAGGCTGGAGCGTGGCGGCCTCGCTCGGCCGCAGGTCGGCGATCATCTCGCGGAAGTCGTCGATCATCTCGGCCTCGATCTGCTCGCGCAGGTCATAGACATCGCGATAATGCGCATAAAATGTGCCGCGGTTGATGTCCGCCTCGCGCACGACGTCCGTCACCGTGATGTTCTGGAAGTCCTTTTGCTGCATCAGGTGGGTCAGCGCCTGCCGCAGCAGCTTTTTCGTCCGCCGGATCCGTTTGTCCTCTTGCCCCTTCACGGTCATTCCTCCCTTTTCCGTCCGATAAACATACATATCGAAAATAATTGTACGTTATCCGATATAAGCTCATTAATTGACCATTGTGTATGTTATCCTTATGTTCTATACTATACCATAGAGCCTGACCAGACACAATATCTATTTTTACGAAAGGTGGTGTTTTTTTGTGAAAGACAAAAAGCACCGTCCGGTCGATCTGATCATCCTGCAACGGAAGAAAATCGAAAAGATCTTCCTGCTTTTGACCATCATCAGCCTGCTCTGCGTCCCCTTGGTCGGCGTCAACTACGATCTGACCGTCTATCTGCCCGATGACAGTCCTTCGGCACAGGCGCTCGACATCATGGAGGACGAGTTCACCTATCCCGGCATGGGGCGCGTCATGCTCAACGATGTCACCCTATACGAGGCCAAGAGCATCAAAGACCGGATCGCCGCCGTAGACGGCGTAGACATGGTGATGTGGTGCGACACATCGACCAACATCTATGGCTCCAGCCAGTTCATCGACCTCGATGCCATCACCGACTATTACAAGGACGGCAGCGCCTACATGGACGTGATTTTCCTCGAAAAGGACTCGTCCGAGCGGACGCACCACGCCGTGCGCGAGATCGAGCAGATCGTGGGCGAGCGCGGGCTGGTCGGCGGCTCGGCCACGTCGGACACCAACTTGGGGCCGACGATCAACGCCGAGGTCGCGCGGGTGATGGTGCTGGCCGTTTTGATCATCTTTCTGATCCTGACGATCACCACTACCTCGTGGTTCGAGCCCGTGCTCTTCCTGTCCGTGCTGGGCATCGCGATCTTGCTCAACATGGGCTCCAACCTGATCTTCGGGGAGATCTCGTTCCTGTCCAACGCGGTGGGCGCCGTGCTCCAGCTCGCGTGCTCGATGGACTATTCGATCTTCCTGCTGCACGCCTTCACCGAGGAACGCGCCAACGGCGCGCCGCCCGAGCAGGCGATGGCCAACGCGCTGCGCTCGGCCTTCGCCTCGATCGGCGCCTCGGGCGCGACCACGATCGTCGGCTTCCTCGCGCTGGCGCTGATGGACTTCGGCATCGGCCCGGACATGGGCTTCGTGCTGGCCAAGGGCATCGCGCTCAGCCTGCTGACCGTGCTGCTGCTCATGCCCGCACTGATCTTGCGCTTCCAAGGCGTGATCGCCAAGACCCAGCACCGCCCCTTCATCCCCCGGCAGCTCCGCGGCTTTGGCGACTTCGTGTATCGCTTGCGCATCCCGGTGCTGGCCATCGTGCTGGCGATCATCCTGCCCTGCTACGTGGCGCAGGGCATGGCGGACTTCACCTACGGCAACGAGGCGGTCGCCAACTCGCCCGGCACGCCGGTGTATGAGGCCGAGCAGCAGATGAACGCCAAGTTCGGCAAGAGCAACATGATGCTCGCCCTCGTCCCGCTCGACAACAACGTGACCGAGCGCGCCATGAGCGAGGCGCTCGACGACCTGCCCTATGTCCGCTATGCGCTCGGGCTGGCCACCGCGCTGCCCGACGGCATCCCCGAGTCCTTCCTGCCCGACAGCGTGACCGGTATGTTCCATTCCGAGCACTGGGCGCGGGTCATCATCAACGTGCGCTCGGCCGGCGAGAGCGATGCCGCTTTCCGCTATGCCGACGAGATCCGCGGCGTGATCGACCATTATTATCCCGACGCGCAGACCTATCTGGTGGGCGTGACACCGTCCACGCAGGACATCAAGTCGATCATCGTGCCGGATAACGAGCGCGTCAACCTGCTGTCGCTGCTGGGCGTGGCGATCGTCGTGGCGATCACCTTCAAGGCGCTCATCCTGCCGATCGTCGTGCTGATCCCGATCGAATGTGCGGTGTTCATCAACACCGCCCTACCCTACATCTACGGCCAGCGCACCATGTTCTTGGGCTTCATCATCGTCAGCTGCATCCAGCTCGGCGCGACGATCGATTATTCCATCCTGCTGACCGGCAACTATCTGGATGCCCGCAGCCAAGGCGACAAACGCGAGGCCGCGATCCGCGCGGTCGCCATCAGCGCCGAGTCGATCCTGACCTCGGGCATGATCTTGATGACCGTGGCCTATGGCCTGTATTTCATGACCTCGGTGGAGGCGATCTCGGCGCTCGGCCAGCTCATCGGCCGCGGTGCGCTGATCTCGATGGTGCTCGTGCTGTTCCTGTTGCCCTATTGTCTGGTGCTGTGCGACCGCTGGATCGTCAAGCCCGACCACGCGGCACGCAAGCACGCCCGGATGAACCGCATCCGCGCGACCAAGCTCAAATTGCCGCAGCTCGACGAGCTGCACGCCCAGCGTCTGCGCCTGCATGAGCAGATCCGCGAAAACCGCCGCGCCCGCCACCGCGCGATGCGCGACAAGCTCACCCGCCTGCTGAACGCGCGCAAGGGCGCGTCCCAGCCGCCAGCGGACACGAACGAAAAGGAGGACGACCATGCTTCGGACGAATAAACTGCGCCGCGTCACGGCGGCCGGGCTGCTGCTGGCCTTCGTGCTGCCGCAGGCGGCACAGGCCGCCGCGCCCACGGTCGATACCGACGAAGCGGTATACATCGATCTGGACTACTATGGCACGCCGACGGACACGCGCATCGTCAAGGGCGTCAGCCTGAACGGACACACCAGCTTCACCGACTACGGCGACTATACCGCGGTGTACAATATGTCCACCTATGACCAGCCCACGCTCGAGCCCGGCGCGGTCACATGGGCGCTGGCCGACGACCCCGCTGCGCGGTTCTATTATGAGTGCATCCCCACCGACGACGCGGCGATCGTGCTCCCGTGGACGCTCGACGTGTCCTACAAGCTCAACGGCGTGCCGGTGCAGGCCGAGGCGTGCGCGGGCGCGTCCGGCCTGATCGAGATGACCGTGCACGCCGTGCCCAACACCGCCGCCAGCCGGTATTATCAAGACAACATGATGCTGCTGTGCGCCACCGGCGTGGACATGAGCGAAGCGCTCTCCATCGAAGCGCCCGGCGCGCAGGTGCAGTCCATGGGCACCTACAAGCTGGTCGTCTTTCTAGGGATGCCCGGCGAGGAGAGCACCTTCACCGTGCGCATCGGCTCGGATTCGTTCGAGAGCATGGGCCTGCTGTTCTTCCTCGCACCGGCCACGCTCTCCTCGCTCGATCTGCTGACCGATCTGCGCGACATCAAGGATCGTCTGGGCACGGCGGGCGATGACCTGTATGACGGCCTTTCCGGTATGCTCAACACCATGCAGTCGATGCAGAGCGGGCTGGGCGTGCTGTCGAGCGGCCTGTCCGACATCAGCAAGGTGCGCAAGCAGCTCGCCGCCGACCGCGATGCCCTCGATCCCAAGACCGATCACGCGCTCGCGACGCTCGAGGCGCTGACCGGGCAGACCGACGCGCTGATCCCCGAGCTGGAGGCCACCAAGACCACGCTGACCGCGCTCAACGGCACGGTCGATACCATGCTGGGCACGTTGCAGTCGGCCGCAGACGATGTGACCGCCTACCAGAAGCTGCTGAAGGACGTGCAGCGCACGCTCGGCGATCTGGACGAGCTGACCGATGAGCTGAACGACGCCACTGTGGCCGACCAGCTGCGCCTGTCCGCCTTGCAGAGCGCCGGTGGCGACCTGCGGGACGACCTGAGCAAGCTGCAAAGCGTGCTCAAGACGCTGAGCCGCGATCTGGACGCGACCACCAAGCAGCTTCCCGCGCTGCAAGGGGCGCTGGGCACGCTGGTGCCCCAGCTCGGCTTGGGCGAGGACTTCGCCGCGCTGCTGGGCGGCCTGTTGCAGGGCGCCGCGACGACGACGGCCGACCTCAGCCGCCTGAACCAGACGCTGGCCACCACCATCGAGCCGGCCGACGCGCTTCTCGGCACGACCGACGACATCCTAGACGATCTGTCCGAGGTCTGCGAGATCCTGGACGACTACGAGGATCTGCCGCACGACCTGACCGGGCAGGGCAAACAGCTGACCACGCTGCTCGACCGCACGCTCGAGCGGGTGCAGCAGCAGCTGACCGACGTGGGGGCGCTGTCCACCTCGCTGGACGAGCTGACCGCGACCGCGGTCTCGGCCTCCGACAAGGGCGTATCGCTGCTGACCGCGCTGACCGACACGCTCACCGCCGCGCACGCACTGTTGCAGACGGCGACGGACGACCTGCGGGCAGTGCGCGAGCGGGCCGATAGCGGCCTGCAAAACTCGCTGGACGGCCTGCTGCGCGTGCTCGATCAGGCCACCAGCTCGCATAACGCCAGCAAGATGGACACGGCGGCCGGCTCGATCCACACCGCGATCGACGACGCCGAGCACGACCTCGAGGAGCAGACCAACCTGCTCAACCTCGATCCCCAAGCCGCGTTGCAGTCGGTCACGTCGCCCGACAACCCCACGCCGTCGAGCGTGCAGTTCATCCTGCGCACGCAGGAGATCGATGCAGACGAGGCCGACGAGATTTTGCCCGACGAGCAGCCTCCCGCCGACGAGGGGATGCTCGCCCGCATCCTGAACATCTTCAAAAAGCTGTTTTCCGCGATCTGCAGCGTGTTCACGAGCTGACCGAGACCCCATCATCTGCCGTGCCCCTCGCGCTGCGGGCGAGGCGGCCTTTGCAGGCGAAAGCGCCGCGTTCTACCGAACGCGGCGCTTTCATATGCTGTCTTATGCCATGTGCTCGACCCGATCGAGCTGGGTCATGTACTTTTGCTGGTAGAACCGCAGCTTGTCGGTGAACTGCGGCGTATCCTTGTACTGCTGCTTGGCGTAGGCGTGGGTATCGAACTCGGCCGCGCCCTCGCAGAGCTGAATGGTATAGATCGCGATGTTCGAGCAATGGTCGCCGATCTTCTCCAGATCGTGCACGATGTCGAGGAAGGGGATGCCGGTCTGCATCGTACACTCGTTGCGCCCCAACCGCTCGATGTGCTGGCTCTTGAGCCGCTCCTTGAGCGTGTCGATGATCTCCTCGAGCGGCTCGACCGTGCGCGCCACCGAGACCGAACGGCTGACATAGCCCTCCACCGTCAGGTCGAGCGCCTCGCTGACCGCCTCGCACATGGTGTGCAGCTCCTGCATGGCCGCCGGGCTGAAGCGCAACTCGCTCTGCCGGAACTCCTCCACGCGGCCAAAGATGTTTTGCGCATAGTCGCCGATCTTCTCGAAATCCGAGAGCGCGTGCATCATCTCCGCCGTCTGGCGGCGCTGATCGACCGAGCGGATGTTGTGCATATTGGTCAGATAGCGGGCGATCTCGACCTCCGCGCGGTCGAGGAAGCTCTCCTGATCGCGGAACAGATCGTCCTGCAAGGGCACGCTATCGAACAGCGGCTCGGTAGCCAGACTGAAATTCCGCTTGGCGACCTCGCCCATCTCCGCGATGCAGCGCTGCGCCTGCTCGAGCGCGAGCGAGGGCGTGGTCAGGAAACGCGGCTCCAGCTTGGCCAGCGGATCTTCCTGCACCTCGCCCGAGGGCACGCTCCACTCGGCCAGCTTGACCAGCAGGCCGGTGAACGGCAGGAACAGCAGCGTGCCCAGCACGTTGAACAGCGTGTGGAAGTTCGCGATGCCGCCCTTGTCGATCGGCAGATCCCAGAACGGGAAGGTGACGGTGTATTGGATCGCATAAATGGCGACCAAAAACACGATCGAGCCGATCAGGTTGAAGTAAAAGTGCACCATCGCTGTGCGGCGGGCGTTCTTCGAGCCGCCCAGCGAGGACAGGAACGCCGTGATACACGTGCCGATGTTCTGTCCCAAGATGATCGGCACGGCCGCCGACCACGTGACCGCGCCCGTGGTGGACAGCGCCTGCAAGATGCCGACCGAGGCCGAGGACGACTGGATGATCGCCGTCACGCCCGCGCCGACCAGCACGCCCAGCACCGGGTTGGAGATCGCCGCGAACAGCGACGCGAACTGCGGCAGGTCGGCCAGCGGCGCGACCGCGCTCTCCATCACCGACATCCCGATGAACAGGATGCCGAAGCCGGAAAAAATGTCCGCGATGTCGCGGGTGCGGCGCTTTTTCGCCAGCATCATGATGATGACGCCCGCGAGCACCACGAGGTACGCCAGATTGCGCGGCTTGAGCAGCTGCATGAGCAGGCTCTCGCCCATCGCGCCGCCGCTGTCCAGCCGCAGGATCTGCGCGGTGATCGTCGTGCCGATGTTGGCGCCCAAGATCACGCCGACCGACTGCTTGAGCGTCATGATGCCGGCATTGACGAAACCGACCACCATGACCGTCGTCGCCGAGGACGACTGGATCACCATCGTGACCACCAAGCCCATCAGCAGCGCCTTAAAGACGTTCCCGGTCATTTTTTCCAGTGTTTTTTCCAATTTGGAGCCTGCTGCACGCTCCAATCCTTTTCCCATCGTGGTCATGCCATAGATGAACAGCGCAAGGCCACCTACCAGCTGCACGATGGACAGCACATCGAATCCCATGGGTCTCCTCCGTTTCACGTATCTCTTACCGATCTCTTACGTAGCCCATACAATAAAAGTATAACGGTTTTTCCTATCCACTGTCAACGGTAACATCGATGAGAGGAGGCAATTCTGTGAGATCTCCCATGATCCTGATCTCGAGCGGACGCGAGATGGGCAGTCTGTCTATGCAGCGGCGGCAATCTGCGCTCTATGGCGACTGTCTGGCCGCCGTGGACGCGGCGGGCGTGCTGCACAGCGGCGGCGCAGCCGAAACGCTGGCCGCGCGGTGCGACGGCCTGCTGCTGGCAGGCGGCGGCGACCTGCATCCCGCCCGCTATGGGCAGCAGCCCACCGGCGACCACCTATCGCTCGACCCGGTGCGCGACAGCGAGGAGGCCGCGCTGTTCGCTGCCTTTTTCGCACGCGGCAAGCCGATCCTCGGCATCTGCCGGGGCGTGCAGGCGATCAACGTGTTCCTCGGCGGCACGCTGCGCCAGCACATCGAGGGGCACGCGGACTGCTGCCACGCGCTGTGCCGCGTCCGCCCGCTGCCCGGTGCGCCGTCCGCCGTCAACAGCTACCACCATCAGGCGGTCGATCGGCCTGCGCCCTCGCTGTGCACGGCCGCCTATGCGCCCGATGGGACGATCGAGGCGCTGCTCCATCCGGCTGCGCCCGTGCTCGGCGTGCAGTGGCATCCCGAGCGCATGGTCTCCGGCCTGTGCGACGATGTGACCGGCACCGACCAGCGGGCGGTGTTCGCATGGCTGCGGGACAGGTGCTGACGCCTTATAGGGGGTATCCCATACCCCCTATATACAAAAGGCGGTTCCCTACGGAAACCGCCTTTTGATACCCCCGGACGCCGCCCAAGGCGGCTGAGTCGAGGTCAAAAACCGTGATACATGCTCCCGGTTTTTGTTATTTTATGTCGCTACGCTCCCATGAACGCTACGACACTCTCCTTTTGCCTATTTTATCCGTTCAGCGCCCATACGCCCGCGTTCAGGTAGCCCGCGAACAGCAGCCACAGCACATAGGGCACGAGCAGGTACGCCGCCCGTCGGTCGATGCGGCCGAACGCCACCATCGTCGCCAGCACGAGCGCCAGCAGCAGCACCAGCCACCAGAACGCCGTGCCATATGCCCCGGCGCGGAAGAACAGCAGCGGCCAGCAGAAATTGACCGCCAGCTGCACGCCGTACAGCGCCAACGCGCGTTTTTTGTCCGCCTGCGGGGCGCTCGCCTTGTGAACGAGCCAGCTCGCCAGCCCCATCAGCAGATAGAGCAGCGTCCACGCGACCGGGAACGCCCATCCCGGCGGCGACAACGGCGGCTGCGCCAGTGCCGCGAACTGCTCCATGCTGTCCTTCGTCAGCCACGCGGCCAGCCCGCCGACCGCCAGCGGGAGCAGCAGAAAACCGATCCAGTGCTTACGCAAGCATATCCCTCCCTTTCGGTCTAGGATATGGCGCGGACGCGGGTTTTATGTATGCCCGGTCTGTCGCATCGAAAACGCCTCCGTTGCCGCCGAGCGGCCGTCACAGGTCGGTCTTGCGATAGATCCACACGCTGACCGCGCAGCACAGCGCGTACACCACCACACCGACCGCCAGCGCCGCCGCCAACAGCAGGACGAGCTGCTCTTGCGCTGCACTGTCCAGCCAGCGCTGCGCGCCGTCGAGCGCCGCGCGGAACCACGGCTGCTCCCGCATGAGATACGCGGCGATCGGCGGCAGCCACGCGCAGCCTATGATGATATAGCGCCCCTTCTCGACGCCGAACTTGAACTCGAGCGCCAGCAGCACGCCCATCATGACGAGCGCCACCGCCTCGCACGCCAACGCGCTGCCGACCAGCTCGGTGAGGTCGGTGGTGCGCTGCGTGACCGCGTAGACCGCGCACAGCGCGACCGTGAGCACCAGCAGCGCCGCGTTGACCAACACGCTCAGCAGGAATTTGCTCCCCACCACGTCGCGCCGCCGGATCGGCAGCGCCAAGCTCAGCCGATCCCAGCCCTGTGCGTGGTCGGCGGTGAGCAGCGTGCCCGGCAGCATGACCGCGAAGAACATCAGGCTGAAGCAGAAGAACAGCGGCCCGTTCCACAGGACCGCGGAGACGGCGGACGCCACCAGCACGAACAACATCACGCGGAGCGACCGTCGGAGCGTGATCCAATCCGCATATAACATCGCTTTCATCGTACTTCCTCCCCTTTGGTCAACAGCAGCATGACCTGCTCGATATTCGTGCGCTCGACCGGCCAGCCCTGCGGCACGCCGTCGCGCCGCACCAGCGCCTCGCAGCCGAACGCGCCCGTGCGGTGCGCCCGCACCGCGTCCGGGTCGAGGGCGGCGAGCTGGTCGGCCGTGCAGCGCAGCACGCCGTAGGTGTCGAGCAGCTCGTCGCGCGGCTCGCTCAGCAGCAGGCGGCCTTGATGGACGAAGGTCACGTAGTCGGCGATCTTGTCCAAGTCGCTCGTGATGTGGCTGGACAGCAAGATCGCGTGCTCCTCGTCCTGCATGAAATCGTAGAACAGGTCGAGCACCTCGTCGCGCACGACCGGGTCGAGGCCGCTGGTCGGCTCGTCCATCAGCAGCAGCTCCGCCCCGTGCGACAGCGCCGCCGCGATCGACAGCTTCATCCGCATCCCCTTGGAATAGTCCTTGATCTTCTTGCGTCCGTCGATGCCGAAGCGCTGCATATAGGCGGAAAACCGGGCGCTGTCCCAGCCCGCATACGCCTTGCCCATCAGTCGATCGACCTGCCGAGCGGTCATCGTGTTCAGAAAGCCGCTGTCCTCCAGCACCACGCCGATGCGCTCGCGGACGGCACAGCCGTCCCGCACGTTATCCAGCCCCAGCACGCGGATCTCGCCCGCGTCGCGGCCGATCAGGTCGAGCACGGCCTTGATCGTCGTGGTCTTGCCCGAACCGTTCTCGCCGATCAGCCCCATCACACAGCCGCGCGGCAGCGTAAAGCTGATGTCCTCGAGCGCGAAGCCCGCATAGCGCTTGCACAATCCGGCGATCTCGAGTGCGTTTTCCATCATATCTCCTCCTCAAACAGTAGTCGTGCGACATCGAGAAATTCCTGCTGGCTCAGGCCGCCCAGATGCGCGGCACGCACCGCGTCGGTCAGGTGCGCCTCGACCGCGCGGCGTTGCTCCTCGCGCAGCAGCTCTGTGCCGACCGGCGCGACGAAGCTGCCGCGCCCGGTCTGCGAGACGATGAAGCCCTCGCGCTCGAGCTCCTCATACGCCCGTTTGGTGGTGATGACGCTGATCCGCAGTTCCTTGGCCAACGACCGCATGGACGGCAGCGCCTCGCCCGTTCGGAGCGCCCCGCTGACGATCTTGGCCTTGATCTGTCGCGCGATCTGCTCGTAGATCGGCGTGCTGTCGATGTTGGACAGGATGATCTCCACGCTATCCCCTCCTCTTGCTTTGTATATATACATTATATATAATATTCACGCTTTGTCAAGACCCTCACTGCAAAACGGACAAAAAAACAGGCGGGGAACGGCGTTCCCTGCCTGTTTGCAGCGTTTTTTCGTTGTTACAGCGCCTCCACCAGCGATTTGAACAGCTTGCCGCGCTCCATGAAGTTCTTGAAGCGGTCGAACGACGCGCTGGCCGGGCTCATGATGACCACGTCGCCCGCCTCGGCCTGCGCCTGCGCCTCGCGCACGGCGGTCTCGAGGTCGGCCACCTCGATGATCGGCGGATGCTCGCCTTCGACGGCCAGCACGCAGTCGCGGATCTTGGGCGCGGTCGCGCCGGTCAGGATGAGCGACTTGACGTGCGTGCAGATCGGCTCGCCCAGCACGTCATACGGGATGTGCTTGTCATAGCCGCCCGCGATCAGGATCACCTTCTGCTGGAAGGAGCGCAACCCGGCGATGGTGCGCGTCGGGCTGGAGGCGATCGAGTCGTTGTAATACTTGACGCCGTCCTTCTCGCGCACGAACTCGATGCGGTGCTCGACCCCGCCGAAGGCGGTCGCCACCGCGCGGATGTCGTCATCGGTGGCATAGCCCTGCACGATCGCCGCCGCCATCATCATGTTGTACACGTTATGGGCACCCGGGATGCGGATGTCTGCCGCGGGCATCAGCGTGCGCCGGACACCGTTTTCCGCGATGAAGATCGTGTCGTCCTTGAGGAACACGCCGTTGGCCAGCTCCTGCGTCTTGCTGGTGCAGAACAGGTCGCCCGAGGCGTGCAGCGTGCGGGTCACGGCATCGTCCAAGTTGAGCACCAGCCGGTCGCCCGGCTGCTGGTGGCGATAGATCGCGGTCTTGGCCTGCACATACTCATCGAAGTCCGCGTGATAGTCCAGATGGTTGGGCGTCAGGTTGGTGATCGCCGCCACATGGGGCGAGCGCTTCATGCCCATCAGCTGGAAGGAGGACAACTCGACCACCGCGAGGTCGTCCGGCTCGATCTCGTTGACGCGCGGCAGCAGCGGCGTGCCGATATTGCCGCCCAGATGCACGGTATGGCCTGCGTGCTTGAGGATCTCGCTGACCAGCGTCGTCGTGGTCGTTTTGCCGTCCGACCCGGTGACGCCGATGATCGGACAGGGGCAAACGGCAAAAAAAAGCTCCATCTCGCTGATGATCGCCGCGCCGCGCTCGCACGCCTTTTGCAAAAAGCGCGGGTGCACACCGGGCGTGCGGAAGATCACGTCCTCATCCAGCGCGTCCATATAGTGCTCGCCCAGCACGAGATCGACCCCGAGCGTCGCCAGCGTGGCATAGCCGTCGCCCAGCTCGGTGGGGGTCTTTTTGTCGTGCACGGTCACGCGCACACCGGCTGCACGCAGCATCCGGATGAGCGGCATATTGCTCACGCCCGCGCCGATCACGCCGACCCGCTTATCGAGCAGCCCGCCCAGATATTGTTCCAAAGCTGTCATAAATGCTTCACACCGCCTTTGATATATCCTATAGTATAGCGGATCTTTCGGTTTTTTGCAAGTCTGGTTTGACGTGGCCGCATTTTTGCGGTATACTGGATACCGTGACTGGTGCAGACGGTCGCGTGCTTCGGCATGAGGAAAGTCCGGGCTGCATAGGGCAAGGATAACGGATAACATCCGCCGGGGGCGACCCTAGGAATAGTGCAACAGAGATATACCGCTGCCGCGTGCGGCAGTAAGGGTGGAAAGGCGAGGTAAGAGCTCACCGCGCCCCATGGTGACATGGGGGGCCTGTAAACTCTATCCGCAGCAACGCCGACTGGGACGATGGGTGGCCCGCCCGTCCCGACTGGCGGCTCGAGGCGCACGGTAACGTGCGTCCCAGATAGATGACCGTCCAACGACAGGACCCGGCTTATCGCACCAGTCATACCAAAAAAGATCCCCGATGGGGATCTTTTTTTCGTCCGCCGATCCGCGCCGGGCGGGTCAGTCGTCCGGGAAGAAGATCTGCTCGACCGGGCGCTCGAGCAGCCGGGCGACCTTGAGCGCCAGCGCCATCAAAACACACCCTTTCGCGCCCATCGCGATTTCTCCTTCGCACCGCACGATGTCAGATCATTTTTACATTTTCAGCATAGTGCGCCGCCCGCGGAACGTCAAGACCGTTCGACATTTCGCACACGAAAAGGCCCCGCGGACAGGATCCTGTCCGTGGGGCCTTGGTCTTACTCGCCGTCCTGCTCGGTCGATCCGGCGGATGCGGACGTGTCCGCGCCGTCGGCCGGTTTGCCGATCTTGGCGTCCAGCTCCTGCTGGAGCTCGCTCATCAGATCCTCGCCGACGATCTTATCGGGCACGACCTCACCGTTATACACCTTGATGAAGGTCTCGCCGTCCATCGTTTCGTTGCGGATCAGGTACTCGGCCACGCGCGTCATCTCATCCATGTGCTCGGTGAGCAGCGCGGTGCACTGACGATAAGCCTGCTCGACGATGCGGTGGATCTCGTCGTCGATCTCGGCGGCCTTGACCTCGGAATAGCCCTTGCCCGCCGCGAGATCGCGGCCGAGGAAGATCTCCCCGTTGTCCGCGCCGTAATCGATCGGCCCCAGCCGCTCGCTCATGCCGTAGCTCGTGACCATCGCACGCGCGATCTGGGTCGCCTGCTTGATGTCGCCATAGGCGCCGGTCGAGATGTCGTCCATCGTCAGCTGCTCGGCCACGCGGCCGCCCAGACAGACCACGATGTGCTCCTCCATATACTTTTTGGTCAGGTACGCCTGATCCTCCTCGGGCAGCGGCATGGTGAAGCCGCCTGCGCCCGACGAGCGCGGGATCACGGTGACATGGTGCACCGGGTCTTGCGTCGGCAGCACGTGGAAGCAGATCGCGTGACCGGCCTCGTGATAGGCGGTCAGGCGCTTATCCTTCTCGGTGATGATGTGGCTCTTTTTCTCGACGCCCATCACGACCTTGAGGAGCGACTCCTCGATCTCCTCCTGCGAGATCAGCTTTTTGTTGCGCCGTGCGGCCAGCAGCGCGGCCTCATTGAGCAGGTTCTCGAGGTCGGCGCCGGTGAAGCCCGCCGTGGTCTTGGCGATGTCCGCGAATTTGACATCGGGGTCGAACTGCTTGTTGCGGGCGTGCACCTTGAGGATCGCCTCGCGCCCCTTGACATCGGGCGCACCGACATATACCTGCCGATCGAAGCGACCGGGGCGCAGCAGCGCATTGTCGAGGATGTCCTTGCGGTTGGTCGCCGCGATGACGATCACGCCCTCGTTCGCGCCAAAGCCGTCCATCTCGACGAGCAGCTGGTTGAGCGTCTGCTCGCGCTCGTCGTGTCCGCCGCCCAGACCTGCGCCGCGCTGGCGGCCGACCGCGTCGATCTCGTCGATGAACACGATCGCCGGGGCGTTCTTTTTGGCCTGCTCGAACAGGTCACGCACGCGGGACGCGCCCACGCCGACATAGAGCTCGACGAAGTCCGAGCCCGAGATCGACAGGAACGGCACCCCGGCCTCGCCCGCGACCGCGCGGGCGATCAGCGTCTTGCCGGTGCCCGGCGGGCCGACCAGCAGCACGCCCTTGGGGATGCGTGCGCCGATCTGCACGAACTTCTGCGGGTTCTTGAGGAACTCGACGATCTCTTGCAGCTCGGCCTTTTCCTCGTCCGCGCCGGCCACGTCCGCGAACGTGACCTTGCGCTTATCGTCCTGCGCCAGCCGTGCCCGCGCCTTGCCGAACTGCATCGGTCCCGCGCCGCCGCCGGTCTGCTTGTTCATCATGAAATACCAAAATGCGCCCAGCAGCACGATCAGGATCACATACGGCAGGAACTGCGCCCACCATGGGATCGACGTGACCAGATAATCGACCGACTGGAGCGTGCCGTCCTGCATCTGCTCGTCGATCATCGGCAGGATCTGCATGAGGAACACGTCCCGCGCGCCGCTGATGTCATAGCTGACGATGCGATCCTCGTCCCGCAGGTGCAGGGTGAGCACCAGATCGTCGATCGTATACCGATCGACCTTTTCCGCGCGGAAATACTCGTATACATCCGAGTACGTGATCTGCTCGGTGGGCTGCGTCTGGCTGACCACATAGCTGACACCGGCGAGCAGCATCATCAGTATGATGAGATAGAGGCCGAAGCCCTTCATCTTTCCTTTCAAATCGGTTTGCCACCTCTTCCTTGTTGATCTGTCTTACGCACCGCCGTAGACGCTCGGCTTGAGGATGCCGATGTACGGCAGATTGCGGTACCGCTCTGCATAGTCCAGCCCGTAGCCGACGACGAAGGCATCCGGGATCTCGAAGCCCAGATAATCCACCTTGACCTCGACCTTGCGCCGCGCCGGCTTGGAGAGCAGCGTGCACAGCCGGATCGAATTCGCGCCACGCGCCTTGAGCACCTGCATCAAGTAATGCAGGGTGACGCCCGAATCCAAAATATCCTCGACGATCAGCAGATCGCGGCCGTCGATCGGCTGCGAAATGTCCTTGATGATCTGCACCTCGCCCGAGGTCTTGGTGCCCACGCCATAGCTGGACACCACCATGAAATCGACGTTGCAGGGCGCGTCGATCGCCCGTGTCAGGTCCGCCATGAACACATAGGAGCCCTTGAGCACGCTGACGATCAGCGGGTTCTTGTCCCGATAATCCTCGGTGATGCGTGCGCCCAGCTCGGCCACCTTGTCGGCGAGCTGCTGCTCGGTGAAGTAGATGTCTTCCAGGTCGTCCCGCATATCGTATGCCATCTGTCAATACCCCTCTATCTTTATTTGCAGTCGTGCACCGCCCTGCGGACGGCGCGTATGATCCATGCCGATGTCCTGTACGGCGATCACGCCGTGCCGGTCTGCGATGACCGCGAGCCGGTCGCGCCGCAGCCGGGGGATGCGCCGATCGATCAGCAGCTTTTTGAGCGTCCGGCTGCCGCCGTGTTCGGTCAGCCGGAGGCGGTCGCCTGTCTGCCGTGTGCGAACACACAACG
Organism: Eubacteriales bacterium; assembly: GCA_030533295.1. GTDB lineage: Bacteria > Bacillota > Clostridia > Oscillospirales > Butyricicoccaceae > Agathobaculum. Next base: position 77,312 of record JAUNJI010000001.1, read on the forward strand.
AGGCAAGGTCTATTGTACCACGATCGACGCAAAAAGTATTGAATGATCTGTAAAAAACTTGGCTTTTTTCTAAAACACGAAGCGACAGCCGCACCGCGCCATCCCACACCGCGCCCTCGAACGGCAGCGTCAGCGCGACCGGCGGGCGGGGCGTCGCCGCGTCGGGCCGTTCCAGCCGCAGCGCACCGTATTCCCGCCGGGCGACGAAGCCCTGCGGCAGGCTGCACGCCGCAGACGGGTCGGCGCTCGCCAGCAGGGCGTCCAGCGCCGCGATGTGTCGCGCGGTCAGGTCGCGCAGCGGCATGCCGCTGCGGGCGGCCAGCAGCCGCAGCGCCCGCGTGCGCACCGCCGGATGCGCGTCCAGCAGCGCTTGGCAGCGCCATGCGCCGTCCGGCTGCGCCGCCCGCCGCAGGCAGTCCTGCGCGAGGCCGTCCAGACAGTCCTCGTCCTGCCGGAGCAGCGCCGCCAGCCGCGCCGCCGCGCCGCACACCGCCGGATCGAGCTGCCGCAGCACGGGCACGACCTCGTGCCGGATGCGGTTGCGCGTATAGGTGCGGTCTGCATTGGTGCTGTCGGTCACATAGTCCTGCTCCAGCGCGGCCAGATAGGCCTCCACCTGTGCGCGTTCGACGCCGAGCAGCGGGCGCACGATGTCGCCCCGCACCGGCGGGATGCCCGCCAGCCCCTTGGGGCCCGTGCCCCGCGTCAGGTGGAACAGCATGGTCTCCAGCGCGTCATCTGCGGTGTGCGCCGTCGCGATCTTGCCGCCCTGTGCGGCCGCGTGCAGCCGCGTATAGCGGACGCGGCGGGCGGTCTCCTCGATGCCGCTGCCCTGCTGCTGCGCCAGCGCGGCGATCGGCGCCCGCTCGACCGTCAGCGGCACGCCCAGCGCGTCACACAGCGTCCGGCAGAAGGCCGCGTCCCGGTCGGATTCCGCGCCGCGCAGGCCATGGTCGAGGTGGAACGCCCGCACCGGGTAGCCCAGCGCCAGCAGCGCCCGCAGCAGGGCGACCGAATCCGCGCCGCCGGACAAGGCCACCAGCACCGCTTCGCCCGGCGCGAGCATGGCGTGCGCCGCGATCGTCTGCCGCACGGCGGCCAGCAACCCCTCAGTCCCCATGGATCCGATCCGGGTTGGAGAAGGTGGTGTACTGGCCGACCCATTGCAGCTCGATCATGCCGGTCGCGCCGTGACGGTTTTTGGCGATGATGATCTCGGCGATGTTTTTGTTCTCGCTCTCGTCGTCATAGTAGTCGTCGCGGTAGATGAACATGACGATGTCGGCATCCTGCTCGATCGCGCCCGATTCGCGCAGGTCGGACAGCATGGGGCGCTTGTCCGCGCGCTGCTCGGAGGCACGGGAGAGCTGCGACAGGCACACGACCGGCACGTTGAGCTCCTTGGCCATGATCTTGAGCGAGCGCGAGATCTCCGCGACCTCCTGCACGCGGTTGTCCATGTGCCGTCCGCCGACGTGCATGAGCTGGAGGTAGTCGATCACGATCAGACCCAGCTCGTCGCCCAGACGGCGGCACTTGGCCTTGATCTCGGCGACCGTGATCGCGGGGTTATCGTCCACATAGATGTCCAAGCCGGACAGCACGCTCGAGGCGCGGGCGATCTTGACCCAGTCCTCCTCATCGAGGTCGCCCGTTTTGAGCTTTTGCGCCTCGATCAGCGCCTCGCTGGACAGGAAACGGCTGGCGAGCTGCTCCTTGCCCATCTCGAGCTGGAACACGCATACGCCCGTGCCCTTTTTGTAGCCGCGCGGCTTGCCTTTGACGCTCGCCTTGGCGGCGTTGAGCGCCACATTGAGCGCGAAGGCCGTCTTGCCCATGCCGGGACGCGCCGCGATCAGGATCAGATCGGACTTGTTCAGCCCGGTCAGCGCCGTGTCGAGCGCGTGGAAGCCGGTGGACATCCCGGGGATGTCGCTGTCCGACCGGGCACGCTCGTCGAGCTCGTCGTACAGCTCGACGATGACCTCGCTCAGCTTGGACAACCCCTTGATCTCGCGTCCCTGCCGGATGCCGTAGATCCGCTGCTCGGCGAGCTCCGCGATGCTGGAGGCGTCGCCATGCGCCTCGAGGGCGTTCTGCTGGATCTCGCCGCCCGCCTCGACGAGCTGGCGCAGCAGGCTCTTGTCGCGCACGATGCGGACATACTCGCCCACGTTGCGCGCGCCCGGCGTGACCTCCATGAGCTGGAACAGGTAGGCGCGGCCGCCCGCCTCGTCGTAATAGCCCAAGCGCGTGAGCATATCGAGCACCGTGACCGGGTCGATGCGCTGTGCGCCGTTGAACATCGAGTAGATCGTCTCAAAGATGCGCTTGTTCTCATCTGCGTACAGATCGTCCGCCCGCACCTGCTCGATCACCTCGGCGATGCAGTTGGGATCGACCAGCATCGCGCCCAAAAGGGACTGCTCCGCCGTCAGATCCTGCGGCATCTGTCGCATCAATAGCTCATCCAAACCCACACCGCCTTTCTAAGCATAGGGGGGGCTTTCGCCGCCCCCGATCCATCCGGAGCCGTCAGGCTTCGACCACATGCACCAGGATCTCGCCTGCGATGTCCTGATACAGCTTGGCCTTGACGCGGTGGACGCCAAAGGTCTTGATCGGCTCGTCGAGCACGATCTTCTGCTTGGGCACGGTCAGACCGTACTGCTTGTTCAGCTCCTCGGCGATCTCCTTGGAGGTCACAGCGCCGAACAGACGGCCGCCTGCGCCGCCCTTGGCCGGCACCTTGACCGGGCTGACCTTGAGCTTTTCCGCCGCTTCCCGCGCCGCCTGCTGCTCGAGCGCGACCTTGCGGGCGTGCGCCTCGTCCTTGGCCTTTTTGATGTTCAGATTGTCGGCCGTCGCCGGCTCGGCCAGCCCGCGCGGCATCAGGAAGTTGCGGCCATAGCCCTCGCTGACCTCGATCAGCTCGCCCTTTTTGCCCTTGCCCTTTACATCTGCGGTCAAGATCACTTTCATATCGTTCTTCTCCTTTTCTATATCCGTTGGGACGCCTGCCCGGGCTGCGGCGCTCACGCCTCAGCCTTGGCCTCGGTCTCCTGGTCTGCGAAATAATCCTCGATCGCCTGCCGGATCAGCACAGCGGCCTGCTCCGGCGTGGTGTTTTTGAGCTGTGCGCCCGCCGCCGCGTGATTGCCGCCGCCGCCCAGCCGCTCCATCAGCAGCTGCACGTTGACCTGTCCGGCCGCCCGCGCGGAAACGGAGATGTCCGTCCCCCGGCGGAAGGCGACCACGCTCGCGCGCGTGCCGATGATCGACAGCAGCTCATCGGCCGCCTGTGCGGCCGCGACGCGATCGACCTCCTCGGCGGTCAGCGCGAAGATCACGCCCCGGCCGCAGTCCTGCGCGGACGAGATCAGCTTTTGCCGCTCCATATACTGGTCGAAGCTGGACTGGAACAGCCGCTTGACCGCGCTCGCCTCCGCGCCGGCGCGGCGCAGATAGGCCGCCGCCTCGAAGGTGCGCACGCCCGTGCGGGTCGAAAAGCCCTTGGTGTCCAGATAGATGCCCGCCAGCATGGCCTCGGCCTCGCCGGTCAGGATCTCGCTGGTCGGGGTCATGTATTGCAGCAGCTCGCTGACCAGCTCAGAGGCCGAGGAGGCATACGGCTCGTGCAGCGAGACGACCGCGTTCTCGATATAATCGGCCGCGCGGCGGTGGTGGTCGATGACCGCGACCTTGTTGATCGACTGGAGCAGCGCCTCGCTCTCCACGAAGCCCGGCCGGTTGACATCGACCACGATCAGCAACGTGTTGTAGTCGCACAGCACCATCGCGTCCTCGGCGCTGATGAACACGTCCTTATACTCGGGCAGCGTTTCGAGCTGGTCGATCAGCTCGGCGGCCATGGTGTGCTGCCGATCGACCACGATGTGCACCGGCTTGCCCTTGGTGCGCACCGCGCACACCATGCCCGCGGCCGCGCCGATCGCGTCCATATCGCTGTTGCGGTGTCCCATGACGATCACCTGCGAGGACACGCGGATCAGCTGCGTCAAGGCATTGGCCACCACGCGGCTCTTGACCTTGGTGCGCTTTTCGACCTCCTCGCTCAGACCGCCGTAGAACTCGAAGGTATAGCGGTTCTTGACCACCGCCTGATCGCCGCCGCGGGACAGCGCCATGTCGATCGCGAGACCGGCGTACTGGTAGCTCTCCGCGAGCGATTCGCCGTCCTTGCCGATGCCGATGGACAGTGTCGCGACCACGCCCTCGCGGTTTTGGATCTCGCGCACCTCTTGCAGCACGCTGAACTTGCGCGCGACCAGCTTGTCCAGCTCGGCGTTTTCGATCAGGAAGATGTACTTGTCCCGATCATACTTGCGCAGCACGGCCTGGCTGTCCCGGATCCAACCGAACAGCCGCTTGTCGATGCCCGCGAGGATGTCCGATTTCTCGGAATCGGTCGCGTTCTTCATCAGCTCCTCGTAGTTGTCGATCGCGATCACGGCGATCGCGGGGCGACAGGTCTCGGCCTCGTCCCGCAGGCGGACGAACGCGGTGCAATCGATGAAGTGCAGCATCATCATCTGCCCTGCGCCGCCCGGCACCAGACTGCCGAACACCTGATAGGCGCGTTTGCCCACGCGCAGCTCGCCCGGGAAAGCGCCCTTGCCCTCGATCAGCCAGCGCGTCTCGAACGTCGGGGCGAGCTCGGTCAGCTGCATATGCTGCGCCCCGGCCGGTCGGCCGCTGACCGCCGAAAACGCCTCGTTCGCCCAGACGATCTCGCCGGTCGTCGCCAGCGCGACCACGGTCGGCAGCGGCGAGCGCGTCACCGCGGGCTCGATCGCGCCGCCCTCGATATGCACATTGTCCATGATCTCCTGCACCTGCCGCCGCTTTTCGGCCGCCCGCCGCCGCGAGATCAGCCACAGCGCGGCGCAGAGCGCCAGACCGATCAGGCCATAGGGCAGCGAAAACGCCAGCCCGCCTGCCGCGAACAGCAGGAACACCACGAAAAATAGGCGATCGTCCGGCTGCAATGATCTTTGTATCTTTTTGTTCACATGCCGTCCTCCTTTTCCGGACGCAAATATACAGTATGATTATAACATCTATATCTGTCGATGTAAACAAAAATCATCGATCCGCATTGTGTTTTTGAACAAAACATGATACAGTATCCATATCACACCTTATCACACCTTCAAGGAGGCCCTTTTTATGCAGTTCACCTTTGCCCATAACAACTTCAATGTGCGCGATCTGACGCGCTCGCTCGCCTTTTATCGCGAGGCGCTCGGCCTGACCGAGACCCGCCGGGTCGAGGCGCCGGACGGCAGCTTCACCCTCGTCTATCTGGGCGACGGCACCACCCCGCACCTGCTCGAGCTGACTTGGCTGCGCGACTGGGATCGCCCCTATGAGCTGGGCGACAACGAGTTCCACCTCGCCTTCCGCGCCGACGACTTCGACGCGGCGCACGCCCTGCACGCGCAGATGGGCTGCATCTGCTTCGAGAACCCCAAGATGGGCATCTATTTCATCGCCGACCCGGACGGCTACTGGCTGGAGATCGTCCCCGCCACCTGATCCCGCCCGGCTGCCCGCGCATAGCGCACGGCGCGGCGCTGCAAACTATACGAAACGCGGACGGCGCCGCTGCCCCTGCCCCGCCCGCCGTCCGATCCACCGATACGAAAAGGAGCTGTATGCCCTTGCATCCTTATCTTGAACTGTTCCTCACCTTCGCCCGCGTCGGCGCGTGCACCTTTGGCGGCGGCTATGCCATGCTGCCCTTGCTCCAGCGCGAGGTCGTGGACGCCCGCCACTGGGCGACCGAGGACGAGCTGATGGACTATTACGCGATCGGCCAGTGCACGCCCGGCGTGATCGCGGTCAACGTGTCCACCTTCATCGGCTATAAACGCCGGGGCATCACCGGCGCGATCGCCGCGACGGCCGGCATGGTGACGCCCTCGCTCCTCATCATCACCACGATCGCGGCGTTCATCCAGCGCTTCGCCCATCTGCCGGTGGTGCAGCACGCCCTCGCCGGTGTGCGCATCGCGGTCTGCGCGCTGGTGCTGCAAGCGATCATCAAAATGATCAAAAAGGGCGTGACCGACCTGCCCACCGCCGCGATCTTGCTCCTCACCTTCGCGGCCGTGGCCTTTTTCGGGGTCTCGCCGGTGCTGATGATCGTGCTCGCCGCAGGCGCGGGGATCGCGATCGGTCTGATCCGGAGGCGGCGCACATGATCTTTTTACAGCTTTTCTGGGAATTTTTCAAGACCGGCCTGTTCGCGGTCGGCGGCGGCATGGCCACGATCCCCTTCCTCAAGGACATCGCGCAGCGGTATCCGTGGTTCACCCCGCACGAGCTGCTCGATATGCTGGCCGTCTCGGAATCCACCCCCGGCCCCATCGGCGTCAACACGGCCACCTATGCGGGCTTCCGCGCGGCCGGGCTGCCCGGCGCGATCACGGCCACCGCGTCGCTCGTGCTGCCCTCGGTGATCATCGTCATCCTCGTTTCCCGGGCGCTCGACCGCTTTCGCGACTCCTCGCTCGTGCAGGACGGCTTTTACGGGCTGCGTCCGGCCTCGACCGGCCTGATCCTCGGCGCGATGCTCGAGGTGTTCGCGGCCTCGCTGCTCCATCTCGACCGGTGGGGCGGCCTTGCCACGCTGTCCGCCGTGATCGACCTGCCCGCGCTCGCGTTTTTCCTGCTGATGACGCTGGCGATCCGCAAACTGCCCCGCCTGCACCCGATCCTGTTCATCCTGATCGGCGCGGTCTGCGGCGTGCTCCTTCGTTTTTGACCCGCCGCCCGGATACGAACGCGGCGGAGATCCTGATCGGATCTCCGCCGCGTTTTTTTGCGTTTTTCTGCTGTTTTCCATCACTCGAGCAAATGATCCTCCACCACGTCGCGGAAATGCTCCGCTGCCACGCCATGCGTTTGCAGCAGTGCCGCCAGACGGGTGGCATCCTCTAAAGTCATCGCGATGTCCGGTAGTCTATCCAGCTCTACGCAGTCATTTATCACTGCGATGCCATAGATCGTCCTTTCGCGGCTCATGCTCTGGGTCACGATATACTGGATCATTCTCACACCCCGCTTTCCCGGCCAACATACTGTCGGCCACGCCTGCCCCCACGCTCTGTTTTTTCCTGCTCCCGCCCGGCTCCGCATCTCCCTTCCTGTGCGATCTGTGATACCACCCATTGTACCTGTAAAGAAGGGCGCGCTTTGTCGAACGCTGTCTAACTGATCGCAAAATAATTCCCGCAGACGACTTGACGACTGCGGGATCTGGTCACTCTGTCAAAAACTGCTCGACGAGCGCGCACGCATCTTGGATGCAGCCCGGACAGCTCCGGCGCACCTGTCCATCGGCCACGCCCTTGAGCTCGCGGCACAGCACGGTGCCGTTCTTTTCGCGGAAGGCGTTGGCCAGCGCCTTGGTCGTCCGATAGGTCTGCGCCTTGGTCTCGCCCGGATGCGCCGGTCCCGCGCTGCCCTGCTGTCCCGCCAGCAGGAACGCGCCGCTGAGCGCCCCGCACACCTCCATGATGCCCATGCCCAGCCCGAAGCCCTCGGCCAGCTTATAGGCCGTTTCCTCGTCCAGACCGAACTGATCGCAGTAGGCGCAGACCACCGCCTGTGCACAGTTATAGCCCTTTTCGTGCAGGCGCTGCGCCTGCTCTGCCCGTTCCGTCATGTCGCATGACCCCTTTCGTCGTTATCGTCGTTATCAGTAGTCCACCTGTGTGAAATAGTACATGATCGCCTCATATTGCGCCCACGCCTGTGCGCGCAGGTCGTCCTCGCTGTCGATGAAGGCCTGATCCTCCTCGTTGTCGATGAAGCAGAACTCGCTCGTCAGCGCAGGCAGGTACAGCGCCGCCGCGGCGCGGTTGGTGTAGTAATAATCGCCGTAGCTGCCCTCCTTGAACACGACCCCGCGGATCGGCACGCCCAGCTTTTCGTATTCGGCCAGCAGCGCCTCGCCCAAGATCTTGCTCGGGCCGCCGTTCCGGTCGGCGATCTGCGCGAGCGCCTCCGCCCCCCGCGCGACCGTGTTGGCCGCATTGTGGTGGATGCTGAAAAACAGATCGGCCGTGTCCGCATACTGCTTCATCACCGCGCCGCGCAGGGACAGCGAGCCGCCATCCTCCAGCGTGTCGCGCACCATGATGACCCGCACGCCCGCCCGCTCCAGCTCGTCCCGCAGATACTGCGCGACGGCCAGATTGATGTGCTTTTCGTCCATCGACAGGTCGGGGCTGTGTGCTCCCACGTCCCCGCCGCCGTGTCCGGCATCGACGATCACGGTCATGATGCCGTCGATGTGCGAGGTGCGCGGCGGCCGCACCGGGTCGTCCGGCACATCGTCCGCCCCGGCGGTGTAGTCGCCCACGCGGGTCAGATAGTCCATGCTGCAATAGCGCCCCGCGCCCTTGGCCGTGTCCACCAGATGCGCCCAGCCATCCTCGACCGCATCGACCACGATCTCATCCCCGTCGAGCAGCCTGCCGACGATCGGATAGGTCAGCCCCGCGCCCGCACGCACGGACAGCGTGCTATCGACCCCGACGCGATAGTAGCCGGCCACGAACGGCGCAGGCTCGTCCGGCGGCTGGTCGGTGCCCTGCCCCTCGGGATCGATCCCGGTGGGCGGCGCGGGCGTGGGCGCGGGATCGGGCTGCACCGGCTCAGGCGTCGGCGTGGGCGTCGGCGTCGGCTCGGGATCGGGCGTCGGTGCGGGTTCGGGATCGGGCGACACATGATCGCTCACGCGGATCAGATAGTCCGTGCTGGCGTAGCCGCGGCCATCCTGCAAATGCGCCCAGATGCCGGTCAGGCCGTCCACGACGACGTGCTCCGCGTTTTGGAGCTGGCCGACCCGCGCATAGGTCGTGCCCGGCCCCTCGCGGATCGACAGCGTGGTGTCCACCTGCACTTGGTACACGCTGGGCACGAAATCCGGCGCAGGCGTGTCCGGCACGACGACCGACGGCGTTTTGAGGTGCACCGTCCAGCTCGGCTTGTCGAACGCGGCGACGAAGCCGATCGCTGCGGCCAGATTGGCGATCTTGTAATAGTTATTGCCGTTGATGTTGTAGCCCTTGACCGCGATGCCGTCGCCCTCGAGCAGCACCTTAGCCGTGGACGCGCTCACGCGCAGCCCGGACACGGCCGCGGTCGTCATTTCGCCGCCGACCACCGTGTAGTGCTGGCCGGGGCGCAGATCGATCGCGTTGCGCTGGCCGTCCCACACGACGGCGAAGCACGCGCTCGTCCCGTCGAGCAGATAGGCCACGTCGCGCAGCTTGAAATAGTTGTGGCCATCGATATTATAGGCCTGCGGGCTGACCGCCCGGCCGTTGACCTGCACCTTGTGCGTCGATAGCGCGACCTTGAGCGCCCGCGCGAGCGGCGCAGCGGCCTGCGCGGCCACCGGCGCGTCCGGCACCGGCGACGTGGCCGCACCGGCGACGGGCGGGGCGCACAACGCAGCCGCACATAACAGCGCGGCCAATGTTTTGAAACGCATAGGGATCCTCCGTGCCGTTCCATCGAGTCCTGTTCCTGCCATGCCTCCGCGAAGGACGACATGGCCTCTCTGTGCGGCTATTTTATCATAAGACCGCAAAAAACGCAACGCTATCACCGAAAAAACGGCGCATCCGCCCTGTCGCGGATGCGCCGTCCGTCTGCCCGAAGGGCGGTGCTCACAGCATCGCCGCGCCGATCATGCCCGCATCGTTGCCCAACGACGCGCAGACGAGCTCGGTGTCGTTGGCATCTGCGCGGAAGGTCTGCGACAGCGTCAGGCGGCGCAGCGGCTCGAGCAGCTTTTCGCCGTAACCGGCCAGTCCGCCGCCCAGCACGATGCACTCCGGCTGGAAGATATTGATATAGCTCGCTAGGCCGCAGGACAGATCCTTGCAATACTGCTCGAACAGCTCGCACGCCAGCGGGTCGCCCGCATCCACCGCATCGCAGATCTGCTTGGCGTCCAGATGACCGGCCTGTGCCTGCAAGCTGCTCTCGCGGCCGGCCGCCAGCGCACGCTCTGCGAACTTGACGAAGGCCGTCGCCGAAGCATAGGCCTCCAGACAGCCCTTGCGGCCGCAGCCGCACGGCTCGCCATCCTCCCGGATGACCAGATGCCCCATCTCGCCCGCGATGCCGTTGCTGCCGGTATACAGCTTGCCATCGATGATGATGCCGCCGCCCACGCCCGTGCCGAGCGTGACCATCAGCATATTTTTCGCGTCGCGCGCCGCGCCGACGGTCGCCTCGCCCAAGGCCGCGCAGTTGGCGTCGTTTTCGATCCGCACCGCGCAATGGAACTCCGGCAGGAACGCCTCCGCGAAGCACACATCGCGCAGCCCCAGATTGGGGCCGAACTTGAGCGTACAGCTCGCCTTATCGACCGATCCCGGCGCACCGATGCCGATGCCCGTGATCTGCGCGAGCGACACGCCCATCCCCCGACACAGCGACAGCGCGATCTGCTTCATATCCGCGCACAGCGTCTCTGCGTCGTCCGCGCGGGTCGGGATGCTCTTTTTGGCCAGCACCTTGCCGTGCTCCTCGCACAGCGCCGCCTTGACCGATGTACCGCCCAGATCGATACCCAGCCTCATACTGATCTCTCCTTTTCTTCCTTATCCTCCAAAGATGTTCAGGCCGCGCCGACGGAAATAGGCCGCCAGCCGCTCCCGGCTGCTGTTGATCACCAGCTCCTCCGGGAAACCGACCTCCTCCAGCATATCCAGCGCGCCCTCGACCCGCCCCACGCGATAGCTGATGTGGCTGTCGCTATCGACCACGATCGGCACCTCGTATTTTTTGCACAGCCGCGCGATGTCGGCGCAGTTCTCCCGGCTGCCCTGCCGGATGCCGAGCGAGGCGTTGTTGATCTCGACGATCTTGCCGTGCGCGTTGCAGCGGCTGATGATGTACTCATGGTCGAAGGGGAAGTTCGCGTTGCCCAGATGCCCGAACGCATTGACATAGGGATTGTGCAAGATCGCCTCGAGCGCCTGTGTGTGCACGATCTTATCCGCCGGTGGGAACAGACATTCGTGGAAGGAGGCGAGCGCGAACTCGATCGGCCGCAGGCTCTTGTTGGCGATCACATTGATGCCGCCCGCCGGTGCGGTGATGTCGAACTCGATGCCGCGGATCACGGTCACGCCCTCGATCTGGCGCGGGATCAGATCCAGATTGGAAAAATGCCACTCATGTGCGCCGTCCGGGTTGGTCGGCCCGTGGTCGGTGATCGCCACCGCCATCAGTCCCCGCTCCTTGGCCGCGTGCACCATCTCGGTCAGCGTGCTGAACGCATGGTCGGTCACATTGGTGTGCATATGAAGGTCTGCTACGATCTGCATGGTATCTCCTCTCACGAACGGTCTGCCGCCGCAGCGGCGCCTATGTGCGCGCCCCGGCACGGATGGCGGGCGCGTCCTTTTTTCCCCTCTCTTTCAGCCCTTGTACTGCTTGAGCATCCGCTCTTGCAGCTCCTTGGCTGCATTGAAGCCCATTTTCTTCTGACGATCGTTCATCGCCGCGACCTCGATGATGACCGCGAGGTTGCGGCCGGGCTTGACCGGTATCGTCATGCTGGGCACGGCGATGTCCAGGATCGAGGTGGTCTGCCCGTCCAGCCCGAGGCGGTCATACTGCTTGCCCTCCTCCCACGGCTCGAGGTTGATGACCAGCTCGACCTTTTCGGTCATCTTGATCGCGCCCACGCCGAAGATGCGGCGCACGTCCACGATGCCGATGCCGCGCAGCTCGATGAAGTGGCGGATGACCTCGGGCGCGGTGCCGACCAGCGTCTTGTCCGACACGCGCTTGATCTCGACCGCGTCATCCGCGATCAGGCGATGGCCGCGCTTGACCAGCTCGATCGCGGTCTCGGACTTGCCCACGCCGGAATCGCCCAGCAGCAGCACGCCCACGCCGTAGATCTCGATCAGCACGCCGTGCAGCGTGATGCGCGGCGCGAGATTGACCTTGAGCGAGGCGACGAGCGCGCTCATGATGGTCGAGGTGAACTCGTTGGTGCGCAGGACGGGCACGCCATACTGCTGCGCCGCCTCCAGACACTCCGGGAAGGCGTCGATGTTGCGCGAGACGATGAGCACCGGGATCCCGGTGGCGAACAGGCGCTCGAAGCACGAGCGGCGCTCGTCCGGCTCCATGCGCTCGACGTAGCTCGCCTCCACCTTGCCCATGATCTGGATCCGGTAGGGGTCGAAATAGTCGAAAAAGCCCGCGAGCTGCAAGCCGGGACGGTTGACATCATCCTTCGTGATCTCGATCTTTTCGAACCCCTCCGGGCCATAGAGGATCTCAAAGTCGAATTCTTGTATCAGGTCGCCCAGACTGACGCCAAATTCTTTCAACTGCATACAGCTTGCTCCCTTCTTTCTTTTCTATCGATAGGATATTTGATATTATACCTCTTTTGCGGCCGCTTTTCAACGATTTCCCGCACGACGGCGGCAAAACTTGAAAACCCGCGCATTTCGCGAAAAAACTGCTTGCATTTTCCCCGCCGATGTGGTATTATAATATCCGCTATGCGATATACAAGAGAAGGAGGTGCAGGAAAATGGCAAAGTGCGATATTTGCGGTAAGGGCGTGACCTTCGGCATCCAGGTCTCTCACTCTCACCGTCGTTCCAACCGGACCTGGAAGCCCAACATCCGTCGTGTGAAGGCACTGGTCGATGGTACTCCCCGCCATATCAACGTATGTACTCGGTGCCTCCGCTCCGGCAAGGTAACCCGCGCGATCTGATCGCGGCTTGCGTTGACTCTGCTGAGCGCCCTGCTAAGGGGCGCTTTTTTACTGCCCATCCCCGCTCGTTCCCGGAAGGTGTGAACCCTATATGAAAAAGGCTCTGCGCCCTGCGCTGACGGCCACGATCCCTGTGCTGTGCGGCTATCTGTTCATCGGCTTCGCCTTTGGCGTCATGCTGCGCGATGCAGGCTACGGCCCGCACTGGGCGCTGCTGTCCAGCCTGACGATCTACGCCGGATCGGGACAATATCTGCTGGTGTCCCTGCTCGCGTCCGGCGCGTCGCTGCTGACCGTGGCGGTCATGACCCTGCTGCTCAACTGCCGCCACATCTTTTATGGCCTGTCCTTTTTGGAGACCTTCCACCGGATGGGCCGCAAAAAATGGTATATGATCTTTTCCCTCACCGATGAGACGTATTCGCTGCTGTGCTCGCTGCACACGCCGATGGGCGTCGATCCCGATGCCATGCGCTTTTGGATCGCGCTGCTCGACCAGAGCTACTGGATCGCGGGCTCGGTGATCGGCGCGTTCGTCGGCGGCGTGCTGCCCTTCGACTCGACCGGGATCGACTTCGCCATGACCGCGTTGTTCACCGTGATCTTCGTCGAGCAGTGGAAAAGCACGCGCTGCCACATCCCCGCCCTGCTCGGGCTGGGCGCGGCGGCGGTGTCGCTCGTGCTGCTCGGGGCGGATCACTTCATCCTGCCCGCCATGCTGGCGATCTGCGTCATGCTGGTCGCGCTGCGCGGGCGGCTCGCGAAGGAGGTGGCCGGATGAGCGCCGGTATGACCTTCGCGATGATCGCCGTGGCCGCCGTCTGCACCTTCGCCACGCGCGTGCTGCCCTTTTTGCTGTTCAACGGCAAGCGCCCCATCCCGCCCATCATCCGCTATCTGGGCGCGACCCTGCCGCCCGCGGTCATCGCGCTGCTGGTGGTCTACTGCGTCAAGAGCGTGGACTGGCTGGCCGCGCCCCACGGCGCGCCCGAGCTGCTCTGCATCGCTGTGACCGCGCTGCTGCACCTGTGGAAGCGCAACGACCTGCTTTCCATCGGCGTGGGCACGGCGCTGTACATGGTGCTCGTGCAGACCGTCTTTCTCTGACCGCCCACCCCTGCGCCCGCGCGGCTCGCCGTGCGGGCTTCGCTGTATCCGGCGGCAGCTCTCCTTCGTTTCCTGCCGGCCGCATCGCCCCCCTTCCCCGCCAGCCCCGAAAAAGCGGACGCCGCACGCGGTGTCCGCTCTTTTTTCCTGCCCGGGCGCATCGGTGTGCAAAGATCGGAAGTCGTGTCCCGATCCCCTATATCCCCATCTATATAGTATGCTTATTTTACCAAATTGTAATCTTTATCTCCCGGGAAATTCTCCATGATATGCCCAAAATATGCGGTATTTGACCCCCATTTTTCGCTGTGCGTCCTGCTTTTCGGCCTCAGATCGCACAATGCACAGTCACCTCTCCTATTTTGCTCCGTATTCTATCGCGGATCTGCACGATCTACCGCCCGATCGGCATGTGATTTACACCAAAAAACACGATCCCCACTTGCCAAAGTACGCCCATTGTGATAGAGTGACATCAGAACGTTGGAGCGTTCCCGAGGTCCTGCATCATGGCAGGATCAAAGCAAAAGCAGGATAACAGTATGCTCATCCGTGACGGCGTGCGCCGTTGCGGCCTGCGGAGTTCGTTCCCCACAGGCGGGTCTGCTGCCCTGCGCGGAAAAAAGGAGAGAGGTTTTCATCATGAAAAAGAGACTACTGGCAATGTTACTTGCAGGCGCGATGTGCGCAGGTCTCGCTGCGTGCGGCAACAGCGGCGGCGGCAGCGATGCTGCCACGACGCCCGGACCGAGCGGGAGCGACGGCGCAGAGGCTGGCAGCGCTTACACGGTAGACGTGATCCTCAAGACCACGGCTTCCGAGTACTGGCAGTATGTGCAGGCCGGTGCACTGGCGTACATGAAGGATAACGAGAACGTTACCGTTCATGTCAAGGGCGCACCGTCCGAGACCGCCTACCAGGAACAGCTCAACATGATCAACACCGATCTGGGCGGCGACTATGACGGCTACGTGATCGCGCCGCTGCAGGCTGAAATGGTAGCCAGCGCGATCAAGGGTCAGACCAAGCCGATCGTGGCGGTCGATACCAAGATCGAGGCGCCTGAGGTCATCTCCTTTGTCGGCACGGGCAACGAATCCGCCGGTGCGCTGGGCGGCGCGGCGGCCGTCGAGGCAGCCAAGGCGGCTGGCTGGACGGACATCAAGGCGATCGAGATCGCCGGCGTGCAGGGCGACACCACCAACACCGACCGTATGAACGGCTACATGAAGGGCATCGAAGAGGCTGGCGGCGACTTCCTCGAGACCGAGGTACAGTACGCTGAGGCGACCGCCACCAAGGCCGTCGATGCGATGAACGGCATCATGTCCCGCTATCCGGACGGCATCGCGATCATCTGCGCTAACAACGATGATATGGCGATGGCGGCGGCCAAGGCGGCCAAGGATTCCGGCAACGCGGCATATGCCAACACCATCTTCCTCGGCTTCGATGGCATCCAGTCTGCCTGCGATGCGATCCTCGACGGCCGTCTGACCATGTCCGTCGCCCAGCAGGGCTATGAGATGGGCTATGAGTCCGTCGCCGCTGTCGTGGCTGCGCTCAATGGCGAGGAGGTCGCGTCCTTCATCGATTCCGGTGCCGATGTCGTCACCGCCGACAACGCGCAGAAGCGCAAGGATACCCTGCAGGGTTACCTCGATTCGGTCAAATGATAACTCTATATCGGGTGTAAAATGTAACTAGTCAACGCCCCTGTATAACGATTTCATTATTATACAGGGGCGTTGCTTTTTCAAGCGACCCGACCGGTATACCTCGAAGGAACGACGCCGGCCGTGCCGAGAGCGGTCTGGCAGAGGTCTGCACCGATCCCCCATCTCGGAGAAGAAAAGGTGATTATGCAATGAGTGAATACGTAGTAGAGCTGAAAAACGCGACCAAACGATTCCCCGGCGTCGTGGCTCTCAAGGGCATGAACCTCGCGGTCAGGCCCGGCGAGATCCTCGGTCTGATCGGCGAGAATGGCGCGGGCAAATCGACTCTGATCAAGGTGCTGACGGGCGTGCATCAGGCTGACGAGGGGCAGATCTTCGTCGATGGCGTCGAGCAGCACTTCAAAGATCCCAACGATTCGGCCGCTGCGGGCATCGCGTGTGTGTATCAGGAACTGAACATCGAAAAGTTGCTCAGCATCACAGACAATATCTTTATCAACAAATGGATCAAAAAGGGCGCGCTGCTGGACTACCCGACCATGCACAAAAAGGCCAAGGAAGTCATGCTCTCGCTCGGTCAGGACGTCGATCCGACCAAGCCGGCCGGCAACTTCGGCATGGGCGTGCAGCAGATGATCGAGATCGCCAAGGCCGTGCTGATCAACGCCAAGATGATCATCATGGACGAGCCGACCTCCTCGCTCGGCGAGAAAGAGGTCGAGCAGCTGATGAAGACCTGCCGCGAGCTGCGCGACCGCGGCATCGGCATCGTTTTCGTCTCGCATAAGCTGGAAGAGCTGTTCGAGCTGTGCGACCGCGTGACCGTCATCCGCGATGGCGAGTACATCTGGACGAAAAACGTCACCGACACCGACAACGACGACCTGATCGCCGGCATGGTCGGCCGCACGCTGGAGAACCAGTTCCCCAAGGAGTACGGCACCAAGGGCGAGTGCTTCCTCAAGGCCGAGCACCTCGAGGAGGGCGGCGTGCTGCACGATGTCAGCTTCGAGGCCTACGGCGGACAGATCCTGGGCTTCGCCGGTCTGGTCGGCGCAGGCCGCACCGAGACCATGCGCGCCATCTTCGGCGCCGATCCGCTCGACGGCGGCAAGGTCTATGTGCACGGCAAGCCAATCACGGTCAAGAGCCCGAACGACGCCATCAAGGCCGGTATCGCGTTCCTGACCGAGGACCGCAAGGGCCAGGGCCTCGTGCTGGCGCAGACCATCCGCACCAACCTGATCCTGGCGAACATGAAGGGTTTCTGCAACGGCCCCTTCCTGGACAACAAAAAGATCCTCGAAAGCGGCGAGAAGAACATCGCGTCGCTGCGCATCAAGACCCCGTCGATCGATGAGATCGTCGGCCAGCTCTCCGGCGGCAACCAGCAAAAGGTCGTCATCGGTAAGTGGGTCAACACCGATGCGGACATCTTCATCTTCGACGAGCCGACCCGTGGTATCGACGTCGGCGCGAAGGTAGAGGTCTACAATGTGATGAACAGCCTTGTCAAGCAGGGCAAATGCGTTATCATGATCTCCTCCGAAATGCCCGAGATCCTCGGCATGAGCGACCGCGTCATCGTCATGCGCGGCGGCAAGGTCATGGCCGAAGTCGAGCGTGAAAGCAAGCATTTCAATCAGGAAGATCTCATGAAGGCAGCATGGGGAGGTACTTTAGATGACTAAGTCGAAGAAAAAAGGAAATTTCACCCAATTGGGCGTATTGATCGCACTGCTCCTGCTGTGCGCTGTGATCTCTGTCATCACCGGCGGCAAGTTCTTGCGCGTGACCAACCTGATGAACGTCCTTGACCAGACCGCGTTCAACGCGATGCTGGCGATCGGTATGTTGCTCTGTCTGATCACGGCCGGTATCGACCTGTCGGTCGGCGCGAACGCCGTGTTCTGCTCGTGCGTCGGCGGTATGCTCGTGCTGCGCGACGTGAGCAACCCCATCCTCATCATGGCCATCATCATCGTGTGCGGCACGCTGGTCGGTCTGATCAACGGCCTGCTGCTGACCCGCCTGCACCTCCCCCACCCCTTCGTGTCCACGCTGGGCATGAAGAACTTCCTCTGGGGCATGGCGCTGCTGGTCACGGGCTCGACCATGGTCTCCGGCTTCCCGGAGGGCGTCATGCTGCTGGGCAGCAAGACCATCGGCGGCGTCAAGATCAGCTTCATCCTGGTCGTCATCCTGTACATCATCATGCACGTCCTGCTCACCCGCACGGCACTCGGCCGCTCGATCTTCTGCGTGGGCGGCAACCCGGAAGCGGCGCGTCTGTCCGGTATCCACTCGGCCAACGTGCTGACCTTCTGCTACGTCGTGTCCGGCTTCTGCGCTTCGCTGGCTGGTATCATCACCATCGGCCGTACCTCGATCTGCAACGGTGCTGACGCGGTCAACCCCTACGACACCGACGCGATCGCGGCCTGCATCATCGGCGGCGCTTCGTTCATGGGCGGCAAGGGCACCATGCTCGGCACCATGCTGGGCGCGCTGATCATCGGCACGCTGCGCAACGGCTTCACCCTGATGGCTGCTTCTTCGGCGATCCAGAACATCGTGCTCGGTCTGGTCATCATCGTCGCGGTATTCATCGACGTGACCCGTGAGCGCATGGAGGCCAAGGCTCGTCGTCTGGCTGCCAAGTGATCGGTATCCGCATGACATCCAAAAAAAGACTGCTGCTCCGCAGCAGTCTTTTTTGCACGCTCCTGCCGGTGATACGAAAAAAAACAGGGCATCTGCCCTGCTTTTTTGGGGGTGAAGCTCGCTCAGTACGTCACCTGCACGGCCTTGCCGCTGTGGAAGGAATCGGTGATCGCATAGGTGACGACGGTCGCCTTGGTGCCGTCGTACACGGTCAGCTCGGGCTTGCGCCCCTGCCGGATGCAGTCGATGAAATCCACCATCTCGAGCAGATACGCCTCTGCGAAGCGCTGCGGGAAGTTCTCGATGATCTGCTGCCGCGCACCGTACTGGTCGTACACCATGACGCGATCCTTCCACGGCACGCCCGCCACGCGGATATGGCCTTCGGTCGCGACGATCTCGGTCTCGGTGTGGTAGCCATGCGGCGCGGTGCGGCCGACGTGCAAAAAGGCCACCGTGCCGTTGTCGAACTTGAGCATGGCCATGCCGGTCTCGGTGTCGCCGTTCTCGGCGAATTCCGGGTGCTTGAAGGTCGTGCCCGCGGCATAGACCTCGGTCACCTCGCCGCCGAGGAACCAGCGCATCAGGTCGATGTCGTGTGAAGCTGCGTCGATGAAGATGCCGCCCGAGGTCTTGGAGAACTGGATGCAGCTCTCGACCAGCGCCTCGGGGTCGAGGCCGGTCGCCTTGACCAGATAGGGCTTGCCGATCTTGCCCGCATCGATCTGCGCCTTGGCGTCGGCGTAGGACGGGTCATAGCGGCGCATGAAGCCCAAGAAGAACAGCTTGTCCGGGTGACGCTCGACCGCGGCCTCCGCCCGCTTGCACTCCTCCAGCGAGCAGCCGAGCGGCTTGTCGGTGAACACGTGCTTGCCGGCATCCAGCGCATATTCGATCATCCAGCAATGCTCGGGCGAGGAGGAGACGATCACGACGGCCTCGATGTCCGCCTCATCCACCATCTGCTTATAATCCGTCGTCGTGTAGCTCACCTTGAGCTCGTCCCGCGCCCAGTCCAGCTCCTGCTGCACGAGCGAGCAGGCCGCGACCAGCTCGCAGCCGGGGATCTTGAATGCCAGATTCTGCGCGTGGACAGCGCCCAAGCGCCCCAGTCCGACGATGCCGACCTTCACTTCTTTCATCGCGTATCTCTCCTTTATGCTCCGCTGTCAGATCTCGCCCGTGCGCGCGCCGATCGACGAGCTCTGTGAGCTTCATCATACCACCGCGGGGGCGGGAATGCAAGCCAAAGCGCCGAAAAAAACCGCGGCCAAACGGCATATTTCCGGCGTTTTCGCGGGCGTCCGCCGCCCGCGACACGATCGGACGCCGGATTTAACAAAATATTCATTTCTGGCACTTGACTTTGCAGCGATGCGGTGGTAAATTATTTTTAGCACTCCAAGAGAGCGAGTGCTAAAACCCCGCAAGGAAGGAGCTGATCCGGTGGAGCTCTCCGAACGCAAGAAGCGGATCCTCAAGGCCATCATCGGCGATTATATCCGCACCGCCGAGCCGGTCAGTTCCAAAGCGCTGACCGAAGGGCACGCCCTGCCCTTTTCCTCGGCCACCATCCGCAACGAGATGAGCGAGCTGGAGGAGATGGGCTATCTGGAAAAGCCGCACACCTCGGCCGGCCGCATCCCCTCGCCGCAGGGCTATCGGCTGTACGTCGATGAGCTGATGGAGCGTCCGTCAGACAGCGACGAGGACGATCTGCCGCTGCAAAAGATCATGCAGACCCGTGTGCGTGAATTCGACCGCCTGATCCAAGAGGCCGGACGGCTGATCTCCAGCCTGACCGATTATGCGTCGGTCGCGATCACCCCCGCGATGACGCAGATCACGATCCGCCGGTTCGAGATCATCGCGGTGGACACCATGAACTTCGTGATCGTCGTGGTCACGGACTCGGGCGCGGTCAAAAACAAGATGGTGCGCACGATGGCGTCGGTCTCCAAGGACGAGGCCGAGCTGCTCACCTATGTGCTCAACCAAACGCTGACCGGCCTGCCGCTCGGACACATCACGGCCGAACGATTCGACATCGTGCGCCGCGCCGCCGGACTGACCGCGCTGCTCGCGCCGGTGGCCGAGTACCTCGCCGAGCTGATCGAGGATCTGAGCGACCAAAAGGTGTATCTGGAGGGCGCACGCAAGCTGCTGCGCTTCCCCGAATACCGGGATCTGGGCAAGGCGCAGGCGCTGCTCGACTATATGGAGGTCGATCATCGGCATCTGCTGCCCGCCACCCGCAAGATCGACGGGATCCGGTTCTTCATCGGGCCGGAAAACGGCGAGAACCCACTGAGCGACACCTCAGTGATCTACGCGAAATACGACATCGGCCGGATCGGCCAGGGCGCGATCGGCATCGTCGGTCCGACCCGCATGGATTACGCCAAGCTGTCCGCCCAGCTCAGCCGCTTCGCCAAGGGGCTGAACAAGCTGATCGCCGAGACGTTTTTGGAAGAAAAAGACGGGGACTGATGTTCCCCCAGCAAACGGAGGCATCAAAACGATATGAGTAAGAAAAAGCAGCCGGAAGCGGCCGAGACCGAACAGACCGCAGCCGAGCAGGCCGCCGAGACCGCAGCCGAACAGCCGGCGCCCCAGCCCGCCGAGGACTGGAAGGCCAAGTTCGACGAGCTCAACGACCGCTATCTGCGCATGGCGGCGGAGTACGACAATTTCCGCAAGCGCAGCCAGCGCGAGCGTGAGCAGGTCTATGCCGACGCGGTCAGCCGCGCTGTGACCGCCCTGCTCCCCACCTACGACAACCTCGAGCGCGCGCTCAAGGCCGAGACCGCCGACGCGGAGTACAAAAAGGGCGTCGAGCTGACCATGACCCAGCTGACCGACAGCCTCAAGGGGCTCAACGTCACGGTGATCGAGGCCAGCACCGGCACGGCGTTCGATCCCAACCTGCACAACGCCATGCTGCACGTGGAGGACGAGACGCTGGGCGAGAGCGTGATCGCCGAGGTCTTTCAGCAGGGCTTCCAGATCGGCGACAAGGTCATCCGTCATTCGATGGTCAAGGTCGCCAACTAAAAGGCAGCACCGACCGGCAGGCCGCGCCTGCCGTATCACCAAACGCGCGTATCACCGCGCGACACGATGTAGGAGCAACGACATCCGTATCATATAAAGGAGTGTAATCGATCATGGGCAAGATCATTGGTATCGATCTGGGCACGACCAACTCGTGCGTATCCGTTATGGAGGGCGGCGAAGCCGTCGTCATCCCCAACGCAGAGGGTGGCCGCACGACCCCCTCGGTCGTCGCGTTCTCGAAGGACGGCGAGCGCATGGTGGGTCAGGTCGCCAAGCGGCAGGCCGTCACCAACGCCGACCGCACCATTATCTCGATCAAGCGTCATATGGGCACCGATCACCGCGTAGACATCGACGGCAAGCCCTATTCCCCGCAGGAGATCTCCGCGATGATCCTGCAAAAGCTCAAGGCCGACGCAGAGGCTTACCTCGGCCAGACCGTCTCGCAGGCGGTCATCACCGTACCGGCCTACTTCTCGGACTCCCAGCGCCAGGCGACCAAGGACGCCGGCAAGATCGCCGGTCTCGAGGTGCTGCGCATCATCAACGAGCCGACCGCAGCCGCGCTGGCCTACGGCGTGGACAAGGAATCCGAGCAGAAGATCATGGTCTATGACCTCGGCGGCGGCACGTTCGACGTGTCCATCCTCGACATCGGCGAGGGCGTGCTCGAGGTGCTGTCCACCGCGGGCGACACCCGCCTCGGCGGCGACGATTTCGACCAGCGCATCATCGATTGGATGGTCGCAGAGTTCAAAAAGACCAGCGGCATCGACCTGTCCGCTGACAAGATGGCCATGCAGCGCCTCAAGGAGGCCGCCGAGAAGGCCAAGATCGAGCTGTCCAGCATGGCGCAGACCTCGATCAACCAGCCGTATATCACGGCCGACGCGACCGGCCCCAAGCACCTCGAGCTGACGCTCACCCGCGCCAAGTTCAACGAGCTGACGGCCGATCTGGTCGAGCGCACGATGGGTCCGGTGCGTCAGGCGATGAGCGACGCCGGCCTGTCGGCCTCCGAGCTGTCCAAGGTGCTGCTGGTCGGCGGCTCGACCCGTATCCCGGCCGTGCAGGAGGCCGTCAAGGGCATCACCGGCAAGGAAGGCTTCAAGGGCATCAACCCGGATGAGTGTGTCGCGATCGGCGCGTCCATCCAGGGCGGCGTGCTCGGCGGCGAGGTCAAGGACGTGCTGCTGCTCGATGTCACCCCGCTGTCCCTCGGCATCGAGACGCTGGGCGGCGTGTGCACCCGCCTGATCGAGCGCAACACCACCATCCCGACCAAGAAGAGCCAGACCTTCTCCACCGCGGCGGACAATCAGCCGTCGGTCGAGATCCACGTATTGCAGGGCGAGCGCGAGATGGCGGCGGGCAACAAGACCCTCGGCCGCTTCACGCTGGACGGCATCGCGCCCGCGCCGCGCGGCGTACCGCAGATCGAGGTGACGTTCGACATCGACGCGAACGGCATCGTCAACGTATCCGCCAAGGATCTGGGCACCGGCAAGGAGCAGAAGATCACCATCACCGCCTCGACCAACCTGTCGCAGGAGGAGATCGACAAGGCGATGCACGAGGCCGAGCAGTACGCCGAGCAGGATAAGAAGAACAAGGAAGCGGTCGAGATCCGCAACAACGCCGAGCAGCTCGTGTTCCAGTCCGAGAAGGCGCTGACCGATCTGGGCGATAAGCTGTCCGCCGACGAAAAGGCGGGCGTGCAGGCCGAGATCGACAAGGTCAAGGAAGCGCTCAAGGGCACGGACACCGAGATGATCCGCATGGCGACCGATGGCCTGTCCAAGAAGTTCAGCGACCTCGCCGGTAAGATCTACCAGCAGCAGGCGCCGCAGGGCGATGCCGGCATGGGCGGCCAGCCGGGCGCAGGCGCACAGGGCGATTTCGTCGATGCAGACTTCACCGAGGTCAAGGACGACGACAACAAGTAAATGATCGCACGGTAGGGCGGAACGCGGGCAGGACGTCAGCGCGTGCCGCCCTACGGCGCTGTAAATCTATCACCATTTGAGGGATCGCAATGGCAGACAAAAGAGATTATTATGAGGTGCTCGGCGTGCAAAAGGGCGCGAGCGAGGACGAGCTGAAAAAGTCCTATCGCCGCTTGGCGCGCAAGTACCACCCCGACTTGAATAAAGACGATGCCGCCGCAGCGGAAAAGTTCAAGGAGATCAACGAGGCTTACGAGGTGCTGTCCGACGCGGACAAACGCGCCAAGTATGACCAGTTCGGCTTTGCGGGCGTCGATCCGAACTATGGCGGCGGCGGAGGCGGCTTCGGCGGCTTCGATATGGGCGATCTGGGCGATCTGTTCGGCTCGTTCTTCGGCGGCGGCTTCGGCGGCGGGCGCACGCAGCGCCGCAACGCGCCGCAGCGCGGCGAGTCCATCCGGCAGACCATCATCCTCTCGTTCGAGGAGGCCGCGTTCGGCTGCGAGAAGGAGATCTCGGTCGCCCGGATCGAGAGCTGCGACGAATGTGGCGGCACGGGCGCGGCCAAGGGCACCAGCGCGGAGACCTGCCCCAACTGCCGCGGCACCGGCGTCGTGACCCAGACCCAGCGCACCCCGCTCGGGATGTTCCAGACGCAGGGCGCTTGCCCCAACTGCCGCGGCACCGGCAAGATCATCAAAAAGCCGTGCGCCAAGTGCAACGGACAAGGCCGCGTGCGCAAGACGCGCAAGTTCAAGGTCAACATCCCCGCCGGCATCGACGAGGGACAGTCCATCCAGCAGCGCGGACAGGGCAATGCGGGCGCCAACGGCGGCCCTGCGGGCGACCTGTTCGTGACCGTGTCCATCCGGCCGCATCCCATCTTCACCCGCGAGGGGCAGGATGTGTACGTCGAGATCCCGATCTCGTTCGCGCAGGCGGCGCTGGGCGACACGCTGCAAGTGCCGACCATCGATGGCCGGGTCGAGTACAAGGTGCCCGAGGGCACGCAGACCGGCACGATGTTCCGCATGAAGGGCAAGGGCATCCAGAACGTCAACGGGCGCGGACGGGGCGACCAGTACGTGCGCGTCAACATCGAGGTGCCCAAGAACCTGTCTGACAAGCAGAAACGGCTGCTGCGTGAGTTCGAGGAGACCTCGACCGACGACAACCAGTCCAAGCGCAAGAGCTTTTGGGACAAGGTCAAGGACGCCATCTCGGATATATGATAAAAAAACAGCGGCGGCGCATCATGCGCCGCCGCTGTTTTCTGTTTCGCCCCGCGTGATGACCCCCAGATGCACGAGCACGGGATACAGGTAGCTCGCGCCGAACACGCCCAGCTTTTTGGGACCGTCCACACGGGCGGGCAGCGTGCCGCCGCCCAGCGCCCGCGCCCGCTCATAGGCCTTGGCGACGGTCGCCTTGGTGATGCTCTTTTCCTTGCGGCTGAACACGATCTCGTTGCCCGGCTCGCCGTGGCGGTTGGGCTTCATCGCATAGGTGAAGGCCAGCCCCTGCATCGTGCGGAAGGGATAGCCCGCGAACGCCCGGATCGCCGCCCACAGGCTGTCCACGCTGGGCGCAGCGTGGAAGTCCGCCCGTGCCTGCTGGCGCACGGCGTTCGCGCTCCTGTCCCCGTCCGGCGTGTGCCGGAGCGGGTCGATCGGCTCGGTGTGTCGTTTGGTCATAGCGCTCCCCTCCTCTTTCCCGCGTCTATCCACCGATAACACGAACGGCGAGCCAAAAGCTCGCCGTTTTCGCGCTGCTGTCTGCGGTCGCGCGGCCGCTCACCGCGCGTTCGCTCCCAATGCCACCTGCTTGACATCGTTCATCTCCTTGGCCACCGCCGCCCTCTGATTGACCTCATGCGGCTCGCGGAAGGTGGGCACGACGACCTTGAGCGCGGCGATCACCGCATCATGGAAGCCGTTTCGGCTGTCTGCCGTGTCCTCGATCGCGTGCATGAGCACCTCGATCTTGGCATCGACCTCGGCGCGGCTGAGCGGCCGGTCGCGCTCGATGAAGATCAGCTCGTTTTCGGTCTTGTCCAGATCCTCGGTCTGCATCAGCAGCTCCTCATAGAGCTTTTCGCCCGGGCGCAGGCCGATCTCCACGATGTCGATGTCCTCATAGGGCTTGAGCCCGGACAGCCGGATCATGTTTTCGGCCAGATCCAAGATCCGCACCGGCTTGCCCATGTCCAGCACGAACAGCTCGCCGTTGCGGGCGATCGCGCCGGTCTCCATCACCAGACCGACCGCCTCGGGGATCGTCATGAAATAGCGGATGATGCGCTTGTCGGTCAGCGTGATCGGCCCGCCCGCCGCGATCTGCTTTTTGAACAGCGGGATCACCGAGCCGTTGCTGCCCAGCACGTTGCCGAAGCGCACGGCCGCGAACTCGGTCTTGGCGTCCGTCCTGCACTGGATGACCATCTCGCACAGGCGCTTGGACGCGCCCATGATGTTCGTGGGATTGACCGCCTTATCGGTCGAGATCAGCACCATCTTATGTACGCCGTACTTTTCCGCCATGTCGGCGACGTTATACGTGCCGATCACGTTGTTCTTGATCGCCTCACAGCCCGAATGTTCCATCAGCGGCACGTGCTTATGCGCGGCGGCGTGGAACACGATGTCCGGCCTGACCTCGCGGAAGATCTCGTCCAGCCGCTGCACATCGCGTACCGAGGCGATCACGACCTCGAGCGATAGCCGGTCGCCGTGATAGCGCACCAGCTCCTGCTGGATGTCATAGGCGTTGTTCTCATAGATGTCCAAGATCACCAGCTTTTTTGGCTGCATCTTGGCGATCTGCCGGCAGAGCTCCGAGCCGATCGAGCCGCCGCCGCCGGTCACGAGCACGACCTTGTCCGCATAAAACGGGCGGACGATCGCCGACTTGACCGCGATCGAATCGCGGAAGAGCAGATCTTCGATCTTGAACTCGCGCAGGCTGCGCTTGTTGACCGCGTCGCTGTCGCCCAAGGGATAGTCGTAGATCTTGACCTTGCAGCCCGTCCGCTGGTAGAGGTCGTACAGCCGCCGCTTGTCCTCCGCCGACGCATCGGGCAGCGCGATGATGATCTCTTGGATGGGATGCGACTGGATGAACTCGATCACGCGCTCGTTTTCCGGGTAAACGCGGATGCCGTTGATCTCCGAACCGATCTTGGCCACGTCCTTATCGATGAAGCAATAGGGGCGGTAGTGCGCCTTGGGGTTGCGGGTCAGCTCGCCCGCCAGCGTCGCGCCGACGTTGCCCGCGCCGACGATCGCCACGTTGATCCGGTTGATGCCCTTGGTCTGGCCGCTGGTCGCCGATCCCTCCCGGAGGTCGGACGAGCTATCGGACACCGCATAGATCAGCTGATAGACGAAGCGGCTGGTCAGCGTCGCGAGCATGATGAACAGCACCGCCGTGACGCTGTACGCGACCCCCAGATAGATCCCATGATACAGCCGCCCGAGCAGGATGAACAGCGCACCGCCGATCGTGTCGGACAAAATGAGCTTGAGGTGCGTCCTGACGTTGGCGTAACGCCAAATGCTGTTGTAGATCCCCAGCGCCAACCGCGGGAGCAGCAGACAGATCGCCAAGCCGATCAGCTTGACGAGCGCGAATCGGTCGCCCAGATGCCACGTGCCCGCCTTGAGCCCCGCGCACAGGACGATCACACCGTACACGTCGATCACGATCAGCAGGTCGATCAGCATGAGCATGATCCGGCGCTTGGTGATCGTCCGTTTCAAAAAATCGATTCCTTTATGATCGTTATACATTTCTTTCATCTTTTCCTTTTCATCTATATCCTCTATCCTGCGCGATCGCAGACCGCCAAACACCCGTCCCACGCCCGGTGGGCGCACAGTGCTCCCCATGGCGACTGCCCTGCTGCATAACGACCGCGATGCCGCTTCGTCCGACCGATCGCTGTCTGGTCGGCTCGTCGCGCTCGGCTGCGCCTTGCACAGCCCTTCCGATCGCCGCGAAAACTCTGCTGCGACCGATCATACGGCGGTCCTCTTTGACCAAATCAAGACCCCCCCCCCCCGCATGATGCGCCTATCGCCCCGTTTGGATGGCCAAGCCGTGTCCAGCGACATGAAAACATGACAAAGGAAGGCGAGCACACGGCCATGCGGCGCTCTCGAACGACCGGCGAGCGCTTTGTCTGCAAAAAACTGCTATTTTTTAAAGGGGCGTCATGCGATCTCGCTGCATTTGCGAACGGTTTCCCGATATGAGACCGATCTCATGCCGCGCAGACAGCAACGAGATATACATATCCATTCTAACGACCCCGACCTCTTTTGTCAATATCTCGACGACATTTGTCGTGCTTTTCCCTGTTCATTTCGTTGCCGATCTTACAGTTTTTTCCGCCCATCCGCCCCTATCAAAACAAAGCAGAGGCATCTTGTCCGATGCCTCTGTTTCGTCTCGTTCGGCGTGGCCGCCCGACGCGGTTCATTGCACTGCTTCCACCGTCTCTGCGCCGCTCGCGCTGCGGAAGGTGTACACCGTGAAGCCGTCATACGCCCAGCTGCCGTCCTCGCCCTCGCCCAGACAGCTTGGCGCATAGCTCTTGCTGCGCGGTGCGCCGAGGGCGCTCTCGAGCGCAGACGCCGCGCTGCCGATGTACGCGGCCGCCTGTTCGGCGGTCGGTGCGGGCGCGGGTGTGGG
>JAUNJI010000080.1 GCA_030533295.1 Eubacteriales bacterium
CAAGGCCGAGCCCAAGACTTACGAGGGCTACACCTTCAACGCAGAAAAGTCTGCTGTTTCCGGTTCCGGCGAACTCAAGGCGATCAAGGCCGAGATGGACATCGTGACGCTGAAGCTGTACTACGACGTGAAAAAGACCAGCTCGGGCGGCTCGTCCGGCGGTTCGGGCGGTTCGGGCGGCTCGTCGAGCAGCTCGTCCACGACGACCAAGGTCGATAGCGCGACGGGCGCTGTGATCAAGACCACCAAGAAGTCGGATGGCTCGTCCATCACCACGGTCAAGCAGACCGACGGCACGACGACTACCATCAAGACGGCTGCCAACGGCAAGGCCGAGATCAAGAGCACGCTGTCGAGCAAGGCAGTCGCCGCCGCACAGGACAAGGATGAGGCGGTCGCGCTCCAGATCGCGCCGGTGACGGTCGCCACGGACAGCAAAAAGGCCGATGCGATCACGGTCGATACCGGCAGCAAGACCAAGACCAAGGTCGAGATCCCGGTGGAGGACGTGACCGAAGGCGTGGTCGCCGTCGTCATCGGTGCGGACGGCCAACAGACCATCCTCAAGGATACGGTCGCCACCGCAGACGGTGTGACGGTCGTCGTCGCGGACGATACGACCATCAAGCTGGTGGACAACAGCAAGGAATTCGTCGATGTGGCCGATGCCTACTGGGGCGCTGACGCGGTGGATTTCGTATCCGCACGCGGCCTGATGAACGGCACGGGCAAGGATCGCTTCTCGCCCAGCAGCGACCTGACCCGCGGCATGATCGCGGTCATCCTGCACAACTACGAGGATAACCCGGAGAGCGCCGCGACGAGCGCCTTCACCGATGTCGCCAACGGCGTGTGGTACGACGAGGCCGTGCGCTGGGCGGCGGACGAGGGCATCATGAACGGTTACAGCGCGGATGTGTTCGCGCCGAACGACTCGATCACCCGTGAGCAGCTCGCGACGATCCTGTGGCGCTATGCCGGCAGCCCGGCGGCTGCGGGCAAGCTCGATCGTTTCACCGATGCGGACGCGGTCAGCAGCTATGCGGGCGCGGCGCTCGATTGGGCGACCGAGAACGGCATCGTGACCGGCAAGGGCGGCGATACGCTCGATCCCAAGGGCAACGCCACCCGCGCAGAGGTCGCGACCATGCTGATGCGCTTCTGCAAGCTGTGATGGCACACGCATGAGCCTGCGCTGCGGCGCAAGACCCCATAAAACGAGCAGCACGCTTTCCCGGCGGGAGAGCGTGCTGCTTTTTTCGTATATGGGGCAGGGGGGGACGCGCAAGGCGCAGCAGAGGGGGCATCTGCTGCGCCTTTTTCGGTGTGGCGGTGCGGCGGCGGTTCAGCCGCCGACCTTCTCCCACGCGCCGGAGCCCTGTGCGCGGATCAGCGCGTCGGACACGACGCACGCGGCGTAGCCGTCTGCCGTGCCGGGGCCGGGCGCGGCGGTCTTGCCGCGCAGGTAGTCCACCCAGTGCTGCAACTCCTGCTGATAGGCGGTGACGAACCGCGCCGTCCAGTCGGCGGGGATCGCCTGTCCGCAGCGGAGATAGGAGCGGACGATCGGCTCGGCCGCGACCGGCAGGCGGATCGTGCCCTTTTCGCACACCAGCTCGCAAAGGATCTCATAGCCGTAGTAGCTGTTGCCGGACACCTCGACATCGATCAGCACGCCGCTCTCGGACTGCATCAGCACGAGCTGGGGATCCTTGCACGTGCCCTCGGCAAAGCAGGTCGAGCGCGGGAAACGGACGGCGACCTCGGTCAGCTCCTCGCCCAGCAGCCAGCGGCAGATGTCGATCTCGTGGATCGCGATGTTGGTGATATGCTGCGCGGTCGTGTGATCCTTGGGATGGCTGCGCGTGCGGCTGATGCAGTGCGCCATCAGCGGCGCGCCCAGCTCGCCGGAATCCAAGATCTGCTTCATCTTGATGTAGTCCGGGTCGAAGCGGCGCATGAAACCGAGCTGCACCAGCCGCTTGCCCGCGGCCTGCTCGGCCTCGACGACCGCCTTGGCATCGGCCTGCGTGGTCGCCAGCGGCTTTTCGCAGAACACCGGCTTGCCCGCCTCGATGCACGCGGTCGCGAGGGCGGCGTGCGTGCCGTCCCACGAGGCGATGACCACCGCATCGACGTCGGGGGAGCCGATCAGCGCCTCGGCGCTGTCCATCACCTGTGCGCCGTAGCGCTGCGCGACCTCGTTCGCGCGGTCGGTGTTCAGGTCGTAGACGGCGGCCAGCCGCGCCCCGTCCACGTAGGTGGCGATATTGTGGGAGTGGGTCTGGCCGATGTTGCCGCCCGCGCCCAGTACGCCGATCGCCAGCTCTTTGTTATCCATGTTCGCTGTCTCCTTTCACGCGGTCACTTGTTCTGACCGTCCAGATACGCCTGATGCAGCTTGAGGCAGAACGCGAGGCTCATCGTGCCGTCGTGCGCGGTGGTCTCGGGCTTGCGGCCGGTGCAGATGCAGTCCACGAAGTCGTCGATCTCCGCCCGGAACGCCTCGCCCCAACGGGCGAGAAAGCTCTCCTGACATTCCTCGACATAGCCCGCATCGGTGAACTGGGACAGATAGTTCTTGCGCGGCACGGAATTGACGCGCAGCGTGCCCTTGGTGCCGACGATCTCGCTTTCGACGTGGCTGCACGTGGCGGTGCGGCCGACTTGGATGTAGGCGGTGGTGTCGTTGTCGAACTTGGTCAGCGAAAAGCCGTTGTCGTAGTCGTCATAGTCGGCCAGCCCGGTGCAGACATACGCGCCGCCGGTCGCGAACGACTCGACCGGGTCGCCCTCGAGGAACCAGCGGGCGAGGTCGGTGTCGTGGCTGCCCATCTCGATGAACCACGGCACGTAGATGCCCTTTTTGACGCCCTCCAGATGGGCGTCCAGCACGCTGGCCGGGTCGAGCGACACGCCCTTGAACAGGATCGGCTTGCCGATCGCGCCCGCGCGGATCTTGGCCTTGGCCTCGGCGTAAGAGGGGTCGAAGCGGCGCATGAAGCCGACCGTGAAGCACTTGTTGCCGTTCTCCGCGACTGCCTGCTCGATCTCGGCGCAGTCCTCGAGCGTCTTGGCGAGCGGCTTTTCGCAGAAGATGTGCTTTTTGGCCTTGCACGCGGCGAGGCAAGCCTCCTTGTGCGCGTCCGCGCCGGTCGCGACGACGATCGCGTCCAGCTCGGCGTGATCGAGCATCTCCTGCACGTTGGTATAGCCCTCCGGCACGCCGAACTGCGCCTGGATCGCCTTGACCTTGCTCTCGGTGCGGGCGCAGACCGCGACGACCTCGGCGCGAGGGTCACGTTGCAGGTTGGTCAGGTGCATCTGTCCCATCATGCCGATGCCGACGATGCCAAAACGGATCTTTTCCATTCGTCAGTCCTCCTTGTCAGATATGTGCCGTGCGGCAGATGTAGTCCCGCGCCATCAGCGCGTATTCCAGCGGGTTCGCCTTGGCCGGATCCTGCTCGGCCTCGACGATGAACCAGCCCTCGTAATGCGCGTCGCGCAGCGCGGCGAACACGCCGGGATAATCGACGCAGCCGTCGCCGGGGACCGTGAAGCAGCCCTCGAGCACCGCCTTGCGGAACTTGAAGCCCTCGGCATAGGCGCGGTCCATCAGCTCGGGGCGGATGTCCTTGAGGTGGACATGGCCGATGCGTGAGCCAAATTCGCGCGCCGCCTTGACCGCGTCCTCCTTCGAGAACGTGAAGTGGCCGGTGTCGAAGCACAGCCAGACGTAGCGCGGGTCGGTGTTGTCCATCAGGCGCTTGGTCTCCGCGAAGGTCTGCACGACGGTCGCCATGTGGTGGTGGAAACACAGCTTGAAGCCGCGACCCGCCGCGATCTTGCCCAGCCGGTTCAGACCGTCGCACAGCTTATCCCACTCCGCGTCGGTCGCGACCGGCTTGTTGTCCCCGAACATCGAACATTCCTCCGCGAACAGGTTGCGCGTCAGCTCGCACACGTTGATGCGGCGCGCGCCGACCGCCTCGAGGAAGTCGAGCTGCCGAATGAACGCTTTTTCGTTGTCCTCATACGGCGTCGAGCACAGAAAACTGGAAAACCACTGCGACGCGATCTTGATCCCGCGCAGGTCGAGCGCCTTGTTGAGCGCCGCCGGGTCGGTCGGGAACTTGCCGCCGACCTCAGTGCCCTGGAAACCGGCCAGCGCCGCCTCGGACACCATCTGCTCGAAGGTCAGCTCACCGCCGAGCTGGGGCATATCGTCGTTCGTCCAGCCGATCGGCGCGATGCCGAGCTTTACGTTATTGAACATGATCGATCCTCCTTTCAGCACCGTTCCCACGTGCCGGACTGGATCGAGCGCAGCACGGCATCGATCACGCCGTCCACCTTGGCGCCCATCTCGAAGTCGCAGATATAGTCGCCGCCGTGCATGGCCTGCATGAGCGCGTGCGCTTGCAGCGTTTTCATGTCGTCGAACGCGATCGCGATGCCGCCCGCGGGCTGGAACCATTGGAAGCCCTCATGCTGCGGGTTGAGCAGCACGGTGCGGAAACCGCAGTCGCGGCCGTTGTCCTTGTCTGCGTCGGACTTGAAGTAGACCTGCACCTCGCACATCCGCTCGAGGTCGTACACGACCGTGCCCTCGGTGCCTTGGATCTCATAATAGAAATAGTTTTTGCGGCCGGTCGCGACACGGGAGGACGAAAAATCGCCGATCGCGCCGTTTTCGTATTGGACGAGGAAGGTGATGAGGTCGTCGTTCTCGACCTTGCCCATCTCGGCCGAGCCGGGCTTCAGCGGGCGCTCGGGGATCACGATGGACTGCACGCCCAGCACCTCGCGCATATCGCCCAGGATCATCTGGGACACGCTCAGTAGGTGGCTGCACAGGTCGCCCAGCGCGCCCGAGCCGGCCAGCTTGTTGATGTGCCGCCACGCCAGCGGGATCGAGGGGTCGAGCAGCATATCCTGGTCGTAGGTCGCGTGCACGCGCATGATCTTGCCCAGTTTGCCCGACTGCACCAGCTCCTTGACATACTGGTTGGCGGGGTTGACGATGTTGGAAAAGCCGCAGTAGTTGACCACGCCCTTGGCCTTGGCGAGATCGGCCAGCTCGCGCGACTGCGCGGCGGTCAGCGAGAGCGGCTTTTCGCAGAACACGTGCTTGCTGTGCTCGAGCGCGGCCTTGGCCATCTCATAGTGCATACAGTTGGGGGTCGCGACATCCACCAGATCGATCGTGGGGTCGGTCACGACATCCATCCAGTTGGTCGTGTAGCGGTGATAGCCCATGTTCTTCGCGAAGGCCGCGACCTGCGCCTCGCTCACGTCGCTCACCAGCTCGAACACCGGCATATCGTCGCCAAAGATCATCTTGGCGTTGTGGAACGCGGTGGTGTGCGCCTTGCCCATCCAGCCTGCGCCGATCAGGCCGATCTTGATCTCGTTCATACAGAGGTGCCTCCTTTTGTCGTGCGTCATATGCAGTGGATAGTAAAAAACCAGCCGATCGGTGCGCGGCGCTGCCCCCGGTCGAATGATGGGGAAAGCAGCGCCATATCGGTGTGGTCGATACGGGCATATCGCGGTATCGATCGGTCTTTCTGCCTCTATCATAGTCGATAACGACAGAGA
Organism: Eubacteriales bacterium; assembly: GCA_030533295.1. Taxonomy (GTDB): domain Bacteria; phylum Bacillota; class Clostridia; order Oscillospirales; family Butyricicoccaceae; genus Agathobaculum. The sequence goes on from JAUNJI010000080.1 coordinate 5,605, forward strand.
AAGCACTGCATATTCTTGCGATTAAATAGCAAAAAAAGATACTGTTCTTTGGCCGCGATCCATGCTATCATAGAAGCAGTGGACGACACGCCGAAGGAGGACGAAATGATGCGCAGTGACGTGGGCGTTTTGCCCGATTCCATCCGATTTTATCACGATGCCGATGCCTTCACCGCAGCCCATCTGTATCACATCCCGCACGCGGGGATCTACCGCTGCGACCGCCGCTATGAGGTGCAGCGCGACCGGTTGGACGTGTGTCAGGTCATGCTGGTGGACGCGGGCGAGCTGGCGGTCGAATACCGCGGGCAGCAGCGAACGGCCGGACCGGGCACGCTCGTGCTGCTCGATTGCCGCGAGCCGCATCGCTATCGCGCCCGCACCGACGAGCTGCGGATGCGCTGGTTCCATCTGCTGGGGAGTAGCAGCGCGGCCTACACCGCGCTCATCACGCAGACGCACGGCGTCGTGCTGCCGGTGCTGCACGACCGCACGGTGGCGGGCTGCTGCCGCACGATCATGGATGCGGTGCGGCAGGGGCAGCCCGAGCCCCACACGCTGTCGCTCGAGATCGGGCGGTTGCTCGTCAGCCTGATGCTGCTGCTGGGCGAGCCCGAGCAGGGGCCGGTCGAGCGGGCGATCCGGCAGGCGGCGGACTATATCGAGGCGCACTACGCCGAGCACGATCTGTCGGTCGATGCGCTGGCGCGACGGGCGGCGCTCAGTCCGTGCTATTTCATGCGCCAGTTCAAGCTCTATCAGGGCACGACGCCGCATCGCTTTTTGCAGGCGGTGCGCCTGCGTGCGGCCAAGGAGCAGCTGATGACGACCGCGCAGAGCGTCGAGGAGATCGCCTATGCCTGCGGCTTTTGCAGCAGCTCGCACCTGATCGCCGTGTTCCGGCGGGATACCGGGCTGACGCCCTATCAGTTCCGCGTGCGGTGGCAATGAACGCCCAACAGGGCAGGCATCCCGGAAGATACCTGCCCTGTTGAAAAAAAGAGAGAGGAAGTAGCTCACCAATATTTGGCCACGTGTGCGCGGGTGACTTC
>JAUNJI010000081.1:0-4457 GCA_030533295.1 Eubacteriales bacterium
GGATCTGTTGCAGGAGGGGATGCTGGGGCTGCTCAAGGCCATCCGCGAGTTCGATGGCCGCCGCGGCGCCTCCTTCGGGACGTTCGCCCGCCTGTGCATCACGCATCGGGTCTATTCCGTCGTGCGTGCGGCGGCCTCGTGCAAGCATGAGCCGCTCAATCGCTCGATGTCCATCGACCGGCCGCTGCCGGAGGATCTCGCAGCGGCACAGACGCAGCTCGTCGCCTCGACCGGCGACCCGGAATCGTTGGTGATCGGCAACGAGGAAAGAGAAGAACTGGTGCGTCGGCTCTACGCGCTCTTGTCTGAATTTGAAGCAAAGGTCTTGTCATTGTTTCTGGACGGCCTCTCGTATGAGGAGATGGCGGCGACGCTGCATCGTCCGGTCAAATCTGTGGATAATGCCATCCAGCGCATCAAGCGGAAATCGGCAGCCATCAAACCCTATTAGGCGTTGGCAGGCTTGTCCTGTGCGCATATATTTCAGGTCCCTCGCGAGGGGATGCTATCAAAGAGAGGTAAAGAAACATGTTCCAAGACAAGACGTTGGTGTGCAAGGAGTGCGGCCAGGAGTTCGTGTTCACTGCCGGCGAGCAGGAGTTCTACGCCGAGCGCGGCTTCCAGAACGAGCCGCAGCGCTGCAAATCGTGCCGTGATGCCCGCAAGAACGCGGCGCGTGGTCCGCGTGAGTTCTTCACTGCTACCTGTGCCGCGTGCGGCGGCGAGGCTCGCGTCCCGTTCGAGCCGAAGTCTGACCGTCCGGTATATTGCAGCGAGTGCTTCGCTAAGATGCGCGAGCAGGGCTGATCGTTCAGCAGACCGATGCCCGGCAGCAAAGCTGCCGGGCATTTTTTTACATACGTGCAGCTTTTTGCCGCCGATCGATAAAAATCCGCGTGGATCGTAAAACGATGATTGAAATGTGTAGTGATCTGCGGTATAATGGAAAATATAAAACAAAACCAACAGGAGGGTCCATCATGGCAGCTATCACGAAAAAGACCACGATCGGCGAGGTGCTCAGCCGCGATCTCGATACGGCAAAGTTCTTCATGGAGATCGGTATGCATTGTCTGGGCTGCCCTGCGTCGCAGGGAGAGAGCATCGAGGAAGCCTGCATGGTGCACGGCACCAATGCGGACGAGCTGGTCGCCAAACTCAACGCTTTTCTGGGCGAGTAAGCGGAAAATGGAGCTGGCACGCGCTGCCAGCTCTCTTTTTTGGTGTAACGATGGAAAGTATGATCTTGACACCGCGGCTGGCCTGTCTGGCCGCGCAGGTGCCGCAGGGCGCTTTTTTGGCAGACATCGGCACAGATCACGGCAAGTTGCCGATCGCTTTGCTGCGTGCAGGGCGGATCGCGTCTGCGATCGGCTCGGACATCGGCGCGGGGCCGCTGGCGCACGCTGCCCGCAACGCAGCCGAGCATGGGGTGACGCTGTCGCTGCGGCGTGCGCCCGGATTGGATGCCGTCCGGCCGGAGGAATGTGATACCGTGAGCATCGCGGGCATGGGCGGACAGACGATCGCGCAGATCTTGGCCGCCGCCCCATGGACGACAGATGGGGCGCATCTGCTGATCTTGCAGCCCATGACGATGGTATACGAGCTGCGCCAGTGGCTGTGGGCGCACGGTCATACGATCGAGCGCGAGACGATCTGCCGCGAGGGCCGCCGCCACTATGTCGTGCTGTCGGCACGCGGCGGGGGCGAGGCGCGGCAGGTGCCGCTGGAGGCGTGTGCCTATTCGCCGGCGCTGCTGCGTGCGCCGGGCGCAGCCGACTATCTGCAACAGCTATACAGCCGGGAACGGCGCGCACTGGCGGGGGCGGAACGAGCGCGGACAGCCGATCCGGCGCGTCTGGCGGCACGACGCGCCTTAGTCGCGCAGCTAGAACACGCATTGGAGGATCTGCAATGACGACGGTACAGGATATTTTGACGTTTTTGGAGGGCTTTGCTCCGCCGGAGCTGGCGGAGAGCTGGGATAATGTCGGTCTGTTGTGCGGCGACCGCACGCAGACGGTCACAGGCGTGCTGTGTGCGCTCGATGTGACCGAGGAGGTCGTCGCCGAGGCGGCGGCGCAGGGCGCAGAGCTGATCGTCGCGCACCATCCGGCGATCTTCACCTCGGTCAGCCGGGTGACGGCGGACGACGCGACCGGCCGCATCCTGCGTGCCGCGATCCGGCAGGACATCGCGCTGATCTGTATGCACACCAACGCGGACTGTGCGCGGGGCGGGGTGAACGACGCGCTGGCCTCGGCGCTGTTCCTGACCGGCGTCGTCGATATGGAGGCCGGGGAGAACAAGATGCTCGGCCGCGTGGGCGACCTGCCGCGTGAGATGCAGCCGCGGGAGTTCGCGCACTATGTCAAGGAATGTTTGCACGCGGGCGGCGTGCAGTTTTGCGACGGCGGCAAGCCGATCCGTCGCGTGGCCGTCGGCGGCGGTGCGTGCGGCAAGCTGATGGATCAGGCGCTCGCCAAGGGCGCGGATGCCTTCGTGATCGGCGACCACAGCTACGACCTGATGCAGCGTGCGCAGTCGCTCGGACTGACGCTGGTGGATGCCGGGCATTTCCCGACCGAGGATCCGGTCGTCGCGGTGTTCGCTGCGCAGATCAGCGGGGCGTTCCCCAGCGTGCACACGGCGGTATCCGTGCGCCACACGGACTGCATCCAATTCGTATAAGGAAGATCGGATATGCCATTAGACGCAATATGCCTTGGGGCAGTCGCCCATGAACTGAATACCGCGCTGGCGGGCTGTCGGGTCGAAAAGGTCTACCAGCCCGACCGGGATGAGATCGTGTTGCAGACCCGGGGGACGGGCGGTGCCCGTCGTCTGCTGCTCTCGATCGCCGCTGGATCGCCGCGTGTGCACTTTATCGACGCGGCGCGGGACAATCCCGCCGCACCGCCGATGTTCTGTATGCTGCTGCGCAAGCACGTACAGGGCGCCAAGATCGCTGCGGTCGTGCAGCCTGCTGTCGAGCGGATGCTGTGCATCGAGCTGGACACGACCGACGAGATGGGCGTCGCCTGTCAAAAGCGCCTGATCTGCGAGCTGATGGGCAAGCACTCCAACGTGATCCTATGCGATGAACAAGGCCGCATTTTGGACGCGCTGCGCCGTGTGGACGGCGATCTGTCCGGCAAGCGGCAGGTGCTGCCCGGCCTGTTCTATCGGATGCCGCCCGCGCAGGACAAGCACGACCCGTTCGCGCTCTCGGGCGCAGGCTTGGCCGCTGCGGTGGCGCAGGCGGACGAAGGGCAGGGGCTCGACCGCTTTTTGCTGAACACGCTGCTCGGTTTTTCGCCGCTGCTGTGCCGCGAGCTGGCCTATCGGGCGACGGGCGACGCAGCCAAGCCGATCGGCCGCCTGACGAGCGAGGAGCGGCAGCGATTGGGACAGGTGTACGACGACCTGATCGCATACGTGCAGGCGGGGCGCTATCAGCCGTATCTGCTCACCCGCGCACAGGATGACGCGGTGTTCGATTTCAGCTTTTTGCCGATCACGCAGTATGAGAGCGGGATGAACGTCACGCGGGTCGATAGCTTTTCCGTGCTGCTCGCGGCATTTTTCGAGAAAAAGGGCAAGGCGGAGCGCATGGCGCGTCGCTCGGCCGATCTGCACAAGACCGTGGTCAATGCACGCGACCGTTTGGCACGCAAGCTGGCCGCGCAGCAGAAGGAGCTGCTGGCCACGCATGAGCGCGACCGCTATAAGCACATGGGCGACCTCATCACCGCCAACCTGTACCAGCTCGAAAAGGGCATGAACAAGGCGACCGTGGTGGATTACTATGCGGAGGATTGCCCCACGGTCGAGATCACGCTCGACGTGCGCCTGACCCCGCAGCAGAACGCCCAGCGATATTTCAAACAATACAACAAGGCCAAGACCGCCGAGCAGATGCTGACCGAGCAGATCACACGCGGCCGCGCCGAGCTGGATTATCTGGAGAGCGTGCTGGTCAATTTGGGCGAGGCCGAGAGCGAACGCGATCTGGCGCAGCTCCGCGAGGAGCTGGCGCAGGCCGGTGTGCTGTCGAATAAGCAGGCGCGCAACAAAAAGCAGCGCGTGAGGCCCGCACAGGCCAAGCCCTTCCACTATCGCACGAGCGACGGCTTCGACGTGTTCGCGGGCAAGAACAATCTGCAAAACGACCTGCTGACGCTCAAGACCGCGTTCAAGAGCGACATCTGGTTCCATACGCAGAAGATCCATGGCTCGCACGTCATTTTGGTGACGGATGGCCGTGCGCCGACCGAGCAGGCCATGACCGAGGCCGCGACGATCGCGGCGTATCACTCCAAGGCGCGTCATTCCTCGCGCGTGCCGGTGGACTACACGCCGGTACGGCAGGTGAAAAAGCCCGCTGGTGCCAAGCCCGGCATGGTGATCTACCATGTGTACCAGACCGCCTATGTCACGCCGGACGAGGCTGC
>JAUNJI010000081.1:4467-6605 GCA_030533295.1 Eubacteriales bacterium
ACGGATACCTGTCCGTAGAGCCATTTTTGATCGTTTCGAGCGGGCGATCACGGTGTCAAGCGCGGTCTCGATGCCGCGCGAACACAGAGATCCCGCCCAGCCTCAGAGGGGGCGTTCTGCGTGGCGTTCCTGCAACCGCTGCAAGATCGGCGCATCGGCCGGACAGAACGCATAGCGGTCGATCTCTGCTGGGGCGATCCAGCGGAGGTCGTGATGCTCCAGCTTTTGCGGGATACCTTGCCGGATGGTCGCGTGGAACAGCGTCAGGTGGACGGTCAGATCGGGGTATTCGTGCGTCACCTCCATGAACGGCTCGCCGACCTCGATCGCGATCGCCAGCTCCTCCTGACACTCTCGTATGAGCGCCTGCTCTTTGCTCTCGTGCGGTTCTACCTTGCCGCCCACGAATTCCCACAGCAGCCCTCTGGCCTTGTGTGCGGGGCGCTGGCAGATCAAAAACCGATCCTGATCCCAGATCAGGGCTGCCACGACTTCGGTCATCGATGGATCTTCCTTTCGATACGCTAGTTTAGGGGGCTCAGGCTGCGGGCGCGGTCTGCGCCGGTCGGACGACCTCGATCTCGGCCGTCAGGACGAGCGGGACGACCGCGGTAGCATCCGCTGCACCGAGGCAGAACGACAGCGTGTGCACGCCCGGCGCGGCATCGGCCGGGATAGACAGCGTATAGGCGCTCTGCGCTGCATCATGCAGGATGGTGAACGCAGCATTGGTGTAGCCCGGGATCGGCTGGCCGTCGAGCTGCCAGCAGGCGGGGAGCTGGACGTGCGCCAGATCATTTTCGCCCGCGATGTCTGCCGTGACGGTGAGCGTTTTGCCGGGATAGACCGCAGCACGCTGGATATTGAGCGAGCCGGTGTAGCTGACCGGGCGCTGCTCGACGGGCACCACGACCTCGGAGCGTTTTTCGGTGCCGTCCGGCATGGTGAGGACGAAGGCCACCGTGAGCGTTTCGCCGGACAGCTCACGCAGGGTGTAGTGGAGCGTGCTGGTCTTGGTGGCCGTCGCTTGGAAGGCGTCGTTGCCGTAGCCGGGGACGGGCACACCATCGACGTACCACTGTGCCTTCGCGGTGTACGGTGTGGTGACACCGTGCAGCTGCATCTGGAGATCGGCGGTCTGATAGGGACGGATGCTATGCGTCAGCGGGACGATCTGCATCGTGGTGGCGGCGCGAGCAGCGTCGCGCTTCGCGATCTGATCGAAGCCGTAGTCCAGCAGCTGGCGCGAATCGTCGAAGCGCTGCCGGTCGCTCGTCGATCTCATCACGACCGCGATCACGCGGCGGCCATTGCGCACGGCCGTGGTGGTCACACAGTAGCCGGATTCGGCGATCGTGCCCGTCTTGAAGCCATCGATGCCCTCGTAGGGTCCCATGGTGTTGAGCAGGTGGTTGGTGTTGTTGTAGTATTTGCCACCGAATCGGAAACCGCTCTTGCCGGTGATGCGCAGGATGTCCGGATAGGTGTCGATGAACTGCTTGGTCAACTGCGCCTGCGAGCGCGGGGTGATGTAGTTGGGACGCGCACCGTGGCAGTTGAAGTAGGTGGCGTTCAGGCCGAGGTCTTTGGCCGTCTGATTCATGCGGGCGACGAACGCCTGTTCGCTGCCGCTGATGTGCTCGGCCATGACGATGCAGGATGCGCTCGCAGAGGGGATCATGATGAGGTGCAGCAGCGTGTCCACCGTGTAGGTCGCGCCCGCCGTCAGCGGCACCGCCATCGGATAGCTGCTGTCACGCGACTTGGCGGCCGCGTTTTGGCTGACCTTGATCGGTGTATCGAGGGACAGTCGTCCGGCCGCCAGCTCCTGATAGACGATGTACGACGTGAGCACCTTGGTCATGCTGGCGGGCACACGCGCCGCATCGCCGTTATAGGAATACAATTCTTCGCCGGTGTCGCCGTCCATCACGAAGGCGCTGGCCGCTTGGAACTGCAACGCCGCAGCGGTCGGCAATGTGCCGCTCAGGCAGAACAGCAAGAGGAGGAATACAGCGAACGATCTTTTTTTCATCTGGAACGACCCCTTTCAAAATACCGCCCGCCGGGCGCACGCCCTGCGGCGGATGAGCTTGCTTTTATTGTATCAAAACTGCGTCGATAAGAAAAGACTTTTC
>JAUNJI010000082.1 GCA_030533295.1 Eubacteriales bacterium
GGACTTGCTTGACACAAACGATCGCTTTCATGTTTTCGTTCTCCTCCCTTTCTTAGCGCAGGATCTGACCGGCGATGACCATCCTCTGTACCTGAGAGGTGCCCTCGTAGATCTCGGTGATCTTAGCGTCGCGCATCATGCGCTCCATCGGATACTCGCGGATATAGCCGTAGCCGCCGTAGATCTGGACGCACTTGGTCGTCACGTCCATGGCGACCTCGGAGGCGTACAGCTTGGCCATCGCGGCCTCCTTGGTGAACGGCAGGCCGACATCGTGGTTGAACGCCGCCCGACGGACGAGCAGACGCGCCGCCTCGATCTGGGTGTGCATATCGGCGACCATCCACTGGAGCCCCTGGAACTTGTCCAGCGTCCGGCCGAACTGCACGCGCTCCTTCATGTATTCGATCGCCTTATCCAATGCGCCCTGCGCGATGCCCAGCGCCTGCGACGCGATGCCGATACGGCCGCCGTCGAGCGTCATCATCGCGATCTTGAAGCCGCCGTTCTCCTTGCCGAGCAGGCGGTCTGCGGGGAGGTGGACATCCTCGAAGATCAGCTCAGCGGTCTGCGAGCCACGGATGCCCATCTTATGCTCGATCTTGCCGATGGAGAAGCCGGGGTCGTCCTTATCGACGATGAAGGCCGAGATGCCCTTGTTGCCCTTGCTCTTGTCGGTCATCGCGAAGATGACGTAGGTATCCGCGCGGCCGCCGCCGGTGATGAACACCTTGGTGCCGTTGAGGATGTAGGAACCGTCCTCCTGCTTGACCGCGACCGTCTGCTGCGCCGCGGAGTCGGTGCCCGCGTTGGGCTCGGTCAGACCGAACGCGCCCAGCTTAGCGCCCTCCTTGGCCTCGATCAGCGGGCGGAGCCACTTCTCCTTCTGCTCCGGGGTGCCGAAATGATAGATCGGCCATGCGCCCAGCGTGCCATGCGCCGAGATGATCGCGCCCGTGGTCGCACAGACGCGGCTCATCTCCTCGATCGCGATCGAGTAGCAAACATAATTGCCGCCCGAGCCGCCGACCTCCTTGGGGAACTGGATGCCCATCAGGCCGTACTTCATCAGCTTTTGCGCGGTCTCCTCGGGGTAGCGTTCCTGCTGGTCGATCTCGGCTGCGAGCGGCTCTACCTCATTGAGCGCGAACTCCCGGCACATTTTCTGGAACAATGCTTCTTCCTTCGTAAGCCTAAAATCCATACTGTATACCTCCCAAAATGGATCATTTTCGATGCGCGGCAAACCACAGCGTCGAGCCCCCGGAAGAGCTCTGCGCTGTGTGACTGCCGTCATCTCGCCCTAAAGCATGCCATCTTCTATTATACTGTTCGGCGCGATTTTGTCAAGGATTTAACATACTTTTCTTTTCGGTTTTTTGCACAGGTCTTTCGCCGGTCTATCGGTCATTTTCGCCATTTTTCCGCACATCCGCGCGGTTTCGCCGCCGCCCGCCCCGCTGCCCGCCGCACATATCCGCCGCCCGCCCCGCATAAAACAGCAGGGAAAGCGACTGCATGAAGGAGGAGATGCTCATGTGTGGGATCGGCGGCCTGATCGATCTCGAGCGCGGGGCGCAGCCCTACGCCGCGGTGGGGGAGCAGATGCTGCGGGCGCTCGCCCCGCGCGGACCCGATGCGGCGGGCACATACAGCGACCGGGAGGCGCTGCTCGTCCACCGTCGGCTGATCGTCATCGACCCGGCGGGCGGGGCGCAGCCCATGACCGCGCCCGACGGCGACACCGTGCTGGTATATAACGGAGAGTTATATAATACGGAAGAATTACGCCGCGACCTATCGCTGCGCGGCCACCGCTTCGTCGGCCATTCGGACACCGAGGTGCTGCTGCACGCCTTTTTGGAGTGGGACACCGGCGCGTTCGCCCGCCTCAACGGCATTTTCGCCTGCGCCTTTTGGCAAAAGCGGCAACGGCGGCTGGTGCTGTGCCGCGACCGGCTGGGCGTCAAGCCGCTGTTCCTCGCGCACACGCGCGGCGGGCTGGTCTTTGGCTCGACGATCGGCGCGGTGCTGTGCCACCCGGCGGTCGAGCCCACGATCGACGCGGACGGCCTGCGCACGCTGCTGCTGCTCGGTCCTGCGCGGCCACCGGCGGCGGGCGTGTTCCGGCAGATCGACTCGCTGCTGCCCGGCCACTATGCGGTGTACACGCCCGACGGCTACACCGACCGCACCTATTGGCAGCTCGAAGCCCACGAGCACGAGGACGATCTCGATGCCACCCTCGCGCACACGCACGAACTGATCTGCGATGCCGCGCGGCGGCAGCTGGTGTCCGACGTGCCGCTGGCGTGCTTTCTGTCGGGCGGGCTGGATTCGTCGATCCTGGCCATGCTGGCCGCCAAGGACTATGCCGCACGCGGCCAAACGCTGCACACTTGGTCGGTCGATTACCGCGACAACGACAAATACTTCACCAAAAGCGCCTTCCAGCCCAACAGCGACGCCGCCTACATCCGCCTGATGGCCGACGCGCTCGGTGTCGCCCACCATGAGGTGGTCATCGAGCCCGATGCGCTGTGCGCCGCCCTGCTGCCCGCGACCGATGCCCGCGATCTGCCCGGCATGGCCGACGTGGATGCCTCGCTCCTGCTGTTTTGCGCGGCCGTCAAGCAGGGCGGCGCGACCGTGTGCCTGTCCGGCGAGTGCGCCGACGAGCTGTTCGGCGGCTATCCGTGGTATCACCGCGAGCAGATCCTGTTCGAGGACACCTTCCCGTGGTCGCGGTCGGTCGATCTGCGGCTCGGGCTGCTCCGCCCCGGCGTCGTGCAGGATGGGGCGGATTTCGTCCGCCAGCACTATCTGGACACCTGCCGCCGCGCGCCCAAGCTGCCCACGGACAGCAAAAAGGAGGCGCGGATGCGCGAGATGTTCGTTTTGAATCTCGACTGGTTCATGGCCACCCTGCTCGACCGCAAGGATCGCATGAGCATGTATTCCGGTCTGGAGGTGCGCGTGCCGTTTTGCGACCACCGCATCGTCGAATACGCCTATGATATGCCGTGGGCGTTCAAGGCGCTCGACGGCCGCGAAAAGGGCATCGTCCGCAAGGCGTTCGAGCGCGAGCTGCCCTCTGCGATCGTCTGGCGCAAGAAAAGCCCCTATCCCAAGACCTTCCACCCGACCTATGCCCGGCTGTGCGCCGACTATGTGCGCCGCATCCTATCCGACCCCGACGCGCTCGTGTCCTCGCTGTTCGATCCTGCGGCGGTCGAGGCGCTGATCGCCCACCCAGAGCGCCTGACCGAGCCGTGGTACGGCCAGCTCATGCGCGCCCCGCAGATCTTGGCCTATATCATCCAGCTCGACCACTGGGCGCGGACGCACCGGGTCAGGCTGGTGTAGCGCAGCCATCGTCCACCCCCGGCAGCGCGTCGCGCTGCCCCCGACTGCTCACAAGGAGGTCGATCCATGCCCGGATCTGCGACCGGCGGCTCGGCCACGCTGCGCGTGGCCGTCACGACCGCTCTTGGTGCGCTCCCGCTCGCGGGCGCGTCGGTCACGGTGTCCACCGCAGCCGATGCGGCGGGCACACGCCAGCTTTTGTATGCCGTTCGCACCGATGAAGGCGGCCTGACGCCGCCCCTGTCCCTGCCCACCCCGCCACGCGCCGATTCCCTCGCGCCGGATGGCGGCCTGCCCTATGCGGTCTACACGGTCGAGACGGTGCAGCCGGGCTACGTCCCGCTGACCGCGCTGCACGTCGCGATGTTCGCCGATGTGCCCGCCGTGCTGCCCGTGGCGCTGCTCCCGCTGGACGAGGGGCAGTCCTTCGCCCAGACCGGCCTGACCGCGACCGGCCGCCCGCAACAGCTCTATCCGTCCGCACCGGCAGAGGAGGAATGATCCGCTATGCCCCCATCGCCCGTCGTCATCCCGGAGACCATCACCGTCCATCTGGGCACGCCCGCGAGCACCGCGCCCAACGTCACCGTGCCCTTCGCCGACTATATCAAGAACGTGGCCTCGTCCGAGATCTATCCCACATGGCCGGAGCAGGCGATCCGCGCCAACATCTATGCGCAGGTGTCCTATGTGCTCAACCGCGTGTTCACCGAATGGTATCGCGCACAGGGCTATGACTTCGACATCACCAATTCCACCCGCTATGACCAGTCCTTCGTGCCCGGGCGGGATATTTTCGTCAATATCTCGACCATCGTCGATGATATGTTCAACGACTACCTGACCCGCGGCGACGCGATCGAGCCGCTGTTCGCCCAATACTGCAACGGCACGACCACCACCTGCCCCGGCGGGCTCAGCCAGTGGGGCACCGTGCCGCTGGCCGAGCAGGGCATGAGCGCCGAGCAGATCGTGCGCTATTTCTACGGTGCGGACATCAACTTCGTGCGCGATGCCCCGCTCGCGCCCGCGCTGGGCGGCTCGTGGCCGGGGGTCGTGCTCCGGCTGGGCGACGTGTCCGAGGAGGTGCGCCGCATCCAGCAGCGCCTCGACCGCATCTCGACCAACTTCCCCAACATCCCCAAGATCGACCCCGCCGACGGCATCTTCGATGCCGACACCGAACGCGCCGTGCGGGCGTTCCAGCAGCAGTTCGAGCTGACGCCCGACGGGCTGGTCGGCCGGGCGACGTGGTACCGGATCGCGTTCATCTACAACAACGTCAAGCGCCTGAGCGAGCTCGACAGCGAGGGTCTGCTGCTGTCCGACGTGTCCCGCCAGTTCCCCGAAACGCTGCGCGAGGGCGCACGCGGCCCCGGTGTGCAGATCCTCCAGTACTTCCTCGCCATCGTGGGCGAATATTACGACGAGCTGCCCCGCTGGCAGGCGGCGCAGGTCGATGGCCTGTTCGGCCCGCAGACCCGCGCGGCCGTCGCGGCCTATCAGCAGCTGGTCGGTCTGCCCGTGACCGGCGTGGTCGATCGCGCCACGTGGGACGCGCTGGTGTCCACCTATCTGTCCGTGCGGGCGGTGCAGCCCGTGCCCGGCTGGCTGGCCGAGCAGCCGACGCTGGCCGATGTGTTCCTCGTCGAGGGGATGCGCGGCGCGGCCGTGCTGGCGGCGCAGCAGCTCATCGATACGGTCGCGCTGGGCTATCCCGAGGTGCCCACCGTGGCCGAGGACGGCATTTTCGGGGCGCAGACCCGCGATGCGGTGTCGGTGATCCAGTCGCTGCTCGGCCTGCCGGCCACGGGCGCGATCGGCCCGCTCACGCGCAAGGGGCTGGCGCGGCTCGCCCGCGAGGTCAGCGCCGCCGCCCAGACCAGCGCCGGGCAGTATCCCGGCTACGCGATCGGAGAGGAGGGCGACTGATGTACACCGTAGCACAGCGCCGCGCCCACATCTACGAGCTGCAACACGCGCTGCGGCGCATCCAGCGGCAGCAGGGCGCGCCCCAGCCGCTCGCGCCGGATGGCCTGTACGGCCAAGAGACCGCGGCCGCCGTGCGCGACTTCCAGCGCGCGCATGGACTGCCCGTCACCGGCACGGCCGACTACGCGACATGGACGGCGATCGACCGCGCCGCGCGGGCGCTGGACACGGACAGCACGCTGCCGCAGATGCTGTCCTTCTTCCCCGCCGGGGCGGATGCCGCCCTGTCCCCCGGCGACCGGGGCGCGTCGGTGTTCGCGCTCCAGCTCATCTTGGGCACGGCCGCGCCGCATTTCGGGGCGCTGCCCACCGTGCCGCTGACCGGCGTGTACGACGCCGATACGGTCGCCGGCGTGCGGCAGGCGCAGGGCGTGCTGCTGCTGCCCGCCACGGGCGTGACCGACCGCGCCACGTGGGACGCGCTCGCCCTGCTGCACGACAGCCTGTTCGGGCGCACGCCGCTGCCGTGGCTGCTGCACGGGGCGGAGCGGCCGCCGTTTTCCGCGCCGGATAGGTGAAAAACCGCCCGTCCGTCAAAAAAAATATGCCAAAGTCCAAGTTCGTCGAAAAAAAGACTATACACCGCGCCAGAAAAATGGTATCCTTATTTACAATAGATCAAGGGACAAGGAAGATGAGCATGGAGCTTTTGAAAGAGCGCATCCGAAAAGATGGTGTGGTCAAAGAGGGCAACGTCCTCAAAGTAGATAGTTTTCTCAATCACCAAATGGACATCACGCTGTTCAACGAGATCGGCAAGGAATTCAAGCGCCGCTTCGCGGACGAGCGGATCGACAAGATCCTGACCATCGAGGCCTCGGGCATCGGCATCGCGGCGATCACCGCGCAGTACTTCGGCGTGCCGGTCGTGTTCGCCAAAAAGGCGCAGTCGATCAACCTCGACGGCACGATCCTGTCCGCGCCGGTCGAGTCCTTCACCCACAAGCGCCGGTACGAGGTGATCGTGGCCAGCCGGTTCCTCCAGCCGGAGGAGCACGTGCTGATCGTGGACGATTTCCTCGCCAACGGCTGCGCCGCGCTCGGCCTGTGCCAGATCGTCGAGGCGGCGCACGCGCAGGTGGCCGGCATCGGCGTGGTGATCGAAAAGGGCTTCCAGCAGGGCGGCCGCGTGCTGCGCGAGCAGGGGCTGCGCGTCGAGTCGCTCGCGATCGTCGATGGCATGGACGCCGCGACGCAGACCGTGCAGTTCCGCGACTGAGCGCCCGCGCCG
>JAUNJI010000083.1 GCA_030533295.1 Eubacteriales bacterium
GCCCTTTCGGCAGCTTGAACGATTTTTTGCGTGAATTTTTGTCTAACTTTTGGGGGGCATTTCAGCTTGCGATCGGTGCTTTTTCTTCCCTTTTTTGCGTTTTCTGCGCGTGCCTACCGTTTCGCGCCGCTCCCGCGCGGCCGTCTGACGGCGCTCGCGCGCATCAGCTCGCGATACTTGCCGGGCGGCAGGCCGACCAGCCGCTTGAACACCCGATAGAAATAGTTGCGGTTCATCACGCCCACCTCACCGGCGATCTCGGTCGCGCTGCGGTCGGTCGTGCGCAATAGCTGCTGCGCCGCCCCCACACGGCGGCAGATCAGATACTGGATCGGCGACCGGCCGAGCAGCGGCTTGCACACATGGATCAAATGGCTGGACGAGACGTGGAACACCGCCGTCAGATCGGCCAGCGACAGCTCCTCCTGATAGTGCGCGTTGAGGTAGTGCATCACCTGCACGGGCAGCGTCATCGGCGGCGGTGGCGCGAAGCCGTAATCCGGCCGGGTCGTGAGCTGGAGCAGCAGCGCATCCAGCAGCTGGTCGCGTGCCGAGCCGGTCACGTCGCCCGACAGCAGCAGCGCCAGCATAGACTGCACCGCCGCCTGCGGCAGACCGGTCAGGCGGCAGTAGGTCGGATACGGGGACGGCAGCGTGCTGTCGAAGGTCAGCACATACAGCAGCGCATCCTCCGCGGGCTTGGCGGCATGGCACACCGCAGGCGGCAGCAGGAGCAGCTCGCCGGTCTGCAACCGGATCTCGTCCGCGCCGCTCGTGATCGCCCCCGTCCCACGCCGGGCATAAAACATCGACCAATGCTCGAACACGCAGGGCAGGTAGCCCTTCGTCCGATCGGACAGCGAAAAGCAGTCCACGATATGCGCGGTGTAGGTCTTCGGTGATGGAACGGACATGAGATGCCTCCTCTGGCTCACAGCAGATTGCCGATATTGTGCCGCAGCAGCACGCGAATATCGGTATGGAAAAACGTCTTTTCGGGACGGCGCCCCAGTTGGATATAGTCCGCCAGCAGCGCCAGCGGGCGCGCGCCCTGTTCCTCCGCATCCTGCCCGATCAGGAAATCGGCCACGCCGTCGCGCAGCGCGTGCAGGTTGGCGGCGATCTCGTCGTGCAGGATGAGATGCACCTCGCCCGCCCGCCCCGACGCCGCGAGCGCAGCGCACACGCCGGCATAGCCCGGCGTGATGACGTAGATCCCGCGCAGCGCGGGCGTGTCGCGCAGCAGCGCCTCTGCGGCCTGCTGGGCGCAGCCGACCTCGTCGCTCGCGATCTTGGTCTCGGTCAGGCACAGGCCGGACGCGGTCTGCGTCAGCTCCTGCCGGAACCCCACCAGACGGTCGGTATAGGCGTAGTGGTACTCGGACGGGCCGATCATCGCGCTGACCACGCCTTGTCCGCCCGTGACCAGCCGCATGAGCGCGGCGGCCGTGCGCCCGGCGGCGCGGTTGTCCTGCCCGATGTAGCAGATCCGGCGGCTGTGCGGCAGATCGGTGTTGAAGGTGACGACCGGCAGATGGTGCTCGTCGATCAGCGTGTTGAGCTTGTCCTCGACCAACGCGCTGGCCAGCGGCATGATCGCCAGCCCGCTGAGCTGGTGCTGCTCGAGCAGATCGTCGATCATCGCGACCTGCTCGAGCGGGTCGAGCGTGCGCGAGATGCGGAAGATCACCTTGGTGCTGAACCCGGCCAGCCGAGCCGCCTCCCGGCGGCACGCCTCGAGCACCATCCGGATGAACGGGGTGTCCGCCGAGTGCAGCACCACGCCGATCTTGATCGGCCGCCCCGCGCGCGAAAGCGCCATGCCCGCCCGGTTGGGCGTGTAGCCATGCTCGGCTGCCACGCGCTTGATCCGCGCCGCCAGCTCCGGCCTGACCCGCCCCTTGTTGTGCAGGGCGCGATCGACCGTGCCGCGGGACACGCCGCACAGCTCTGCGATCTGGTTCAACGTGATCGCCATACGCTCACCTCGCATTCCTCGTGGCGACCTAGCTCTTTGCAATAAATCATATCATATCGCTGCGAAAAAATCCAGAAAACAGCGTATTCACAATATTGTACACGTGCACAAATTTGTTTTTGATTTTGTATCACCGTGTTCGCTTTTTTCGTCACGCTTTGGCGTGGTGTGCACGCGATACATCCTCTTTTCTTCCCTATTCGGTCATTTTTCCCCTGTATTCCTCGATTTATCGTTCGGTTTTTCATGCTTTTTGCGTTTTGCGTGCATTTTCCATTTATTTCCTGATTTTTGTGTCGGATCGTCGTCCGACGGGTGGTTTTGCATAGATCAGACCGGCTTTTCATGGGGCAGAACCCCCAATATCACAATATCGTGCAGACAACTTCCCTAGGATCGGGCGGCGTGCACTGGACATATCGTAGAAAACGCCCAAACGCGGTTGACGGCGAACCTAATAAGGGGTAAAACAGAAGTAGACAAGCAGAACACGCTCTTTCTGAAACGTGTGAACGTGTACGCGCTTGAAACCAAAACAAGAGAAAGTTGAGGGAGACACATGAAAAAGAGGATCTTTGCAAGCTTTATCGCGGCATCGATGATGACCGCGATGCTGGCAGGCTGCGGCAACAGCGGCGGCGGCACGGATGGCGGCAGCAGCGACGGCGGCTCCTCTGCTGGCAGCAACTACGACATGACGCTGATCATGGCGCAGCGCGACGAGTTCCTGGGCGAGCTGGAGGCGGCGGCCAAGGCTGTGGCGAGCGAGGTCGGCGTCAGCCTGACCACGCAGGACGCGAACAGCGACACCGGCAAGATGCTCCAGTACATCGAGACCGCTCGCAACAACGGTGAGAAGGCGATCATCATCAACATGGTAGACCCGGCGACTGCTGCGCAGTGTGTCGAGGCGGCCGGCGACATGAAGGTGGTATTCGTCAACCGCTATCCGACCGATCCCTCCGTCCTCAATGAGAGCGCGGTGTACGTCGGCTCGGACGAGATGACCTCAGGCAAGTTCCAGGGCGACTACCTGTCCGAGCTGTTCAAGAGCCAGGGCAAGAGCGAGATCCGCTACATCCTGCTCAACGGCATCCTCGGCCAGACCTCGACCGAGAACCGCACCGCGTCCCTGCTGCAGGCGTTCAAGGACAACGGCGTCACCGCGATCGAGGCAGCTGCACCGCTGGCCGCTGATTACGACCGCGCGACCGCGCAGGACATGATCTCCCCGCTGGTCGATACCGCCGAGTATGACTGCATCATCTCCAACAACGACGCGATGGCGCTCGGCGCGATCGAGGCGCTCAAGTCCAAGAACATCGACCCGACCTCCATCCCGATCGTCGGCATCGACGCGACGGCGGACGGCCGTCAGGCGATCAAGGATGGCTCCATGGCGATGACCGTGTTCCAGAACCCGGTCGGTCAGGGTCGCGGCGCGCTGCTGGCGGCCAAGAACCTGGTGGACGGCAAGAACGTGGCCGAGGGCACCGGCTATGAAACCGACGAGACCGGCAACATCCTGTGGGTACCGTTCGAGCCCGTCACGATCGACAACGTGGCCGATTACGAATAAGTGAACCGATAACGCCAAAAGGGACATTGCATTTCAGTGTCCCTTTTTGGATCGAAACGCAAAAAATGGGGGTGAACCATCGTGAGTCAAGAGTATATCCTCGAAATGACTGACATCGTAAAGGAGTTCCCCGGCGTGCGCGCGCTCAAGGGCGTGCAGCTCAAGGTGCGTCCCGGCACCGTCCACACCCTGATGGGCGAGAACGGCGCAGGCAAATCCACCTTGATGAAGTGCCTCATCGGCATCCATCCGCCCACCTCGGGCAAGATCGTGTTCGATGGCAAGGAGATCCACTTCAAGAGCACGCTGGAGGCGCTCAACGCGGGCATTTCGATGATCCATCAGGAGCTGTCCCCGGTGCCGGAGCGCAGCGTGTGCGAGAACCTGTGGCTGGGTCGCGCACCGCGCAAGGGCATCATCGTCGATCACAAAAAGATGCGGCAGGACAGCATCGACCTGTTCAACAAGCTCGGGCTGGATGTCGATCCGGATCAAAAAATGGGCGATCTGTCGGTCGCCAAGATGCAGATGGTCGAGATCGCCAAGGCCGTCTCCTATGACAGCCGCATCGTCATCATGGACGAGCCGACCTCGGCGCTGACCGATGCCGAGGTCGAGCACCTGTTCCGCATCATCGCCGAGCTCAAGGCCAAGAACGTCGCGATCATCTACATCTCGCACAAGATGGACGAGATCTTCCGCATCTCGGACGACATCACGGTCTACCGCGATGGCGAGTACATCGCGACCGACCGGGCAGATAATTTGGATGTCGATCGGCTGATCCAGCTCATGGTCGGCCGCGAGGTCAACGAGATGTTCCCCAAGGTCGATTGCCCGATCGGCGACACCATCCTCAAGGTCGAGAATCTGTCGGCCGGTCGCGCGGTCAAGAACGTGTCCTTCGAGCTGCACCGCGGCGAGATATTGGGCTTCGCCGGGCTGGTCGGCGCGGGTCGCACCGAGACCGCCGAGGCCATCTTCGGGATGCGCACCATCACCGGCGGCAAGATCTACAAGGACGGCCGCGAGCTGCACATCAAGTCGCCCGAGCACGCGATCGCCGAAAAGATCGCCCTGCTGACCGAGGATCGCCGCGGCAACGGCATCGTCGGCCTGCTCAGCGTCAAGGAGAACACCGTCCTCGCCAACCTCAAGCAGTATGGTTTCCCGCTCGACCACGCCAAGATGCGCGCGGATACCGAGGAATACGTCAAAAAGCTGAGCACCAAAACGCCGTCGATCGACACGCCGATCAAGAACCTGTCCGGCGGCAACCAGCAGAAGGTGCTCGTCGGCCGCTGGCTGCTGACCGATCCCGACATCCTGATCGTGGACGAGCCGACGCGCGGCATCGATGTCGGCGCCAAGGCGGAGATCCATTCGCTCATCACCAAGCTGGCGGGCGAGGGCAAGGCCATCATCATGATCTCCAGCGAGCTGCCCGAGGTCATGGGGATGAGCGACCGCATCGTGGTCATGCACGAGGGCATGATGACCGCGATCGTCGATCGCAAGGACTTTTCCTCCGAGCTGATCCTGAAATATGCGACCAGCGAGATCCCGTACCATCCCGCTGCTGCGGCGCAATAAGAAAGAGGGGAAAACGAGATGCAAAAATCGTTCGATAAGAAAAAATTCCTGTCCCAGAACTCGATCTGGCTGGTACTGATCATCTTGGTCATCATCATGGGCATCGCCCAGCCGAACTTCTTCTCGGTCAGCAACCTGCTGACGCTGCTCTCCGGCGAGGCCGTCAAGGGCATCATGGCGTTCGGCGTCATGTTCACCATCTTGGCCAAGGGCATCGACCTGACGATCGGCGCTTCGGCGGCGATGGTCGCGGTGATCACCGCATCGCTCGTCCAGCCCGCTGACTATGCCAACGCGATCCTGCCCGGCATGGACGCGCTGCCCGCACCGCTGGTCTTTGTGATCGGTCTGGCGCTCGGCGCGCTCATCGGCGGCATCTACGGCGCGATCATCGCATACACCAAGATCCCGCCCTTCATCGCCACCCTCGGTGCGCAGCTCATCTGCCGCGCCGGTGCCAAGATGTACACCTCCCGCCCGGTGTCCAACCTGTCGGAGAGCTTCCGCTTCCTCGGCTCGGCGCGCATCGGCGGCAAATTCCCGGTCATCATCCTCGTGTTCTTCCTGATGTTCGCCATCTCCGGCTTCATCCTGACCCAGACCCGCTTCGGCAAAAACGTCTATGCCATCGGCGGCAACGACCAGGCTGCCCGCGTGGCCGGCATCAACGTCGAAAAGAACCTCATCATGGTCTATGTCTGGTCGTCGGTCTGCGCCGCGCTGGCCGGTATGCTGCTGGCCGGTCGCGCCGGTTCGGCTGACCCGTCCACCACCGGCCTGAACTACGAGCTGGACGCGATCGCAGCGGCCACCGTAGGCGGCACCTCGCACACCGGCGGTATCTGCCGCGTATCCGGCGTGCTCGCCGGTATCCTGATCCTGGGCGTCATCAACAACGGTCTGGTCATGCTCAAGGTCGATGATAACATGACCAACATCGTCAAGGGCCTGATCATCGTGATATCGGTCGTGCTCGATATGCGCAAGAACGCCAAACGCGCCTGATCCCCGCTCCAACATCACTTTCTCTCTTCTTTTCGTGGGGGCCGCGGGTCGTCCCGCGGCCCCGATCGACCGTGTGGAGAGACTGTTTCTCGCGCTGTGCTGCGCACCGTGCGCAGTCGGCTCTTCCACCCGGCACCCGCCCGCGCGGCCTCGCCCACGGACGGCTGCTGACGACTGAAAAATGGAGGTAATACTTATGGAACTCAAGATCGCTGTCATCGGCTGCGGCATGATCGGCCGCGAGCACATCGAGC
>JAUNJI010000084.1 GCA_030533295.1 Eubacteriales bacterium
CGACAGCGCCTCGGCCGAGGCGGTCGCGAACTTTGGCGACGGCCGCCTGTATATGGAAAAGTACATCGCCGATCCGCGCCATATCGAGGTGCAGATCCTGGGCGATCATTTCGGCAACGTGGTGCACCTGTTCGAGCGCGAGTGCTCGGTGCAGCGCCGCCACCAGAAGCTGATCGAGGAATCGCCCTCGGCCTTCGTCACGCCGGAATTGCGCGAGCGCATGACGAGCGCGGCGGTCAGCTTGGCGCGGCGCGTCGGCTACCGCAACGCGGGCACGATCGAGTTTTTGGTCGATGCCGACCGCGCGTTCTATTTTTGCGAGATGAACACCCGCATCCAAGTCGAGCATCCCGTCACCGAGCAGGTGACGGGCGTCGATCTGGTCTGCGCCCAGCTCCGCATCGCCGCGGGCGAGCCGCTCCCCTTCACGCAGGACGATCTGACGCTGCGCGGCCACGCGATCGAGTGCCGCATCAACGCCGAGGATCCGGCGAACGACTTCGCGCCCCGGCCGGGCAAGCTGGTGTCGATGCACCTGCCCGGCGGACCGGGCGTGCGGATCGACTCGGCCGCCTATCAGGGCTACACGATCCCGCCGTACTACGATTCGATGATCGGCAAGCTGATCGTGACCGGTTCCGACCGCACGCAGGCGATCGACCGGATGCGCCGCGCCCTCGCGGAAACGCTGTTCGAGGGCGTCGTCACCGGGCTGGATTACCAGATGCACATCCTGCGCTCCAAGGCGTTCGAGGATGCGACGTTCCACGTCAACTCGATCGCCAACGGCGATTTCGACCGATAAGAAAGGGGGGATCCGTATGGGACTGATCGACCTATTTCAAAAAACGCGCGAGACCTCGATGGAGCTCAAGCCCCAAGAGGATGTGACGGTCAAGGTCATCAAGTGCAAGGGCTGCGGCACCGAGCTCAAAGCCTATGCCTATGGCAAAAATCTGTATGTTTGCCCGCATTGCGGCCGCTATGGCCGCCTGCTGGCGCGCACCCGCATCCGCCAGATCGCGGATAAGGACAGCTTCGAGGAGCTGTACGCCGACCTCGCGCCCGCCGACCCGATCGATTTTCCCGGCTACGCGGAAAAGACCGCGGCGCTGGCCGAAAAGGTCGGGATGCCGGACGCGGTCAAGACCGGCGTGTGCCGCATCGGCGGGGTGGAGACCGCGATCGGCGTGATGGACAGCCACTTCATGATGGCGTCGATGGGCTCGGTCGTGGGCGAAAAGCTGACCCGCCTGTTCGAGTATGCGACCGAAAAGAGCCTGCCCGTCGTGGTGTTCACCTGCTCGGGCGGGGCGCGGATGCAGGAGGGGATGTTCTCGCTCTTGCAGATGGCCAAGGTGTCGGCGGCGGTGCGCCGCCACGCGGACGCCGGGCTGCTGTACATCACCGTGCTGACCGATCCGACGACCGGCGGCGTGACCGCCTCGTTCGCCATGCTGGGCGACATCATCCTCGCCGAGCCGCGCACGACGATCGGCTTCGCCGGCCGCCGCGTGATCGAGGGCACGATCGGACAGACCCTGCCGGACGATTTTCAGTCGTCGGAGTTCTTGCTATCGCACGGGTTTTGTGATAAAATAGTCCCGCGCAATCAGTTGCGGGGCACGCTAGAGCAGCTGCTCAAGCTCCACTGCGCGCCTAAGGGAAAGAAATGGCAGGTGTGGAAAGCATGAGCGACCGTCCGGCGAGCGAAAAAATGCGCATCATACACGATACCAAGCGCCCCATGCTGGGCGACTATATCGACGCGCTGTTCGATGGCTTCATCGAGCTGCACGGCGACCGCTATTTTGCCGACGACCATGCGATCATGGCCGGTATCGGCTGGTTGGGCAGCACGGCCGTGACCGTGATCGGCCACCGCAAGGGGCGCACGATCGAGCAGAACATGGACGCGAACTTCGGCATGGCCAACCCCGAGGGCTACCGCAAGGCGCTGCGCTTGGCGCATCAGGCGGAAAAGTTCCACCGCCCGGTGATCTGCTTCGTGGACACCGCGGGCGCGTATCCGGGCTTGGGCGCCGAGGAGCGCGGACAGGGCGAGGCGATCGCCCGCTGCCTGTATGAGTTCATCGAGCTCAAAACGCCGGTGATCTCGATCATCACGGGCGAGGGCGGCTCGGGCGGGGCGCTGGCGCTGGCCGTGGCCGACCGCGTGCTCATGCTGGAGAACGCGATCTATTCGGTCGTGTCGCCGCGCGGCTGCGCGTCCATCCTGTGGAAGGATCCCACGCGCGAGGACGAGGCGGCGGACGCGCTGCACATCACCGCGCGCGACCTGTATGCCGTCGGCATGGTCGAGGGCATCATCCCGGAGGGCAATTCCAACGCGCAGCTGATCCGCAACGTCGGCCGCGCGCTGCGCGAGCAGCTGTCGGCGCTGGCCGCCGAGCCCAGCATGGATAGCCTGCTGCAAAAACGGTATGAAAAATTCCGCAAGGTCGGAGTTTTCAGACAAATACATCAAGATGATGAGGAAGGAGTATAACACCCATGTTTGAAAAGGTATGTGAGATCCTGGCGGACAAGTTCGACGCGGATGCGTCCACCATGACCATGGAGACCAAGGTGAAGGAGGATCTGAACGCGGATTCGCTGGACGTGGTCGAGCTGATGATGGATCTGGAGGAGAACTTCGGCGTGGCGATCTCGGACGAGGAAGCCGCGGAGATGAGCACCATCGGCGACATCGTCAAGTATATCGAAGCCCATCAGGACTAAGGCTCGAAACAGACGAAAAAAGCTCTGGGATCGCAGATCCCGGAGCTTTTTTGCTGGGGCGCGGGCGGGGCGGCGGTCACACCGCGTCGAAATGGGTGACGATCGGCTTTTTATCGCAGCAGGCGGGGGTGTAGACCCACTCTTGCAGCCGTCCCTCGGTGAGGAAATACGGCGGCCGGGCGGGCAGCTCGCGGTCGGCCAGCACGTCGATCACGGTCAGCTTGATCTTCATGCGCTGGGGCAGGATCGACCGGATGTACACCGAAACGACCGTGCCGGGGGTCAGGTCGCTGCGTGGCTCGGCCAGCCCGGACAGGTTGGGCGCGAGCTCGATGAACACGCCATAGGGCTCGATCGAGCGCACGACGCCGCGCACGGTCTCGCCGGGGGAAAACCGCGCCGCGTTCTGCTCCCACGTGCCCAGCAGCTCGCGGTGGGTGAGCGAGATGCGCCGCGCCGCCCGATCGACCGTGCGCACCACCGCATAGATCGACTGGCCGACGCGCAGCCGGTCGCTGGGGTGATAGATGCGCGAGACCGACAGGTTCTCGATGCCGATCAGCGAGGCCACGCCGCAGCCAATATCGACGAACGCGCCGAACGGCTCGAGATGGGTGACGGCGGCGGCGATCACGTCGCCGGGGCGCAGCGTGTCGAGCAGCGCGTCCTGCGCCCGCTGCTGCGCGGCCGTGCGCGACAGCCAGACCGTGGGCGGATCGGCGGACAGCTCGACCCCGGTCACGACGAAGCAGGTCGGCTTGCCCACGCGGGACAAGATCGCGATCTCGCGGGTGTCGCCCTCGGCCACGCCCAGCGCACAGCACGTGCGCGGCATCACGCCCTGCGCGAAGCCGAGGTCGAACAGCAGGTCGTGCGCGGCGGTGCAGCGCTGCGCGACCGCCTCGAGGATCATGCCCTCGGCCTGTGCGCGGCGCAGGCCGTCGGGCGAGCGGAGCGCCTGCCGCACGGCGGGCAGGGCGGCATAACTGCCTTCGGGCAGATAACAGTCATGGTCTTTCATAGGATCGTCCAACCTCCTTTGACATCTGCTCTATCCTATGAGGCGGGACGGGCGTTTAGCACCGCCGATGCGGTTTTCGCGGCGGCGGGGTCGGCGTGCGCCGGTGGCTTTTTGTGCGCCGGTATGCTATAATAGTCATATAGCGCACCATACCGCGCACCGCGCCGCAGCCGGCGGCAAAAGGAGGAAGGAAGCTGTGGATATACAGGTCGGCGACATCCTGACCATGAAAAAGCCGCATCCCTGCGGCGAAAAAAAGTGGAGCGTGCTCCGCACGGGCATGGATCTCAAGCTCAAATGTATGGGCTGCGGGCACGAGGTCATGCTGCCCCGCGCCAAGGCAGAAAAGAACATCCGCATCATCGAACGGGAGGGAAAAACGATATGTTGATCGATGGGAAACAAATGCACATCCAGATCGAAAAGGGCGACATCGGCCGCTATGTGATCCTGCCGGGCGACCCCGGCCGCTGCGAGAAGATCGCCCGCTATTTCGACCGGCCGCAGCAGATCGCGCAAAATCGCGAATACACGCTGTGGACGGGGCAGCTCGACGGCACGCCGGTCGCGGTCTGCTCGACCGGCATCGGCGGCCCGTCGGCCGCGATCGCGCTCGAGGAGCTGGTCGAGTGCGGGGCGGACACCTTCATCCGCGTGGGCACCTCGGGCGGCATCGTGGACGAGGTGCACGGCGGCGACCTCGTGATCGCCACCGCCGCCATCCGGCAGGAGGGCACGAGCCGCGAGTACCTGCCGATCGAGTTCCCGGCGGCGGCCGATTTTTCGGTGGTCGCGGCGCTGCGGGAGGCTGCGGTGCAGCTCGGTCTGACCCACCACATCGGCGTGATCCAGTCCAAGGACAGCTTCTATGGCGAGATCCGCCCCGCCCAGCAGCCCATCGCCGGGGAGCTGGTCGCCAAGTGGAAGGCGTGGAAGGCCGCCGGGGCGCTGACCAGCGAAATGGAGACAGCGGCGCTGTTCATCGTCGCGCAGGTGCTGCACGTGCGCTGCGGCGCGGTGCTCAACGTGCTGTGGAACGCGGATAACGACGATGCGCCGTCCATCCCGCCCGACGCGGCCGAGCGCGGCGTGCGCGCCGCCGTCGAGGCGCTGCGCATCCTCATCCGGGAGGATCGCGCATGAGTCAGCCAAAGACCAAACGCCGCGAGGCCGATCTGGGGAGCGATCCGGTCGGCTCGCTGCTGCTCCGCCTCGCGCTGCCGACGATCTGCGCGCAGGTGGTCAATCTGCTGTATAACATCGTCGATCGCATCTACATCGGCCGGATCCCGGGCGAGGGCGCGGTCGCGCTCACCGGTATGGGCGTGACCTTTCCGATCATCACACTGATCGCGGCGTTCGCGTCGTTGGTCGGCATGGGCGGTGCGCCCCGCGCCTCGATCTTCATGGGCGAGGGCGACCACGAGCGCGCCGTGCGCACGATGGGCACCTGCACGCTCGCGCTGTGGGCGCTGGCCGCCGTGCTGACCGTGGTGTTCTTGGTGTTCCAGCGGCCGATCCTGCTGCTGTTCGGCGCGTCCGAGGATACCCTGCCGTATGCGATGCAGTATCTGAACATCTACGTGATGGGCACGATCTTCGTCATGACCGCGCTCGGCCTGAACGGCTTCATCACGGCGCAGGGCAAGTCCGACGTGGCGATGAAGACCGTGCTGATCGGCGCGGTGCTCAACGTGGTGCTCGATCCGGTGTTCATCTTCGTGTTCCACATGGGCGTGCGCGGCGCGGCGATCGCGACCGTGCTCTCGCAGGCGGTCTCGGCGCTGTGGGTGGTGCGTTTTCTCGTCAGCGCCAAGAGCACGCTGCGGCTCGAGCGGCGGTATCTGCGCATCGACGGAGAGCTGCTGCTGCCGTCGATCGGGCTGGGCGCGTCGCCGTTCGTCATGCAATCGACCGAGAGCCTGCTGATCGTCACCTTCAACGTGTCGCTCCAGCGCTACGGCGGCGATCTGGCGGTCGGCGCGATGACGATCCTGACCTCGGTGGCGCAGATGATCCAGATGCCGCTGATGGGGCTGGCGCAGGGCGCACAGCCGATCCTGAGCTTCAATTACGGTGCCAAGCAGCCCGCACGCATGAGACAGGCGATCCGATACAACCTGCTGGTCGCGTGCGTGTTCGCGTTCGGCGTGTGGGGGCTGGTGCAGTTCGCGCCGCAGCTGGTCGCGCGGATGTTCTGCCGCGAAGCGCCCGAGCTGATCGAGATGACCGCGTGGGCGCTGCGGATCTACTTCGCGGTGGGCTTCACGATGGCCTTCCAGAACACCTTCCAGCAGTGCTTCGTTGCGCTGGGCGAGGCTAAGATCTCGCTCTTCCTCGCGCTCGAGCGCAAGATCCTGCTGCTGATCCCGCTGATCCTCATCCTGCCGCATTTCTTCGAGGATAAGCTGTTCGCAGTGTTCTTCGCCGAGCCGGTGGCCGATCTGCTCGCCGCCACCACGGTCGTGGTGCTGTTCGCCATCCGCTTCCGGCAGCTCATCCGCCGGATGGAGCAGCAGACCGCCGCTGCGCCCGACTAAAAGCAGTCATAGACAGACCAAACGAAAACGGCTCCCCGTGGGGAGCCGTTTTTTTGCATCGATTTTCGCGTTTTTCGCCGGTCAGCGGCGCGTCAG
>JAUNJI010000085.1 GCA_030533295.1 Eubacteriales bacterium
GGGCAGCCGGTCGGGCGGGATCGTGCAGTCGGCCTTGAAATTGGCGACATAGCGGCGGGCGTGCACACCGGCATCGGTGCGCCCGACGCCCGAAACGTGGCAGCGACAGCCGAGCAGGCGGTACAGCGCGGTCTCGATGCTCTCTTGGATCGAGGAGCCGTTCTTTTGCACCTGCCAGCCGTGATGATGCGTCCCGTCATAGGACAGGACGAGGGCGATATTGTCCATCTCATCGCCTCCCTTCGGCTCAAAGTCCATACGACCGCAGCACCAGCACGGCCGCGAGCAGCAGCGCGACCAGCACGCAGGCGATCAGGTCGATCCGCGTGAGCCGGAGCTGCTTCATGCGGGTGCGCCCGACATCGCCGCGGTACAGGCGGCATTCCATCGCGGTGGCGAGCTCGTCTGCTCGGCGGAACGCCGAGATGAACAGCGGCACGAGGATCGGGATCATCGCCTTGGCGCGCTGCACCAGCGAGCCGCTCTCCAGATCGGCGCCCCGCGCCTTTTGGGCGGAGATGATTTTTTCGGTCTCCTCGATCAGCGTGGGGATGAACCGCAGCGCGATCGACATCATCATCGACAGCTCGTGCACCGGCACGTGCAGCCTTTTGAGCGGCCGCAGCAGGCGTTCGAGCCCGTCGGTGAGCTGGATGGGGCTGGTGGTATAGGTCAGCATCGAGGTCGAGATGATCAGCAGCATCAGGCGGATCACCATGAACACAGCGGTGTAGATGCCCTCCTTGCTGATGTGCAAAAAGCCCCACTGCCAGAGGTATTCGCCCGGCGTATAGAACAGGTTGAGCACGGCGGTGAACACGATGATGAACAGGATCGGCCGCAGGCCGCGCACGACCAGCTTGGGCGAGATGCGCGAGATGCGGATGATCGCGCCCAGCAGGGCGAAGATCAGCCCGTAGGAGAGGGGCCCTGTCGCGCAGAACAGCATGACGATGAACACGACGGTCAGCACGATCTTGACGCGGGGATCTAAGCGGTGCACCGCGCTGTCGCCGGGGAAGAACTGACCGATGGTGATGTCCTTGAGCATCAGCGTGCGCCCCCTTTCCGTTTGCAGGCGCGCAGCGCCTCGAGCGCCTGCTCGATGGTGAACACCGAGGTGTCCACCTCATAGCCGCGCGACCGGAGCTCGCGCATGACCTTGGTGATCTGCGGGATGTCCAGCCCGGCGGCGATGATCTCGTCTGCATGGGCGAACACCGCGCGGGGCGCGTCGCAAAACAGCACGTGGGCGTGATCCATCACGAGCAGGCGGTCGGCCAGCCCGGCGATGTCCTCCATCGAGTGGGACACGATCAGCACGGTCGCGCCCGACTGGTCGTGATAGCGTCGGATCAGCGTCAGGATCTCGTCCCGCCCGGCGGGATCGAGCCCGGCGGTCGGCTCGTCGAGCACGAGCACGTCCGGCTGCATGGCGAGGATGCCCGCGATCGCCACGCGGCGCTTTTGGCCGCCGGACAGCGCGAACGGCGACTGGTCGGCGAGCGCCGGGTCGAGCCCGACCGCCGCCATGGACGCGCGCACCCGCGCGTCGATCTCGTCCTGCGGCAGCCCCATGTTGTGCGGGCCGAAGGCGATGTCCTGCGCGATCGTCTCCTCGAAAAGCTGGTATTCCGGGTATTGGAACACCAGACCGACGCGAAAGCGCGTCTCGCGGGCGCATTTGCCCTTGTCGTCCCAGATGGGGCGGCCGTCGAGCAGGATCTCGCCCGCGGTGGGCTTGAGCAGCCCGTTGAAATGCTGGATCAGCGTGGATTTGCCCGAGCCGGTGTGGCCGATCACGCCGAGGATCTCGCCTTTTTCGATCTGCAGATCGACATGGTCGAGCGCGGTGCGCTCGAAGGGGGTGCCTGCCCCGTAAACGTAGGTCAAGCCCCGTGCTTGCAAAATGGGTGCCAAGGATCCGTCCTCCTGTGTATAGGTATCGGTGGGCGCACGGCCTCACCGTAGATAGGTCTCGAGGATGTCCGCACATTCATCGACCGTCAGCGCGTCGATCGGCAGCGCAGCACCGTCCTGCCGGTCGAGCGCGTCCAGTATCTCGATCGTCTGCGGCACGGTCAGCGAGGCGGCGCGCAGCTCGTCCACCTGCGCGAAGATCGTGCGCGGGGGGCCGTCCATCAGCACGTTCCCTTGGTGCATGACGATCACGCGGTCGGCCTGCACGGCCTCGTCCATGTGGTGGGTGATGAGGATGACCGTGATGCCGAACCGGCGGTTGAGCTCGCGCACGACCGCCATCACCTCGCGCCGCCCCTGCGGGTCGAGCATGGCGGTCGGCTCATCGAGCACGACGCAGCGCGGCATCATGGCGATGACGCCCGCGATCGCCACGCGCTGTTTTTGTCCGCCGGACAGGCGGTGCGGCGCTTGCGCGCGGTATTCGTACATCCCGACGGCCTTGAGCGCGTCGTCCACCCGTCGGCGGATCTCCGCCGGGGGCACGCCCATGTTTTCGAGCGCGAAGGCGACATCCTCCTCGACGACGGTGGCGACCAGCTGGTTATCCGGGTTCTGGAACACCATCGACACGGTCTTGCGCACCTCATAGGTGTTCTTCTCGTCGCGGGTGTCCATCATATCGACGTAGCACACGCCGCCGGTCGGCAGGCGGATCGCGTTGAAGCAGCCGGCGAGCGTGCTTTTGCCCGAGCCGTTGTGGCCGAGCACGGCGACGAACTCGCCGCGTTCGATGGCGAGATCGACGCCCTTGAGCACCGGGATGGCCAGCTGGCCTTCTTCGGCGGCGGGATAGGCGTAGCGAAGATCGTCAGTCTTGATGATATGTGACATAGGCAGTCCATCCTTTTGACGTGCACGGGGGCGTGCACGGTTATCGGGTCGATCGGGGGCAGATCAGGCGCGGGGCGCGGCGACGAACCGCGCGGACGAGCCGCAGGGCAGCGTCAGCCCGGTCGATGCGACCGGCAGGCCGAGCTCCTGCGCCTCGATGGTGCCGGGGCAGCGCCGCCCGACCGTGATGCCGAGCAGATAGGCCATCACGCTGGGTGCGAGCCCGGTCGAGTAGCTGGAGATCAGCACGAACAGTGGGTCATCCGACAGCACGCCCATGGTCAGCGCGACGAAGTCGGCCACGTCGGCCTCGATCTTCCACGTTTCGCCCGAGGGGCCGCGCCCGTAGGACGGCGGATCCATGATGATCGCGTCGTAGCGGTGGCCGCGCCGGATCTCGCGCTGGACGAATTTCTTGCAGTCATCGACGATCCAGCGGATCGGCCGGTCGGCCAGCCCGGAGGAGGCGGCGTTCTCCCGCGCCCATTGCACCATGCCCTTGGAGGCATCGACGTGGCAGACCGATGCGCCCGCGGCGGCCGCCGCGAGCGTCGCCCCGCCGGTATAGGCGAACAGGTTGAGCACGCGAATCGGGCGGCCTGCGCTGCGGATCGTGCGGTCGATGAAGTCCCAGTTGGCGGCCTGCTCAGGGAACAGGCCGGTGTGCTTGAAGCTCATGGGCTTGAGCTGGAAGGTCAGCGCCCCGTATCCGATCGCCCATTGGGCGGGCAGCTTGCGGATCTCCCACTTGCCGCCGCCCGCGTTCGAGCGGTGGTAGATGGCGTTCGGCCTGTCCCACGCGCGGCAACCGGCCTCGCGCGGCCAGATGGCCTGCGGATCGGGGCGCACCAAGATCTGGTCGCCCCAGCGCTCGACCTTTTTGCCCGCGCCGCAGTCCAAAACAGCATAGTCCTTCCAGTTATCCGCGATCCACATAAATCAACGCCCTCGTTTTCATTCGACTAGATGATATACAGTATATCATCTTATTTTATCATCAAACTGCGCCCAGCGCAATCAAAAAATCGAGCGTCTGCGCCCCTGCCCGGCCTGTGCGGCGGGGCGAACGAAAGAAACGGACCTCGCGGCAGGTCGCGAAGTCCGTTCGGTTCACTTTTTCCGTTTGGCCTTGGCCCAGCCCTTCTTTTTGGGGGCGGCGGGGCGGCTCGACCCGGCGCGGCCGGGCGTTCGGGCGGCGGTCGCCTGTCCCGCCGGGGCGTGCGTGCGCTTGGCGGTGGGCTGTGTGCGCTTGGCAGAGGCGGGCGCCTGCTCGCCCCGCGCAGGGCGGATCAGGCAGCCCTTGCCATAGCCGATCAGATCCTCGCGACCGGCCTTTTTGAGCGCCGCTAGGACGATCGGCCGCTTGTCCGGCCGCCGCCACTGGAGCAGCGCACGCTGCATGGCCTTTTCCTCGGGCGTTTTGGCGACGTAGACCGGCTGCATCGTGCGCGGATCGAGCTCGGTGTAGTACATCGCGGTCGAGAGCGTGCCCGGCGTGGGATAGAAATCCTGCACCTGCTCGGGCATATAGCCGACGCGGTTAAGGTATTCGGCCAGCAAGATCGCGTCGTCCAGCGTCGCGCCCGGGTGCGAGCTCATCAGATAGGGCACCAGATATTGCTTGCGTCCCAGCTTTTGGTTGATGCGGGCATAGCGTGCGCGGAACTGCTCATATACAGAAAATGATGGTTTGCCCATATAATACAGTGCGTTATCGCTCATGTGCTCGGGCGCGACCTTGAGCTGGCCGGAGATATGGTGCTCGACCAGCTCGCGGAAAAAGGTGTCGTTTTTCTCGGCCATCATATAGTCATAGCGCAGGCCGCTGCGCACGAACACCTTTTTGACGCCGTCGAGCTGGCGCAGCGCCCGCAGCAGCTCGAGATAATCGGTGTGGTCGGCCTCGAGGTTTTGGCAGGCGGAGGGGAACAGGCAGCGCTTGTCCTTGCACAGGCCGTGCGTCTGCTGCTGCTTGCAGGCGGGCGCACGGAAATTGGCGGTCGGCCCGCCGACATCGTGGATGTAGCCCTTGAAGCCCGGCATCTGGACGATCTGCTTGGTCTCGTCGATCACGCTCTGGTGGCTGCGCGACTGGATGTACCGCCCCTGATGGAAGGCGAGCGCGCAGAAATTGCACCCGCCGAAGCAGCCCCGGTTGTGGATGATGGAAAACTGCACCTCTTGGATGGCGGGCACGCCGCCCAGCGCCTCATAGGAGGGGTGGTAGGTGCGCATATAGGGCAGGGCATAGACGCGATCCATCTCGGCGGTGGTCAGCGGGAGCGAGGGCGGGTTTTGGATCATCACGCGCTTGCCGTGGCGCTGCACGATCGCCCGGCCGCGGATGTGATCCTGCTCGTCGTATTGCAGCTTGACCGAGCGGGCGTAGTCGGCCTTGCTGGCGCACACGTCCGCATAGGAGGGGCACTCGACCGCGTCGAACGCCAGCCCATCCGCATCGTGCGCCATATAGGCCGTGCCGCGCACGCCCACGCAGGCCGCCGCGCCCTTTTTGCCGTGCTTGAGGTTGTGTGCCAGCTCGACGACGGCGTGTTCGCTCATGCCGAACATCAGCCCGTCCGCGCCGGTGAGATCCAAGATCGAGGGCATGACGCGATCGGCCCAGTAATCATAGTGGGCGAAGCGGCGCAGGCTGGCCTCCAGCCCGCCGAGGTAGATCGGCACATCGGGGAACGCCCGCCGCGCCAGCATGGCGTATACGGTCACAGCGCGGTCGGGGCGCTTGCCGGCCTTGCCGCCCGGGGTATAGGCATCGTCCGAGCGCCGCCGCTTGGCCGAGGTATAGTGGGCGACCATCGAATCGATGTTGCCGCCGTTGATGAGCACCGCGTAGCGCGGCCGCCCCATCGCGACGAAGTCGTGCGCGTCGCGGAAATCCGGCTGGCTCAGGATGGCGACCCGGTAGCCGGCATCCTCCAGCACGCGCGAGACGATCGCCGTGCCGAACGAGGGGTGATCGACATAGGCATCGCCGGTGACGAGCAAAAAATCGCAATAGTACCAGCCGCGGTCGAGCATATCCTGCTTGCTGATCGGAAGAAAACCGTTCATAGATACCCTTTCGCTTTACAAAGTCTGTCAGAGCTGCTATTATAACGAGCATGGCACTGTCGCGTTCGGCAGGCGGTCGATCACGCTCCTGATGGAAGGGGTGTGATGTTTATGGAGGAGCTCTGGCAGATCGTGATCCTACTTATCCTGCTTGAGATCATCAAGACCATAAAAAAATAACCGCCCCCGACCAA
>JAUNJI010000086.1 GCA_030533295.1 Eubacteriales bacterium
TGGTGCCGGTGACCGGACTCGAACCGGTACGCTGTCGCCAGCGGTGGATTTTGAGTCCACTACGTCTACCAATTCCATCACACCGGCAGGTATGGGAACGTGCTGGTATGTATTATACCGCATCGTCCCCCACTTTTCAAGTGATTTTACGGAAAAAACTTATCTTTGATGCCGAGTGCGAAAATGACCAGCACGATCAGCGGCAGGATGTAGCTGACGTAGAAGCGGATACCGTCTCTCACCTTGAGGCCGCCGCCCTCGTTGGCCTCCTCCTTGAAGTTTTTCCAGCCCCAGCCATAGCGGCTGGTGCAGAACAGCAGGTAGACCAGCGAGCCGATCGGCAGCCAGATGTTGGACACGAGGAAATCCTCCAGATCGAGCACGTTCGAGCCCGCGCCGAAGGGCTGGAAGCCCGACCACACGTTGAAGCCCAGCACGCACGGCAGGGACAGCGCGATCATCAGCACCGTGTTGACCAGCGCGGTCTTTCTGCGGCTCCAGCCGGTCAGATCCATGCAGCAGGACAGGATATTCTCGAACACGGCCAGCACCGTCGAGAACGCAGCGAACGCCATGAACACGAAGAACAGGCTGCCCCACAGGCGGCCGAGCGCCATGTGCTCGAAAATGTTGGGCAGGGTCACGAAGATCAGGTTGGGGCCGCTGTCCGGCGCGACGCCGAAGGCGAAGCACGCCGGGAAGATGATGAGACCGGCCGTGAACGCGACGAAGGTGTCCAAGATGCACACGTTGACCGCCTCGCCCATCAGGGCGCGTCCCTTGCCGATGTAGCTGCCGAAGATCGCCATCGCGCCGATGCCGAGCGACAGCGTGAAGAACGACTGGTTCATCGCGCCCACGATCACGTTGATGACACCGGCTTGCCGCATCCGATCAAGATCGGGGATCAGGTAGAACCGCAACCCCTCGGACGCGCCTGCGGTCGTGATGCTGTTGATCGCCAGCACCACCATGATGACCAGCAGCGCGATCATCATCCCCTTGGTCACGCGCTCGACACCGGCTTGCAGGCCGAAGGAGTTGATCGTGAAGCCGATCACGACCACCGCGACCATCCAGCCCACCATGACCGCCGGCTGGCTGAGCATCTCCGGGAACACCGCGCCCACCTGCTCGGGCGTCGCGCCCTCGAAGCGCCCCGCCACCATCAAATAGAAATAGTGCAGCATCCAGCCGCAGACCGTGGTATAGAACATCATCAGCAGATAGTTGCCCACCAGCGCCATATAGCCGTGCAGGTGCCACTTGCTCCCCGCCGGCTCGAGCGCCTGATAGGCGCTCACCGGGCTTTTCTGGCTGGCGCGGCCGACCGCGAACTCCATCGTCATGATCGGCAGGCCGAGGATCAGCAGGAACAGCACATAGCACACCACGAACGCACCGCCGCCATACTGCCCCACCATCCACGGGAACTTCCACACATTGCCCACGCCGATCGCACATCCCGCCGATAGCAGGATGAAACCGAGGCGCGAGCCCAGTCTCTCTCTTTGCATCATATCCATCCTTTTGTCTCTTTTTTACGGCGCTGTGGCCGCATCGCCGTCAGCCGCCTTGGCCAGCGCCCGCTGGGCACGGCGTTTTTCCCGCAGCGCCCGGAAAAAATCGCGCAGCACGGCCGCGCAGTCCGCCTCCAGCACCCCGGCGACCACGGTCGGCCGATGGTTATACGGCAGCGCGAACAGATCGACCAACGTGCCGCACGAGCCCGCCTTGGGGTCGGGCGCACCATAGTACACCGTTCGGATCCGCGCGTTGATGATCGCGCCCGCGCACATCGGGCAGGGCTCGAGCGTCACATACAGGTCGCACCGGTGCAGCCGCCAGCCGCCCAGCTTTTTGCACGCCTTGCCGATCGCCTCGATCTCGGCGTGATGCAGGGCGTTCTTTTTGCCCTCCCGGCGGTTACGGCCGCGGCCGACGATCTGGCCGTCACACACGACCACCGCACCGACCGGCACCTCGCCTTCCTCCGCCGCCTTGTGCGCCAGACGGAGCGCCGCCTTCATGTATTTTTGCTGTTCGGTCATATCCTCCCTCACGTTCGCGCCCGTCTGCCGGTCGCGCAGCCTCATGCGCGCCATCCTGCCATCAAAAACACCCGTCTTTCGGCGGGTGTTCGATCCGATACGTGCCGTCCTGCGGCTTACTGCATTATCTGTCGCTGGCGGGACAGGTTCATCGTGCCGTCCTGCATCCCGGCGAGGTTTTCCAGACAGTTGCCCGTGCCATAGGCCACGCAGGAGATCGCCTCGTCCGCCACGTGGGTGGGGATGCCGGTCTTGGACGCGATCAGCTTGTCGAAGCCCCAGATCAGCGACCCGCCGCCGGTCATGACGATGCCGTTGGTCGAGATGTCGCCGGTCAGCTCGGGCGGCGTGCGCTCGATCACCCAGTGGATCGCCTCGACGATGGTCGCGCTGACCTCCTCGAGCGCGTCCAGGATCTCGGTCGAGTTGACCGAGAACGTGCGCGGCAGGCCGGTCATCAGGCAGCGCCCCTTGACCTCCATCGAGACCTCCTCGGTGCGCGGATACACGCAGCCGATGGTCTTTTTGATCTGCTCGGCCGTGCGCTCACCGATCAGGGCGTTGTGTCTGCGGCGCACATATTTGACGATCGCCTCATCGAACTTATCGCCCGCGAGCTTGATCGAGGTCGATTCCACGATACCGCCCAGCGAGATCACCGCCACGTCGGTCGTGCCGCCGCCGATGTCCACCACCATATTGCCGTTCGGCTTGGCGATGTCGATGCCCGCGCCGATCGCCGCGGCGACCGGCTCCTCGATCAAAAACACGCGCTTGGCGCCGGCCTGCGTGCCGGCATCGATGACCGCGCGCTCCTCGACCTCGGTGATGACCGACGGCACGCAGATCACCACGTTGGGCTTGAACAGGCGGAAGCCCTGCACCTTGCGGATAAATTCCTTGATCATGCGCTCGGTCATCTCGTAGTCCGAGATCACGCCCTCGCGCA
The DNA here is from genome assembly GCA_030533295.1 of Eubacteriales bacterium. GTDB lineage: Bacteria > Bacillota > Clostridia > Oscillospirales > Butyricicoccaceae > Agathobaculum. The sequence continues at coordinate 3,001 of JAUNJI010000086.1, forward strand.
GCGGGCGGATGGCGATGATGTTGCCCGGCGTGCGCCCGAGCATCTTTTGCGCCTCCGCGCCGACCGACAGGATCTTGCCCGAAACCTTGTCCACCGCGACGACCGAGGGCTCATTGAGCACCACGCCCTTGCCCTTGACGTATACCAGCACGGTCGCCGTGCCGAGATCGATCCCTATATCACTTGAGAAGAGCGAAAATTTTCTCGCTATCATTTCAAAAAAAGAAGCCATAGTCTCCATTCATCCTTTTTGCTCTGCGGCTCATTACAGTATCCCCATTATACCCCATCCCCGGCCGGTATTGCAAGGCTCTTTGCGAAATTGTAGCTATATCGACAACTTCTCCTATGGTTTCCGCCCCTTTATTCGCGATCTGCTGCGCGCAGCCGCGCCTTGAGCGCACTGTACCGCCGCCCCTTCTGGTCGTTGGCGACCATGTGCGCGACGGTGTCCGGGCTGCCGACGATCACGAGCAGCTGTCGGGCGCGGGTGATCGCGGTGTACAGCACGTTGCGCGTGAGCAGGCGGCGCGGCAAGCCCCCGGACAGGGCGAGCACGACCGCATCGAACTCGCTGCCCTGCGCCTTGTGGACAGTGACTGCATAGGCCAGCTCGAGCTCGCCCAGCATATCATATGTATAGGTCGCGACGCGGTCATCGAAGCGGATGACCATACATTCCTGCTGCGGATAGATCGCGAGCAGCTCGCCCACATCGCCGTTGAACACGCCGGTGCCCGGCTCGCCATCGCCCTGCCGCTCCCACGTCACGTCGTAGTTGTTGCGCACCTGCATCACGCGGTCGCCCTCGCGGAAGATCCAGTCGCCGAAGCGCTTTTCCTGCTTGCCCTTGGCGGGCGGGTTGAGCACCTCCTGCAAGCGCCGGTTGAGCGCGATCGTGCCGCTCCCCTGCCGCTTGGCCGGCGAGATCACTTGGATCTGCGCGGGCGAAAAGCCGTAATGATCGGGCAGGCGCTGGGCGCAGAGCTGCGCGACCGTTTCGATCACGGCCGCCGGGTCGCTGCGCCGGAGGAAGAACAGGTCGCCATCCGCCCCGGCGGGCGTGGGCATCTGTCCGGCGTTGACCGCGTGCGCGTTCATCACGATGGCCGACTGCTGCGCCTGCCGAAAGACCTCGGTCAGGCAGATGGTCGGCACGCGGTGCGAGCCGATGATGTCGCGCAGGAAATTGCCGGGTCCGACCGGCGGGAGCTGGTCGGCGTCGCCCACCAGCACCAGCCGCGCCCCATGCGGCAGGGCGGACAGCAGCGCCTGCATCAGCGTCACGTCCACCATCGAGACCTCGTCCAAGATCACCGCGTCGCACTCGAGCGGATCGGTCGCGCTGCGGGCGAACACCGTGCGCCCGCCCGGTGCGAACCCGGCCTCGAGCAGACGGTGGATCGTCTTGGCCTCCATGCCGGTCAGGTCGGACAGCCGCTTGGCCGCCCGGCCGGTCGGCGCGGCCAGCAGCGTGCGCAGCCCCAGCGCCTCGAACACCTGCAAGATGCCGCGCACCGTGGTCGTTTTGCCCGTGCCCGGTCCGCCGGTCAGGATGATGAGCCCGTGTCGCGCGGCGTCGCCGATCGCCTGCTGCTGCTTTTCCGAATAGTGGAGCGCCGACCCTTCCAGCAGGGCGTCCAGCAGCGCATCGATGTCGAACGCATAGTCATACGTCCGCTCCGCCATGTCGCCCAGCGTTTCGGCCAGATAGGCCTCTGCGTCGTGCATATCGCGCAGGTAGACCGCGTCCCGCCCGGCGATATGCTCGCACACCAAGCGCCCCTGCGCGGCCAGCCGCTCGATCCCCGCCTGCACGCGGGTCGCCTCCACGATCGCGTCCTCCTCGGTCAGCAGCTTGCACACCACATCGACCAGCTTTTCCACCGGGATGAAGGTGTGGCCGTTGTCCAGATTGAACGCCAGCGTATACAGGATGCCCGCGTCCGTCCGTTCGTCCGACAGCAGCGACAGCCCCAGCTCCATCGCCAGCCCATCCGCGATCTTGAAATCCACATCGTAGTAGGCATCGCACAGCAGATAAGGGTTTTCGCAGAGCGCGTCGATCGCGCTGGCGTGCAGCCGCTTATAGAGCAGCGGCGTGAGCGACACGGGCAGGCTGTGCTCGTTCAAAAAATCCATCAGCAGGCGCATCTCGCTCTGCTCGATGAACTGCCGCCCGATCTCCCGCGCCTTTTTCTCGGTGATGCCGCGGATCGCGGTCAGCCGCTCGGGCTCGTTCGTGAGCACATCGAAGGTCTCCTCGCCGAACTTTTCCGCGATCCGGGTCGCGAGGCGCTGCCCCACGCCGCGGATCAGCCCCGAGCCGAGGTATTCCGCGATCCCGCGCACCGACGAGGGCAACCGCCGCTCGAACGCTTCGGTCGAAAACTGCTCGCCATAGGTCGGGTGCGTCACCCAATAGCCGGTCAGGATCACCTGCTCGCCCAAGCCGATGTTGGGGAACACGCCTGTGGCCGTCACCTCTGCCCCATCCTCTGCGGCCAGCCGCAGCACCGCATATCCGTTCTCCTCGTTATAGAATACGATCTGCTCGACCGTGCCGCGTATCAAAACATAGTCTCTCTCGTCCACGCGCAACCGTTCCTTTTCCTTTATTCCAGATACATGATCCCCTGCCGTGCGGCCATGTGCTTCGCCACGTTCTGTCCCTGTCCGTTGCCGATCTCGACGAAGGTGATCGACATCCCCGGCAGATACTGCCTGCGCACGCGCAATGCGGCGCGGATCAGTTGCTCGCTCGCCGCGTCGCAGCCATCGCCGTACAGCGTCAGCTCGGCCGAGCCGCGCATCCGCAGCAGCCGCGCTGCGACCAGCTCATAGAGGACGTGCAGCACGGTATAAAACCCGACAGCGGCGAAGATCGCGAGCACGGATCGCCAAAAATCAAACATGATCGTTCCCTCCCGCTCTCAAGCTATGCGGCAGGGCGACAGCAGGTACCATATCACCCTTAAATTGTAACACAGACCGCGACAAATGTAAAACCCCGGACAC
>JAUNJI010000087.1 GCA_030533295.1 Eubacteriales bacterium
GAACGATCGAAGGGGGCGGCTGCGCACCGGCCAGCGGCGCGGCGGGCGACCGCTGCCCCCCTTCCCCGGCTATGCCCGCGCGTGCGGGATGCAGATGGTCAGCGTCAGGCCGTCCTCGTCCTCCTGCTGATCGACCGTCGCGCCCACACCGGCCTCGACCATCACGCCGACCGCCCGGTTGAGCGTGTTGAGGAAAAAGCGCACGTCCTTGATGAGCCGCACCACCCGCCGCTCGGTCGGCGGCGCAGCGGCCGGCTTGGCATCCTCGAGCAGGCTGTCCACATACTGCTCGGCGCGGCTGACGTTGAGGTCGTGCTCGATGATGTAGTTGGTCGCGGCCAGACGCTCGGATTCGCCCTCCAGCCGGAGCAGACAGCGGGCGTGGCGCTCGGTCAGATTGGCGCTGCGGATCAGCTCCATGTTCTGCGGCGACAGACGCAGCAGGCGCAGCTTGTTGGCGACCGCCGACTGGGTCTTGCCCACCTTGCGGGCGGCTTCCTCCTGCGTCAGCCCGAACTGGTCGATCAGCCGCCGGAAACCGTGGGCTTCCTCGAAAAAGTCGAGGTCGCGGCGTTGTAGGTTCTCGACCAGCGCGAGCACGCTCGAATCCTCATTGTCGGCGGCGATCACCAGACAGGGCACATCGTTCAGCCCGGCCACGCGGGCAGCCCGCAGGCGGCGCTCGCCCGCGACCAGCTCATAGCCGCCGGACACGCGGCGCACGGTCAGCGGATTGAGCACGCCATATTGGCGGATGCTTTCCGCCAGCTGGGCGATCGCCTCGGGATCGAAGTACTTGCGCGGTTGGTTGGGGTTGCGGGCGATGTCGCTGACGCGGATGCGGCGCAGCGTGCGATCCTCCTTGCCAGAGACCAATGTCAATACAGACATCATGATGAATGTCCTCCCTTTCTGCCGGCGCGGCCGGTCACGATATGTCCTATGGGAATAGATTACCATATTATTACAATTTGGCAAGGGCAATCGACCGCAGAACTACCCTCTATCGAGCGTTTGCAGTCATTTCCGCGTAAAAATCACCCCCAGCATCTGATTTTCCAACAAAAAGATCCCCTCTGCCCGGCGGGCAAAGGGGAAGGACGCGGCCTTATAGGGGATCGGTCTGGATCTTTTTGAAGCGGCGGGGATACTGCGCCGGGGTGTCGGCCGTCTTGTGCAGGCGGACGAGCACGCGGTCGATGCCGTCATGCGGCACGGTGTAGCGCAGCAGCGTGGGCGCGGGCGCGCCCAGCACGGCGCACGCATGGGCGGCCGCCTCGACCTCCTCGATGCAGTCGGCGGCCTTCATGGCGAAAAAGCTGCCGCCGACCTTGACCATCGGCAAGGCCAGTTCGCTCAGCACGCGCAGCCCGGCGACCGCGCGCGACACCGCATGATCGAAGGCCGCGCGGTGCAGCTTGGCGAAGTCCTCGGCGCGGGCGTGCACCGCGATGCAGTTGAGCAGGCCGAGGGCGGCGATCGTCTCGGTCAGGAAATCGACCCGCTTGCGCTGGGCGTCGAGCAGCGTGAACTGCGTTTTCGGGCACAGGATCGCCAGCGGCAGGCCGGGAAAGCCCGCGCCCGTGCCCACATCGAGCACGTGCTCCCCCGCCCCGAGATGGGGCGCGAGGACGGCGCAGTCGAGGAAATGCCGGGTGACGACCTCGGTCGGGTCGGTGACGGCGGTCAGGTTCATCACCTTGTTCTTTTCGAGCAGCAGGAGCGAGAACTGCAACAAATTTTCCACAGCCTGTGGATGAAATGCCACGCCGAGCTGCTCCAGCCCGGTCGTGAGCAGGGCGTAGTCGGTCATGACCGTCCCTCCTTCCAGCGGGTCTCCAGATAGATCATCAGCGCGGTGATGTCGGCGGGCGAAACGCCCGAGATCCGCGCCGCCTGTCCGAAATTGAGCGGGCGCACCGCGTGCAGCTTTTGCCGCGCCTCCAGCCGGATCGAATCGATCTGGTCATAGTCCAGATCGGGCGGCAGCGCACGGCTCTGCAACCGGCGATACTGCGCCACGTCGCGCTGCTGGCGCTCGATGTAGCCCGCATACTTGATGCGGATCTCGACCTGCTCGCGGATCACGGCGGGCAGGTCGGGACGGTCGGGATCGAAGGGCGCCAGATCGGCATAGCGCAGCTCGGGGCGGCGCAGCAGGTCGATCAGCTTGCAGCCCACCTTGAGCGGCGTGCTGCCCTGCCCGGCGAGCAAGCCGTTGAGCCGGTCGCTGGGCGCGATGCCGACCGCCGCCACCCGGTCGATCTCGGCCTGCACGGCGGCATACTTGCGGCGCACCCGGTCGCCCCGGTCGGGCGTGTTCAGCCCGATGCGCACGCCGATCGGCACCAGGCGCTCGTCCGCGTTGTCCTGCCGCAGCAGCAAACGGTATTCCGAGCGCGAGGTCATCATGCGGTACGGCTCGTTGGTGCCCCGCGTCACCAGATCGTCGATCAGCGTGCCGATATAGCCATCCGCCCGGTCGAGCACGAGCGGCGGCTGTCCCTTGTGCACCAGCGCGGCGTTGATGCCCGCGACCAGCCCCTGCGCCGCCGCCTCCTCATAGCCGGACGAGCCGCAGAACTGCCCTGCCCCGTACAGCCCGCGCACCTTTTTGGTCTCCAGCGTGGGCAGCAGCTCGAGGGGGTCGATGCAGTCGTACTCGATCGCATAGGCCGGGCGCATGATCTGCGCGTGCTCCAAGCCCTGCACGGTGTGCAGCATATCGCGCTGCACGTCGAACGGCATGGAGGACGAAAAGCCCTGCACGTAGATCTCCTCGGTATCCAGCCCCATCGGCTCCAAAAAGAGCTGATGGCGGGGCTTGTCGGCAAAGCGCACCACCTTATCCTCGATCGACGGGCAGTAGCGCGGGCCGACGCCCTCGATCTGGCCGCCGAACAGCGGCGAGCGGTGCAGGTTGGCGCGGATCAGCGCATGGGTCTGCGCGGTGGTATAGGTCAGATAGCAGACCGCGCGGTTGGCGGGCGGCTGCGCCGTCTCGAAGGAGAACGGGATGATCTCGTCCTCGCCCCGCTGCACCTCCAGCCCGTCCAGCGCGATCGAGCGGCGGTGGATGCGCGGCGGCGTGCCGGTCTTGAAGCGTTGCAGCCGCAGCCCCAGCCCGCGCAGCGAATCGGTCAGCGCCTTGGCGGGCGCCAGCCCGTCGGGGCCGCTCTCCTTGGTGTAGTCGCCGATGATGATGCGCCCGCCGAGAAAGGTGCCCGTCGCGATGATGACCGCCCGCGCCGGATGGCGCGCGCCGATCGCGGTGTGCACCGCGCAGACCGCGCCCGCGTCGGTCTCGATCGCCGTGATCTCGTCCTGCATCAGGTACAGCCCCTCCTGCTGCTCGAGCGCGTGCTTCATATAGGTGCGGTAGCGCACGCGGTCGGCCTGCGCCCGCAGCGAGTGCACCGCAGGGCCCTTGCCCCGGTTGAGCATCCGATATTGGATGCAGGCGGCATCGGCTGCCCGCGCCATCTCGCCGCCCAGCGCGTCGATCTCGCGCACCAGATGTCCCTTGGCCGTGCCGCCGATCGCCGGGTTGCAGGGCATATTGCCCACCGCGTCCAGATCGATCGTGAAGCACGCGGTCTTGCAGCCCAGCCGCGCCGCGGCGAGCGCCGCCTCGATGCCTGCGTGCCCTGCGCCGATCACCACCACGTCGAACGCTTCCGCCGGAAACCCGGTCATAGGCTCTCCCTCCTTCGTGCCCGCGCTGTGCGGGCGTGCTGTGTATATCGTTGTGGATACCTGTTGATAACCCTGTGTATACTGTGTATAACTTGATCTTACGGATGGGAATATGATAACGAACTGTAATATATCCTTCAAATATCACGATCCGTATCCGATCGCGCGGGAACAAAAATGGGTCGCTGCGCACGGCAGACGACCCATCCTCTACGGCAAATGGCCGTATCATTTCCCGACGCAAAAATCGCTGAAGATGCGTGTGATCACGGCCTCGGTCACGCTGTCGCCGGTGATCTCGCCCAGCGCGGCGATCGCGCCCTCGGCGTCCATGACGACGGCGTCCGGCGTCATGCCGGATTGCGCGGCATAGAGCGCGGCCTCGCACCGCTCGGCGGCGCGCGCCAGCGCGGCGGCCTGCCGGGCGTTGGTGATCAGCGCCCCATCGAAGGCGCCGTCGCCCAGTCCGACCGTGCCCGGGATCAGCGCGAGCAGCTGCGCCATGCCCGCGCCGGTCTTGGCCGACAGCGACACGACGTGCGAAAAATGCTGCTCGAGCAGCTTGCGATCGAGCTGCTGCGGCAGATCGCTCTTATTGACGATCGCGATCGCGCGATGGCCTGCCGACCGCGCCAGCACGAGCAGATCCTCGTCCCCGATGGGCTGCGACCCATCGAACACCGCCAAGATCAGCGACGAGGCCGACGCCTCGGCCATCGCGCGGTCGATGCCCGCCTGCTCGATGGGGTCGGTGGTGTCCCGCAGGCCGGCGGTATCGGTCACGCGCAGCAGCAGCTTGCCGACCTTGACGCTCTCCTCGATCAGGTCGCGCGTCGTGCCGGGGATGTCGGTGACGATCGCGCGTTCGCGGCCGAGCAGCGCGTTGAGCAGCGTGGACTTGCCCGCGTTCGGCCGCCCGAGGATCACGCAGGGCACGCCCTCGCGCAAAATGCGCCCGCGCTCATAGCTCTCGGCCATGGCATACAGCCGGGTGGTCGTGCGGTGCAGCAGCGCGGCCGCGTCCTCGAACAGCACAGGATCGATGTCCTCATCCGGGAAATCGACCACCGCGTGGAAATGCGCGACCATGCCGGTCAGCTCGTCCCGGATCTGCTGCACGGGCGAACCGACCGCGCCCATCACCTGCGCGACGGCGTTCTGCGCGGCCTCGACCGTGCGGGCGGTGATCAGATCGTGCACCGCCTCGGCCTCGGACAGGCCGAGCTTGCCATTGAGGAAGGCGCGGCGGGTGAATTCACCGGCCTCGGCCTGCCGCACGCCCTGCGCGAACAGCGCATCGAGCGCCATATGGAGCACGGCGGTCGAGCCGTGGCATTGCAGCTCGGCCATGGGCTCGCCGGTATAGGTATGCGGCGCATGAAAGACCACCGCGAAGCAGCGGTCGATCGGATCGCGATCGACCCCGTAGAGCGTGCCGAAGATCAGCTTTTGACCGGGCGCTTGGGTCAGCGGTCGTCCATTTTTGGTGTCGAACACCGCATCGACCGCCTCGATCGCCCGTTCGCCTGATACGCGGATCAGGCCGATCGGCCCCCCGGCCGAGGAGATGGCGGCGATCGTATCGTTCATGATACGCACCCCCATATTAGTGCCGCGCGCGGTAGCTGTTATCCGGTGCGATAACAACGCGGCGGCTCGGCTCGGTGCCGGTCGAATAGGTGGTCACGCCGTTGAAATCCTGCAAGGCGGCGTGGATGATGCGGCGCTCATAGGGGTTCATCGGCTCGAGCGTCATCGAGCGGTGGCTCTTGACCACCTTCATCGCCATCTTGCGGGCGAGGCGCTCGAGGCTCTCGGTGCGTTTTTCGCGATAGTTCTCGGTGTTGACCGACAGGCGGACGTGCTCCTTGAGCGCGTTGTTGAGCACCAGCGAGGCGAGGTACTGGATCGCGTCCAGCGTGTCGCCGCGGCGGCCGATGATGGGTCCCATATCGGGGCCGTTGATCTCCAGGCGGAGCTGGTCGCACTCGATCTGGGGCAGCACCGTGACCGTGCCCTCGATGCCCATTTTATCCAGCAGGCCGGTGATGAAGCCGGTCGCCAGCTCCTCGGCCTGCTTCATGCCCGCCTCGGACACCGGGATCAGCTCCCGCTCCTTGGGCACGGACGGCGTGATCGGCCGATCCTCGCGGGGACGGCGCTCCCGGCGGGGCGGGCGGTCGAAGGCGAGCTTTTCGGGCACGAAATCGGCCGGCGCGGCCTTGACCAGCCGCGGGGTATCGTCCGCATCGGTGATGGACAGCTTTTGCGGCTTGGGTCTGTCCTGCTTGGGCGC
>JAUNJI010000088.1 GCA_030533295.1 Eubacteriales bacterium
CAAGCGCAGACGGGTCTTTTCATGCCCCTACGGTCATATCACATAGTTGAACGCATCGGCATCTGTCTGTATCAGGTCGGCGAGGGTCACATCGTCCAGATAGTCGCTGATGACCTTGTCCAAGCCCTTCCACAGGGACAGCGTGCGGCAGCCCGCTGCCCGCGGGCAGACGCACTCCCCCTGCTCCAAGCAGGCGACAGGCGCCAACGTCTCCTCGGTCTGCCGCAGGATGCTGCCCACCGTATACTGCTCGGGCGACTTGGTCAGCTTATAGCCGCCGCCCTTGCCTCGCAGGCCGGTCAGCAGCTTGGCCTTGACCAACAGCTTGATGATGCTCTCTAAATACTTTTCCGAGATCTCCTGCCGCTCTGCGATGACCTTGAGCGGCACGAACGCATCCGTCGGATGCTCCGCCAGATCGACCATGACGCGCAGCGCATAGCGTCCCTTCGTTGAGATCAGCATACCGGTATCCCCCCTTCTGGTTATAAACCTATTATATAACATGGTTGATGGGGAATCAATGCCCTTTCGCACGATCTTGCGTCCCTTTCCACAGATCGCCACGAAAAAAGCCAACGACCGTCGTCGTTGGCTTTTCGTTGGCCGCCGCTGGCAGCGACCGCGTTTGGCGGAAGCGGTGGGATTCGAACCCACGAGCCCGTGAAGGCTACCTGATTTCGAGTCAGGCTCGTTATGACCACTTCGATACACTTCCGAATGGGCGCACAGCGGTATACGTGTGCACGCAACTGTGTATGTATCCAAAACGAGCGGCCGATGCCGATGCACACGCATCCCACCGCAACACTTGCTGTTTTAGACCCGTTCCACAGGTGCTTGTTTATTGTATCACACTATGCGCGAAAACACAAGACCTTTTTTCACTTTTTCCGATCTTTATTTGACGAGGAAAGCATCCGGCAGATAACGCCCCTCTGGATTGCGGGAGAGCGTGGTCGGGCTGGTGATCTCCCGGCCATCATACACCATGACCGAGGACGAGCCGCCATCGAGCATGGACGCCTGATAGGCGCCATACTGCTGCATGATCTCGCCGCAGCGCTCGACCGAGATGCCGAAGGAATGGAACTGCCGTCCATCCACCACCAGCATGATCACCGTGCCGTCCTTGGCCTGCCCGATCGCCGTGCGCGGCTGCTGGTCGTTCAGACCCGTCCCGGAGACCAGATCTTCGCCATCGATGATCAGCGCCGGATGGAACTCGACCGCGTCTCGCAGCGCCGCGGTGTCGGTGAACGAGCCGATCTGCAAGCGGTCGTCCCGGTCGAAGCCGATGATCTTCCAGCCGCCGTAGACCGCAGACTGCAACTCCCGCCCCTCGCTCTTGAGGTAGCCATAGGGCAGGCCGCCGGTGCCGTCGCCCTCGTAATCGGCAAAGCCCGAGGCGTTGATGCCCAAGATCGCGTCATAGTCGCGCACCATCTCGGAAACGAAGGACCCATAGCTGAACAGCCCGCGACAGGTGCCCACGATCACGTTCTCCGGCTTTTTGCACAGGGCGAGCTTGCCCGCATACTCCATGCCGAGCGAATCCTCGCCCACCAGCTCGACGATCAGGATCCCGTGCGCCGCATCGACCGCCAGCACGGTGTCCCCTTGCTGGGTGCGGATGCCGGTCTGATAATTTTTCTTGGTCGCCTCCTCGATCAGGTCGATATGGATCTGGTCATAGCCGTTTTCGAGGTAAGACGGCTCCTCTGCCAAAAACTGCTCGAAGCTATCCCGATCGAGCTCGGAAAAGACCCGGTAGAACCGCTCCTGCTCGGACGAGATCACCTGCTCGTCCGCCTTTTGCGCGTCGCCCCACGTGCTCTGCATCCCCTGCTGCTTTTGATCGAGCAGATAGCGCTTGGTCATCACGGTCTCGATGATGTCATGCGGGATGAACCACGTCGCCAGCCACTGATGGGTCATCGTGCCCATCGCAGTCTCGATGTACCATGCACGCCAGCGGCTGACGAACGCATTGGGCGTATAGAGCAGGAAAGGATAGAGTACTGTCAGGCAAGTCATGAAAAAGCAAGTCAGCCCGAGGGCAAAGCGGTGTCGTGCGCCGTTCATGCATTCGTTCTCCCTTTTTGATCGGTATAGCTTCGGTGGTCATCGATGCCGTCTGCGACCCTTGCGGACGGTGGCGGCGTTGCGCTCACGGGCAGACGTCTGGGCGGTCGTGCCCGCTGCGCGGGCAGCCAGCGCCGCTTCGACCTTTTTGCGGATGCGTGCAGCGGCCTCCTCGCTCAGCGCATAAGCGCGCGAGGGCGTGTGCGCGTCCACGCGCGGCTCGTTTTTCTCAAAACGAGCATACGGATCGTTGCGGCGGCTCCGTCCGCGCGACGCGCTGCTCTTGCGGGCGCGGGGCGCGGCGGCCTTGGCGCGCTGCTCCTGCTGGAGCTGGGCGGCCTTTTCCTTGCGAGAGGGACGCGCGGCGGCGTTTTTGCGCGGCTTGGCCGCTTTTTTCTCCTGCGCCGGTGCGTCCTGCGCGGGCTGGACGGCTGCCGCCGGCTTTTTGCCCGTCTGCTTGTCCGCGCTGGCCTTGCGGCGGCTGCGGCTATTGGCCGTCTTACGCGGCGCGGGCTCGCGGGCAGCAGGCGCAGCCTCCACCGGCTCGACGTGCTCGATCTCGCCCGCCAGCGCGATCTTTTTGCCGATCAGCTTTTCGATGTCCGCCAGATAGGGACGCTCGGAGCGGTCGCAGAACGAGATCGCCGTCCCCTCCTGCCCAGCGCGGCCGGTGCGGCCGATGCGGTGCACATAGGTCTCCGGGATATTGGGCAGCTCGAAATTGATGACGAGCGGCAGCTCGTTGATGTCGATGCCACGCGCCGCGATGTCGGTCGCCACCAGCACGGCGATCTTGCACTCCTTGAACTCGCTCAGCGCCCGCTGGCGCTGGTTCTGCGATTTGTCTCCGTGGATCGAACGGGACTTGATGCCCGCGCGGTTGAGGTCGCGGGCGACGCGGTCGGCGCCGTGCTTGGTGCGGGTGAACACCAGCGTCTGGTGTACGTTCTTTTGACGGATGACCTGCGCCAGCAGTTCCCGCTTTTCCGCTTTTTCGACCAGATAGACCACTTGCTCGATCTTTTCCACCGGCTTGGCCGAGGGCGTGATCGCGATCCGCGCCGGTTCGTGCAGCAGGCTGTCGGCCAGCGCGGCGATCTCCTTGGGGATCGTGGCCGAGAACAGCAGCGTCTGCCGCTTTTTCGGCAGGTGCTGGATGATGCGCTTGACATCGGGGAAAAAGCCCATATCGAGCATCCGATCGGCCTCATCGAGCACGAAGCACTCGACGCGGTCGAGCTTGATGATGTTCTGTCCCATCAGATCCCACAGCCGCCCCGGCGTGGCGATCAGGATCTCTGCGCCGCGCTGGATGGCCTCCACCTGCGGCACCTGCGACACGCCGCCAAAGACCACCGCCGCCGTACACGGCATATAGCGGGCATACTGGCACACGTTCTCGTAGATCTGGAGCGCCAGCTCGCGCGTCGGCGTCAGGATCAGTGCACGGATCGCACCGGCCTTGCCCTGTTTTTCGCTCAGGCGCTGGATGATCGGCACGGAGAAGGCACAGGTCTTGCCTGTGCCGGTCTGGGCGCAGCCGAGCAGATCGCGCCCATCGAGCACCGGCGGGATCGCCTTTTGCTGAATGGGGGTCGGCTGCTCATAGCCGACCTCGCGCAGCGCCTTGAGGATGTTTTTGTGTAGGTTCAATTCAGTAAATTTCATGATATTCGTTCGTTTCCTTTTCATGATCGCGTGCACCGGCAGATCGCTCTTGCCCGCGGATACCTATTTATGGTATACTGATGCACAGTCGTAACTATCTTTTTCGTTTGAGGTGAACGTGTTGCTCCATATCCTATCTCACACCGTGCCGGACGCGCTGCTCGACGTGCTCAAGACCGTGCCGCTACTGCTGTTGGTCTATGCCCTGCTCTATCATATCGAGACGCGGCTGGTCGATACACCGGCGTTGCTCTCCCGCGCGGCGCAGTTCGGCCCCGTGGTCGGCGCACTGGCCGGTACCGTCCCACAATGCGGCTTTTCCGCCGCTGCGGCCGCGCTCTTTTCCGCGGGCTATCTCGCACCGGCCACGCTGGTCGCCGTGTTCCTCGCCACATCGGACGAGGCCGTGCCCGTCATGCTCGCCGGCGGCGCCAGCGTGCCGCAGGTGGCGCTCATGCTGGGCGTCAAGTTCGTCGTCGCCGTGGTCGGCGGGTACGCGCTCCGCTATACCCTGTTCCGCGACCAACGCCCGGCCACTGAAGAACGGCTGGAGATCGAGCTCGATGGCTGCGCGCACGGCGCAGGCTCGCCTGTGCGGAACGTGGTCGGACACACGCTCCGGACCGCCGTTTTTCTGTTCGCCGTGCTGCTCGTGCTCGATCTGGTCATGCACCTGATCGGCGAGGATCGCCTCGCGGCGCTGCTCCTGTCGGACAGCCTGTTCCAGCCCCTGCTCTGTGCGCTGCTCGGCCTGATCCCGAGCTGTGCGATGAGCGTGCTGCTCGCCGAGCTATTCGTCGGCGGCACGATCAGCTTTGGCGCATTGATCGCAGGGCTGTCCACCGGCGCAGGCTTTGGCTACCTCGTGCTGTTCCAGAACGCACAGGGTCGCCGCCGCTCGCTCCCTGTCATCGGCGCGACCTTCGCGGTCGCCGTGCTCGGCGGCACGGTGGTGCAGCTGCTCCTCGGCTGACAGCACAGCGAACGCTCAAACGGCCTCCCCGACTGGGGAGGCTGTTTTTCGTCCCTTCGGCGCATTTCAGCCCAACTCGTGCAGCAGGCCGAGCGCTTCGTGCGCCCACGTCATATCGATGCGGGAAAACTCCCCGCCCGGGGTGTATAGATAGGTCTGCACATCTTCGCGCAGACGCTGGTAGGCCGCGCCCGGCATGGCGGCATATTGCTCCGCCCCATCGGACAGCACAGCCACGAAGCGCAGATCGCCCGTGCGCTCATCCAGCTCGTGATACAGTAGCTCGACCACGTCCAGATCGCGATCGAGTTGGGTAAATAACAACAGCTTGAGGATCTCGACCGCACGATCGTCCAATCCGCGCTCGAGGATGTTGACCTTTTCGCGAAATGCGTTCATGCTGTCCACGACGCGCAGCGTATAGCCCGCCAGCGGATCGAACGCAGCACGCGGCACAGCGCCCTCCTCCGGCCACAGCCACACCATGAACTGGCCGCTCATGTCGTGGTACAGGCAGGGATGGACGGCGAGCATGGTCTCGCCACAGTTCGGACAGGTGACGCGAAAACAGGACAGATCCTGCACCTTCGCCCGCAGCGCGGGATCGCGATCGATGTTGATGTGGTCGAGCACCTTGTAGTCGGTCTCGCCCTGACAGTGCGGGCAGGTGATGATCATGTCGTCGGTCGTCCTCCTTGTGATATACCCAATTAGATATAGTATACCACATCTGCCCTATGATCGGCAAGTGTCCGCCCCGCGTTTTCGCACTTCCTCGAAAAAGCGAAAAAAATAGGTGATCTTGTGGTTGACTTTTGTGCGTCGATCGGCTATAATATATAAGCATCTTGCGAATGCCTCTGTAGCTCAGTCGGTAGAGCAGGGGACTGAAAATCCCCGTGTCGGTGGT
>JAUNJI010000089.1 GCA_030533295.1 Eubacteriales bacterium
ACGTTGCCCGACACGGCGATGACCTCACAGCCGTAATGCTCCTTGAGCCACGGGATGAGCACCGACGTATCCAGACCGCCCGAATATGCTAAAACGACCTTGTTATATTTCTTTTCCATATCTGCGACCTCCGTTATCGATCTCTTCGAGACTCATCCATTATACTCCCTGCCTCTGCATTTGTCTAGATAGATCTATAAATATTTTATCGAATGAATAAATATTCATTACGTGCATCAAAAGGAGCCAGATCTTAATCAAGAAATACTTGCACTTTAGCGGAAACCGTACTATCATAGGTATGGATCTACTGTGTCAAGACAGATGCAGTAAATGAATAAAAGCGCACGGCATCCCGTGCCTGAAGGGGCGTTTTCCCAATGACTGATAAGAATTTGACGATGCTGACCGATTTTTACGAATTCACGATGGCACATGGCTACTTTGAAAAGGGCATCGCTGACCGCCGCGCATACTTCGATATGTTCTTCCGCCGCGTGCCGGACGGCGGTGGGTACGCGATCATGGCTGGCGTAGAGCAGCTGATCGACTACTTCAAACACCTGCATTTCACCGAGGAGGACATCGCATATCTGCGCCGCCGCGGCTGCTTTTCCGAGTCCTTCCTCAATTATCTGCGCGAATTTGAATTCGCGTGCGATGTCTGGGCTGTGCCCGAGGGCACGCCGGTGTTCCCCGGCGAGCCGCTCGTCACCGTGGCAGGACCCATGATCCAGGCGCAGTTCATCGAGACCATGGTGTTGCTCACCATCAACCACCAGACGCTGATCGCCACCAAGGCCAGTCGCATCTCCCGCGCCGCACAGGGGCGCACCGTGCTCGAGTTCGGCTCCCGCCGCGCACAGGGCTACGACGGCGCGATCTACGGCGCACGGGCGGCCTATATCGGCGGCTGCCAGGGCACGGCCTGCGTGCTGGCCGACCGCGATTACCACATCCCCGCCGGCGGCACGATGGCACATTCGTGGGTGCAGATGTTCGACACGGAATACGAAGCCTTCAAGGCTTATGCGGATATTTATCCGGACAACTGCGTGTTCCTCGTCGATACCTATAATGTGCTCAAGAGCGGCGTGCCCAACGCGCTGCGCGTCGCCCGCGAGATGGTCGCGCAAAAGGGCATCCGTCCGCGTGGTATCCGTCTGGATTCGGGCGACATCGCCTATCTTTCGATCGAGGCGCGCAAAATGCTGGATGAAGCCGGTTTCCCGGATATGCAGATCATGGCCTCCAACGCGCTGGACGAATATCTGGTGCGCGATCTGCTGCTGCAAGGCGCACAGATAGACTCGTTCGGCATCGGCGAGCGGCTGATCACCTCCAAGTCCGAGCCGGTGTTCGGCGGCGTCTACAAGCTGGTCGGCGTGGAGGATGAGCACGGCGAGATCATCCCCAAGATCAAGGTGTCCGAGAACGTGGAAAAGATCACCACCCCGCACTTCAAAAAGGTCTACCGCCTGCTGGACAACAAGACCGGCAAAGCGCTGGGCGATGTGCTGACCGTGCACGACGAGGTCATCGATCCCTCGCTGCCTTATGTGCTGTTCCACCCGATCCATACTTGGAAGCAGCGCATCGTGACCGATTATAGTGTGCGTCCCCTGCAAGTGCAGCTGTTCAAGAACGGTCGCTGCGTGTATGACAGCCCCGAGATCGACGACATCCGCCGCTACTGCAACACCGAGCTGGATACGCTGTGGGATCAGATCACGCGCTTTGAAAATCCGCAGACCTACTTCGTCGATCTGTCGAAAAGGCTGTGGCGCTGCAAGAACGAGCTGCTCGAGCACTGCCGCATCTGACCACGCGGCTGACGAGGCCGACACGACATACGAAATACCAGAGCACCATATAGTTTTTCATTCCTTTTGCGCGTCGGGGCAGCCTCATGACGCATCCACCACTTAAGGGGAGATCATCTTGAAAGCATTTTTCGCTTCGCTGGGCAAACGCCGCACCTATGTGGTCATCGAGCTGTTTTTCGTTTATCTGGCGCTGGGCGTTGGTCTGATCATGCTGGGCTCTGTACTGCCGCAGCTCCGCGCCGCCTATGCGCTCGACTACCAGACCGGCGGCGCGTTGTTGTTCGCGCAGTCGATCGGTTATCTGGGCATCGGCTTAGTCACCGGCGTGCTGTCGGTCAAGCTGGGGCTCAAACGCGCCTATCTGCTGCTGTCTGCGCTGCTGCCGCTGGGTCTGCTCATGCTGCTGACGAACGGTGCGCCGCTCTGGCTGATGACGGCCATGCTGCTCACCGGCCTGTCGAAGGGCGCGATCACCGACTATAACAACCGCATCATGAGCGAATATGCAGACGGACAGGCGGCACCGCTCAACCTGATGCACGCCTTTTTCGCGATCGGCGCGTGTGTAGCACCGCTGCTCGTGCTGTTTTGTTTGGGACGCGGGCAAGACGGCTGGCGGCTGGCGATGATCCTCTGCCTTGTGCTGCTGGCGGCCGCACTGGTGTTCGGATTGTTCATGCACATGGACGATGAGCGCTCCACCGACGCCTATCAGGCGCCGGCGGGCGGCGGCTTCGGCTTCTTCCGCGACCGACTGTTTTTACAGACGACAGCGATGGGCTTTTTCTATCAGGCGGTCGAAGCCTCCATGATGGGCTGGCTGACCAGCTTTTATGTGGACTCCGGCGCACTGAAGGCCGGTGCAGCGCAGGTCGTCACCTCCCTGTTGTGGGTCTCGCTGCTGGTCGGACGGTTCGCCTGCTCGGTCATCGCTGCGCATTGGCGGCCGTGGCAGATGACGCTGGTCATGTGCGCCGGCATCGGTCTGTTCCTCGTGCTGATGGTCTGCGGGACCACGCTGCCCCTGCTGCTCCTGAGCACGATCGGGCTGGGACTGTGTATGTCCGGTATGTACGGCACATTGGTCTCCAACGCAGGCGTGGTGTTCAACCGATACCCCGCTGCGATGGGGCTGTTCGTCACGCTGACCGGCATCGGCGCAGCGCTCGCCCCGGCTATGGTCGGTGTGGTGGCCGACTATGCGGGCATCCGCTGGGGATTCGCCAGCCTGCTCGTCGCGGCGCTGCTACTGATCGTGGCCGCAGTCGTCAATGCGCGGTATTTTCGGCGCACGCCCCAATGATCGCCGCGCGTGGAGGCTATCTCTCGTATTTTGCGATGCGCGGCCTGCCCGCCTGGCGCACCGCTCGTCACTTGACCTATTTTTTACAAAAAACAGGCAGAAGATCTTACATTCGTTGCTTATCATGGTTATGATCGACCCTTCCGTCTGCTGGAGCATCGCCTGACTTGGATGATCGCGCTCAGCCGCACGACCTGTATCCCTGAATGGAGATGAACACTATGGAACAACTGCAAACCGCCCCCGCTGCGCACCCCGCCACTTGCTTCGTCAACCGCGAGTTGTCTTGGCTCAAGTTCAACGAGCGCGTCCTCGAGGAAGCCGAGCGTCCGCGCGTCCCGCTGTGTGAGCGACTGACCTTCCTTTCGATCTTCCAGAGCAATCTAGATGAATTTTTTATGGTCCGTATCGGCTCGCTCAAGGATCATATGGGCATGGGGCCGAACGCACGTGACAACAAGACCGGTATGGCGCCCGAGGAGCAGTGGGAATCCGCTCTGCACGAGATCGCCCGTTTGGAACTGCGCCGCGGCGCAGCCTACCACGACCTGATGGGCGAATTGCAGCAGGCCGGTGTGCGTATCGTCGATTTCCGCACGGTCTCTGACATCGAGAGCACGCGCCTACAACGCTATTTCGAGCAGGAGCTGCTCCCGCTGCTCTCCCCGATCATCGTGGGCAAGCGCCAGCCCTTCCCCTTTCTGCGCAACAAGGACATCTATGCCGTGGCCGAGCTCGAGCAGAAAAAGGGCAAGCGCAAGATCGGTCTGATCCCCTGCGGCACCGGCGTGTTCCCGCGGCTCATCCGGATCACGGAAGGCGAATATATGCTGTCCGAGGAGCTGATCTTGCATTTCATCCCCACGGTCTTTCGCGGCTATCAGATCCGCTCCAAGTCGTTGGTGCGCATCACGCGCAGCGCGGACATCGATGCCGATGCCCGCTATGACGAGGATCTGGATTATCGCGAATTCATGCAGGACATCATCCGAGAGCGCCGCCGTTTGGAGCCGGTGCGTATGGAGCTGTCCCGCCAGCTGAGCGAGCCCGTCATCGAATCGCTTTGCCGGTCGGTCGGCCTGTGCGATAAAGAGGTCTTTCTGTGCGAGACCCCGCTGGATCTGTCTTTCCTCTCCGCGCTCGAGGACAACCTGCGCCAGCGCGAGGACTTCTTCTATCCCAGCCGGTCGCCGCAAAAGACCGCGCAGTTCCGTGCGAACGAGCCCTTCTTGCCGCAGGTGCTCGAAAAGGACAAGCTGCTCTCCTTCCCCTTCGACCGGATCAACCCCTTCCTGCTGTTGCTGCACGAAGCCGCTGTCGATCCCAAGGTGGTATCGATCAAAATGACCCTGTACCGCGTGGCCAAGCAGAGCCAAGTGGTCAATGCCCTGATCGAAGCAGCCGAAAACGGCAAGGAGGTGCTCGTCCTCGTCGAGCTCAAGGCGCGTTTCGACGAGGAGAACAACATCGAATGGTCGCGTCGGCTGGAAAAGGCCGGATGCAACGTGATCTACGGCCTGCCGCGCTATAAGGTGCACTCTAAGCTGTGCCTGATCTCCCGGATGGACGACGGCAAGCCGCAGTATATCACCCAGATCGGCACGGGCAACTACAATGAAAAGACCGCTCGCCTGTATACCGATTTTTCGCTCATGACCGCCGATCAGACGATCGGACAGGACGCGGCCGCCGTATTCCAAGCGCTCGCCAAGGGCGAGACCGTGCAGCAGAGCAACGAGCTGCTGGTCGCTCCCAATTGCTTGCAAAACAACATCCTGTCGATGATCGACAACGAGATCGCGCACGCGCAGCGCGGCGAAGCCGCTTATATCGGCATCAAGGTCAATTCCCTGACCGACAAGGCCATCATGGATCGCCTGATCGCCGCCAGTCAGGCCGGTGTCAAGATCGACATGGTCGTGCGCGGCATCTGCTGCCTGCTGCCCGGCGTGCCGGGTCTGACCGAAAACATCCGCATCATCAGCATCGTGGGGCGCTTTTTGGAGCACTCTCGCATCTATCTGTTCGGCTGCGGCGAGCGGGAAAAGATCTATATCGCCTCGGCAGATCTCATGACCCGCAACACGCTGCGCCGCGTCGAGGTGGCTGTGCCCATCCACGATGCGACCCTGCGCGAGCAACTGCGATCGATGTTCCAGATCATGCTGCGCGACAATATGCAGGCGCGCGAGTTGCAGCCGGACGGACAGTATGTACGTGTCCCGACCGAGGGCGAACCGATCGATTCGCAGGCCATCTGCTTCGATAAGGCCTATGAGCAGGCACAGCTCTTGCACAAGGATGAAACGATCCGCGGCCAGCGCTGACTGCTCGAGCGTGCGTCACCAGCGGCCGATCGCCCTTCGGCGCATATGTTTCGCACCACACGACAAAAAGATCCCGGTCGATACTGAACTGCCCCCAAAAAGTTAGACAAAATTTCACGCAAAAAATCGTTCAAGCTACCGAGAGGGCTTGTC
>JAUNJI010000090.1 GCA_030533295.1 Eubacteriales bacterium
CCCCAGCCCGTGGGGAACGGGCGACCCCTTTCGCCCATCCGGGCGAAACTCCCCTCCCCGATGGGGCAGGAGGGTGGCCGATCTCACCAATCGTCCGAGCCGTCGGCGGGGATCACAGCCTTCATGCCGGTGATCGCGACCTCGATCATATCATCATCCGGCTCGAATACGGTCAAATGCTGAATCATCAGCCCCGGCCAGCGCAACACGCGCGACACCAGACTATCCGACCGCCCGGCATACCGGTTGAACTCATAACTGATGCCCACCACCAGCGGCAGCAGCAGCAAATGCGCCAGCATCCGCAAAAACGGATTGGTCACCTCGACCAGCGAAAACACGATCGACGAGACGACCGTCGCGATGATGATCAGCACGAACATGAAGCTCGTGCCGCAGCGCGGGTGGTACTTATCCTGACGGCGCACATTATCGACCGTCAGCTCCTCCCCTGCCTCATAGCAGAAGATCGTCTTATGCTCAGCGCCGTGGTACTCGAACGTGCGGCGGATGTCCTTCATATGCGACACCGACCACATGAACAGCAGAAAAAGCACGATGCGCACGATGCCCTCTGCCACGTTCCGGCCGAGCACGCCCCACCCCGCTGGCACGAAGCCGCCCAGAAAGCTGGGCAGCAGCAGGAACAACCCGACCGGCAGCGCGATCCCCAGCACGGTGGACAGGCCGAGGATCGCCCGCTCGACGCCCGCCGAGCCGAATTTCTGCTCCAGCCACAGCTCGAATTGGGAGGGCGGCGCGTCCGTCTCCTCATCCTCGAAGAACGAAGCCGAGTAGTTGATCGCTTGGATGCCGTCCTTCATCGCGGTGAACAGGCCATACGCCCCGCGCAGGATCGGCGCTTTCCACACCGCCGACGGCTGGTGCGCCGCCTCCTCCTTGACGACCAGCTCGCCGCCCGCCTTGCGGACGACCGTGCAGACCTTGTGCGGGCCCTTCATGACGATGCCCTCGATGATCGCCTGCCCGCCGATCGTGGTCTTTTTTTGTTTTGGCATTAGTTCTCTCCTTCCGATCTGGTCTGATAGGCTGTCTCGGCCTGCTTGGCGATCGTGCCGGTGATGCCCCGCGCCTGCTCCGCCTCGGCGGCGGGCAGCGTGATCGTCACCGTCGTGCCCGCGCCCGGCGCAGACGCGATCGTCAGCGTGCCGCCATGCAGCGACACGATCTCATCGGTCACAGCCAGACCGATGCCGCTGCCGCGCTGCTTGGACGAGCCCTTATAGAATTTTTCCTTGACGAAGGGCAGCTCGGCTTCCGGGATGCCCTGTCCATAGTCGCGCACCGTGGCGACCAGCTTGCCGCCCGCCGGGTGCAGCGTGATGTCGATCCGCTTGCCGTCGCCGCCGTATTTGGCGGCGTTGTCCAGAATGTTCAGGAACACCTGTTTCATGCGGTGGCGGTCGCCGTTGATGTAATAATTGGCCTCGACATCCTCATCATAATGCAGCTCGATGCCGCTCTTTTGCAGCAGGTTTTCGTACATATAGACCGCTTCATACAGCTCGATCGACAGATCGAACAGCTCGACCTCCAGCTTCATCCGGCCGGATTCGATGCGGGCGAAGTCGAGCAGCTCCTCGACCATCCGGGTCAGGCGGCTGGCCTCCTTCTGGATGATGTTCAGCCCCTGCATGACCTCCTCGGAATCCTCGCCGCCGCCCGTGAGCAGCGTTTCGCTCCAACCGCCGATCGCGGTGAGCGGTGTGCGCAATTCATGCGAGACCGACGAGATGAAGTCGTTCTTCATGCGCTCGGCGCGGCTGATCTCGTCCGACATATAGTTGATCGTGTCACACAGCTCGCCGATCTCATCGTCATAGGTCTTTTGCAGCCGCACGCCATAGCGCCCGGCGGCGATCTCCTTGGCGATGGTATTGATCTTGAGCACGGGATCGACGATCGAGCGGATGAAATAGCTATTCGAGACGACGACCAGCATCAGGAAGAGCAGGCACGCCAGCACCGCGATGCCGATGATCGTCCAGATCTGCCGCTCGACGATGCGCAGCGAGGTGATCAGGCGCACGCCGCCGATCAGGTCGCCGCGGGCGGACAGCAGCGGCGTGGACACGCTCATGACGCGCTCGTTGGACAGCGGATCGCGGCCGGTGAACGCCTTGGGCTTTTGCTCGGCCAGCGCCAGCATCGCGTCCTCGGTCGAGGCCATGCCGCCCGCCGACAGGCCGGAGGTGGACAGCAGGATCCGGCCGTTCGCGTCGAGGAACTGCTGCTCGAGCTTGTCCTGTTCCTGAAAAGTGGCGACGGTCGATTCGGCTTGGTTGTAGAACTGGTCATAGGTCTCGGTGAAGTATTTTTGGAAGGTATCCGCCGTGCTGGTGGCGCGAGAGACCAGATTATCGCGCACGGTGGCATAATAATAGCCCGAGATGCCCACCGAGACGAGGATGACGACGGCGGCGAGGATGACGAGCACGAACGAGAGCGAGTTCATCATCCAGCGGCCTTTGATGCCGCCCGGGGAGTGGAGCACCTTGGGCGGATCCGATCCGGGGGGCGATCCGGGGGTGGTTTTTCGTTTTTGATGGGTCGCTTCCATAAAGCAAGGTCGTTCCTTTCCGTTTTGCAACGATGCCTCTCCCCAGTGGGAGAGGGGTCGCCCGCTCTGAGCGGGCGGGGGTTTTCGCCTGAACAGGCGAAGGGAGATTCGCCTGACGAGGCGAAGGGCGTGCCCACTCCCCAGTGAGCGGGGGTTTCGCCGTCTGCGGACGGCGAGGGAGTTTCGCCCGCTGCGGCGGGCGGGGTTTCGCGGCTTGCGAGCCGCGGGGAACGGTGCGCCTGCGCGGCGCGGGCGGACAAGAGGGGGTCTTGACCCCCTCTTGTCGATCACCCCCGCTATCTGACGCGAAAGCGAGCACGCGACCGCAAACAAATTTGTCCACATTCTGTGGAAAAATTTGATTTGCGATCATGTCGCGCCTGTAAAGCTGGCTGCACCCACCCGAGAGGCGGGGGTGCTCACGAAGTGACGTGGGTGGTTACGCCTTCCTCGGTGACGAATTGCCACGTGGGAGCTGGGGGTGCTGCGGGCGGCGCCCGATCCCATGTTCGACGGACTAGCTGCCGGGGCACAGCTTGGAAAGCCGCCAAAGGAGAGATCCGCGCCGTGCGCGGCCTCAAAAAAAGAGGAAAGTGGGTGATTCACAAGAGGGAGAAAACCTTAGGTTTGCTCCCTCTTGTGCGCCCGCGCCGCGCAGGCGCACGTTCCCGCCCGCCGCAGCGGGCGAAATCCCTCGCGGCTCGCAAGCCGCGAAATCTCCTCAGCCTGTGGAAAACAGGCGACCTCTCCGCCTGTCAGGGCGAAGCGGCCCCGATGGGGCGCTTCACCCCTCCCACATATAGCCGTAGCCGCGCACCGTGACGATATGCGTCGGGTCGGCCGGATCGTCCTCGATCTTGATCCGCAACCGCCGGATATTGACATCGACGATCTTCAGTTCACCGACGTAATGGTGTCCCCACACCATCTCGAGCAGCTCATCTCGCGACAGCGCCTTGCCGATATTCTCCATGAACGCCTTGAGCAGACCATACTCGATCTGCGTCAGCTCGATCTTGATGCCATTCTTGAGCACCTCGCGGGCGCGCAGATTGAGCTTGAACGGACCCGACTTGATCACGTCCTCCTCCAAAAACGGCGAGCCCGACACCCGGCGGTACAGTGCGTCCACCCGCGCCGCCAGCTCGATCACCGAAAACGGCTTGGTCACATAATCGTCCGCCCCGTTCATCAGGCCGGTCACTTTATCGGCCTCCTGCGTGCGGGCGGTCAGCATGATGATCCCCGCCGCATACCCGGCTGCCCGCATCGCTCGGCACACCTCATAGCCATCGATGCCCGGCAGCATGACATCGAGCACCGCCACCGCGATGTCCTGATTGGCGTGGTATCGCTCGAGCGCCTGCTCGCCGGTCTCGGCCTCGATCACCTCGTACCCACCCCGCTTGAGGTTGAGCACAAGGAAGGAGCGGATATTCTCCTCGTCCTCCAGCACCAAAATTTTACGCTTCATGGGTCTTTCCTCCTTTTATCGATAGACGCTCAATCGTTCCAAGCCTGTTTTGCCAACGAGAATCGGCTGCGGATGTCGTCCGCCGTGATCTGCAGCGTGCCGTTCCCGGCCCCCGGCGCGAGCCGCGCGAAATACACGGCCTGCGTCGTCTGCCCGAGCTGGATCAGGTCGGCGCGTCCGGCATAATAATCCCGCGCCGAGCCCGCTGCACAATAAATGGTGAACAGCGGGATCTGCTGCGCCCCGCCCTGATATTCGGAAAACACGACCATGCTCAGGCCGTTATCCGTGCCCTTGGTCGCCGTGATCGTGTCGTGCCACGCCTCGTCGATCGCCAGCGACCAGCCATCGGAGATGCTCTTATACGTGGTCATGACCACCTCCGGCGGGCTGCCCACGTGATAGGCATACCAATCGAGCATGAACACGGCATCCGCCGCCGACGCATCGGTATACCCCGCCATCAGCACGGCACGCGGCAGCTCGATCACGCCGTCGTTATTGATGTCGGTCGCATAGACCGACACCGGCCGATAGGTGCTCCGGCTGATCGAGTTCTCCCCGCCCAGCGCCAGATTGAGCAGCGTACCGTCCTCATACACGAAAATATCGGTCGTCAGGCCGATGCCGCTCGCCATCTTTTCCTCCGCGAACACGGCATTACGGTCGAGCTGCACCCGGCCGCCCACCATCCGCTCGACCGAGGTCGTCTCCGGGCTGGTCGCGGCCTCGCCGGTCAGCGTCAGCTTGTCTGCATGATATTGATACAGCCGCGCCATGCGCTTGCCCGTCGGGTCGGTGGCGATCAGCACCAGATCCTTGGCGCCGTCGCTATCCATATCGGTCAGCTCCATCGCGGCGTACTCGGTCTCGAGCAGCACGCGCGGGGCGCAGTCCTCGTCGAAGTCGCACAGCGTGAGCGCCCCCGTGCCGTCGCCGGTCAGCCGCCATGTGATCGCCATGCCGCGCCGCCCGTCCGGCGTGATCGCCGGATACTCGACCGACACGATCTCGGTGCCCTTGCTCTCGACCGAGCCGGTGCACACATAGCGGTCGTCCTGCTTTTTATAGACATAGACCGCGAAATTATTGCTCGTCGCGGTGGTCGCGCCCCGGAAAAAGGACACGGCCTCCTCTACCCCATCGTTATCCAGATCGCGCAGCTGGATCGACGAGCGGTTCTCGCCCTTGGTCGGCGAGGTATAGGCCGCGCCGGCGGCGATCAGCTCCTCGAGCTCGGCTTGCAGATTTTGATAGTTGGCAGAGGTCTTGGGCGCAGCCAGCAGCGCGTCGCCCGATGGAAAGGTGCAGCCGCTCAACAGCAGGGGCAGCAGCACCAACAGCGTTCGCAATGGTCTCATCGCTCTCTCCATTCCTGATAGTCGCTCGGGTGGCCGGATCGGATATACGGTATCGCGGCCGCCATGCGGCCAAATACACGGTGTCCCGA
>JAUNJI010000010.1:0-6997 GCA_030533295.1 Eubacteriales bacterium
GCTGCTCGCGGCGGCTGCGCTGTGGCCGCTCGCGGCTTCGCTCGCCCGGATGACGGTGTTCCTGCGGCGCACGGCGTTCGGCGACCGCCCGCTCTGGAGCCTGACGCTGCTGCTGGCGGTCTGCGTCATGCTGTGCGCCACGGCCGGGCTCGACCGCTGCGCGATGTGGGCGCTGCCGATCGCGTGGCTGACCGGCGCGGTGATCGTGCTCTCCGGCGTGCTGACCGTCACCCAGCTCGATCTGACGCACTGGCCGACCCCGACGGCGGCGCTGCTGCCGCAGATCGGCGCGTTCGTGCGCAGCTTGCTGCCGGCGGCGCTCGTGCTGGCGCTCGCGCTGCCGGATGGACGGCTGGCGGGCGCGGCCTCGCGCGGGCTGGCGGTGGGCAGTGGGCTGCTGGCGCTGCTCTCGCTGCGCACCGTGCTGCTGCTCGGCGAGCACGTGGCCATGCTGCTGCCGTATCCCAACTTTTCCGCCGCCGGGCTGGCCGCCCTCGGGGATTTCGCCCGCCACGGCGAGGTGTTTTTCGCCGCGCCCCTGCTGCTGTGTGAGCTGGGACGCTGCGCCGCGCTGGCCTGTGTGCTGCTGCTGCCGCTGTCGCGCTCCTATGGGGAGCTGCGGCTGCCGCACCGCCCGGCGCGGGATAAATAGAGCAAGATCGGCCGGGTCATGTGCGACCCGGCCTTTTCCGTCGCGGGCGGCCGGGCGCACGCCGCTTGACAGCACGCAGGCAGCCGGTATATAGTAAAGAAAAGGTCGTCTGTCGGCCGAATGGGGGGGTGGATCCCATGACAGGTTGGGTCATCGCGGCCGTGGTCGTGATCGCGTTATCGGCCGGGCTGATCGTGTGGCAGGCGAAGGCGCTGGCCAAGTGCCGGTTCTGGTGCCGCGCGTGCGGCACGCTGTTCGAGCTGCCGTGGCGGCGGCTGGTGTTTCGTCAGCACGTGAACGAGGAATGGTGGCTGTGCTGCCCGCACTGCGGCCGGAAGGGCTGGTGCGTGGCGCGGCGCAAGGGAAAGGACGGCGACGCCTGAGGTCGTCCTCCCCACCGCGCCGCCTGCTGCACACAGCGGAAAAACGCGAAAAAACAAGGGAAAAGTAGGGCAAAACAAAAACAAAACGAGCGTTTCAGTCAAGTTTTCGCTTGCCAAGTGGGGATCGGTGTGATATAATCGTGCAGTAAATCCGCATGGGTGGTGCATATCGCCCATGTCACGACCAAACAGGCAAGGAGAAGATCATGATAAGAACGCGAAAGCTGCTGGCTACGTTGCTGGTGGTGGCCGTCATCGCGGCGAGCGGGCTGACGACCGCATATGCGACGGATACCACCCAGACCTATGCCTATCTGCCCGACCACTCGGTCTCCTTTTACGATGTGGACGAGCGCTATGCGTGGGCATACCGCCAGATCGACACGCTGGCCGTTGCGGGCGTCGTCCAAGGCGGTGGAGACCATCTGTTCCGCCCCGGCAGCCCGATCACACGAGCCGATCTCATCCTGATGCTCGACCGCGCATACGGGATGAGCAACGCGCTGGACAACGGCGCGATCGATGCGAGGGGCTCGTTCGTGGACGTGCCGGGTTATGCGTATTACAGCAAGGCCGTCACGGCGGCCAAAGCCTTCGGCGTGGCCACGGGCGCGGGCGGCGACCGCTTTTTGCCGCAGCAGAACATCACGCGGCAGGATGCGATGGTGTTCCTCAAGCGCACGCTCGACTGGACGC
Organism: Eubacteriales bacterium; assembly: GCA_030533295.1. Classification (GTDB taxonomy): domain Bacteria; phylum Bacillota; class Clostridia; order Oscillospirales; family Butyricicoccaceae; genus Agathobaculum. Next base: position 1,732 of record JAUNJI010000010.1, read on the forward strand.
GGCTCCAGCTCCAGCCCGGCTCGCTCGCGGCGTTTTTCGATGCCGATCAGGTCGCGCCGTATGCGCGGGAGGCCGTGGGCGCGCTCGTGCGGGCGGGCGTGATCGGCGGGGCGAACGGCCGGCTGTCGCCCAACGCGCCGATCACGCGGGCGGAGATCGCGGTCATGCTGTATCGCGCCACCCATTTGCAGGGACGCGGCAGCGCAGCCGCCTACCAAGACCGCAAGGACATCGTCAACCTGTGCATCGGGGCGCGCAGCTACTGTGACGTGGTGATCGAAAACTACGACCCCACCAAGCGCTATACCAAGCTGATGCGCTATTCCGGCCTGCGGCAGGAGAACGGCGTGACCTATGTGACGCTCGAATACGCCCAGCCGATCGACTGCACGACGGTCTACGACGATGGCGTGTTCACCCTGTATGACCCGGCGGGCAGCGGGATGGTCCTGTCCTATCCGGCGGCGCCCGGCTGCGTCGCGGTGGACGTGGACGAGCCCTACCATCAGCTCCGCGAGCCGGTGAGCACGGGCGGCGCCTATCGGCACTGTTTCCCCTCGCTGGTCGATGGCGAGGTAGCGGTGATGTACTATACCAGCGCCTGATGCGCCATATCCACCGCGAAAGCGGTGGATATTTTTTTGCACCGACCTGTGTGGACAGGGGACGGCGGTCATGTGCGCCCCGCGCGGCGCATACGCTTTGGTGGACGGAGGTGCGCGGGATGCGGATACGCAAGGGAAAGCGGCTGACCGCCGGGGCGCTGCTGGCGCTCGCGGTGGCGCTGGCGGCGGTGTGGGGCGGCGGCGCGGTGCAGGCCGCGGCGCACCGACCGGCGTCGCGCACGCTGGTGATCGACGCGGGACACGGCGGCTTCGACGGCGGCGCGACCGGCGCAGCCGGTACGGGCGAGCAGGCGATCAACCTGTGCATCGCGCAGCGGGTGCAGGCGCTGGCCGCGTTCTGCGGGACGCGCACGGTCATGACGCGGACGACCGAGGACGCGCTCGACTACGACCCCAGCCGCTCGGTGCGCGAAAACAAGGTCGCCGACATCCGGGCGCGGGAGCGGCTGGTCGCGGGCATCGCCGATCCGGTGTTCCTGAGCATCCATCTGAACAAGTTCAGCGACCCGCAGTATCACGGGGCGCAGGTGTTCTACTCGCCCAATCATGTGGACAGCCGGGCGCTGGCCGAGCTGGTGCAGGATTGTCTGGTGCGCGGCTGCGATCCGACCAACCGGCGGCAGGCACGCCCGGCCGAGCGCACGATCTACCTGATGAAGCAGCTCGACTGCCCGGCGGCGATCGTCGAGTGCGGCTTTCTGTCCAACCCGGCGGAGGAGGCGCAGCTGCGCGACCCGGATCATCAAAAAAAGCTCGCTGCCGCGATCGTGACCGGCTATCTGCGGTATGCGAACGGCAGCGGATGGAGGGAATATGAAGCAGAAAACAGTCTATCTATGCAGTGAATGTGGCTATGAAGCCCCCAAATGGTACGGCAAGTGCCCGTCCTGCGGGGCCTGGAACACGATGGCGGAGTTCAAGCCCCAGCCGCCCTCGGCGGCGCGGGGGACGAACACGTTCGCGCGGGGCGCGTCCCGGCCGACGCTGCTGAGCGACATCGAGACGGGCGACGAGAGCCGCTTTCGCTCGGGCATCGGCGAGCTCGACCGCGTGCTGGGCGGCGGCGCGGTGCACGGCTCGTTCGTGCTGGTCGGCGGCGAACCGGGCATCGGCAAATCGACCCTGCTGCTGCAAATGTGTCAGGAGATGTGCAAGTCTGCGCGGGTGCTATATGTTTCCGGCGAGGAATCGCTGCGACAGATCAAATTGCGGGCGACGCGGCTCAAGATCGCCTCGCCTGCGCTGTACATCTTGGCGGAGACCGACATGGATCAGATCATCAGCGAGACCGAGCAGCTCGCGCCCGACATCCTGATCGTGGACTCGATCCAGACCGTCTATCGCCGCGACCTGACCGCCGCCCCCGGCGGCACGACGCAGATCAAGGAATGTGCGATGAGCCTGATGCAGTACGCCAAGAACAAGAGCGTGACGATCTTCATCGTCGGCCACGTCAACAAGGAGGGCACGCTGGCCGGTCCCAAGATCTTGGAGCATATGGTCGATTGCGTGCTATATTTCGAGGGCGAGAGCACCGGCTCGTTCCGCTGTTTGCGGGCGGCCAAGAACCGCTATGGCTCGACCAACGAGATCGGCGTGTTCGAGATGAGCGACCACGGCCTGCTCGAGGTGCAAAACCCGTCGGCGGCCATGCTCGCCGGGCACCCGCAGGGCGCGTCGGGCAACTGCATCGCCTGCGTGATGGAGGGCAGCCGCCCGCTGCTCGCCGAGGTGCAGGCGCTCGCCGCCAAGACGCAGTTCGGCGTGCCGCGCCGCACGGCTGCGGGCGTGGACTACAACCGCATGGTGCTGCTGCTGGCGATCTTGGAAAAACGGTGCGGGCTGTTCCTGTCCTCGTCCGATGTGTATTGCAACGTGGTCGGCGGCCTGCGGCTGGACGAGCCTGCGGCCGATCTGCCCATGGTGCTGGCCATCGCCTCCAGCTTTCGCGATAAGCCGCTGCCCGAGGGCGTGATGAGCTTTGGTGAGGTCGGGCTGACCGGCGAGCTCCGCGCCGTGTCCAACGCCGCCCAGCGCATCAACGAGGGCTACCGGCTGGGCTTCCACACCTGCATCATGCCGCAGCAGGAGGTGGACGAGGGGCTGGCGCAGCGCATGACGCTCGTGCGCGTCCAGACGGTGGCGGACGCGATCCGCGCCGTGCTCTGAGCCGCCCGATCGATGTATGATCCCGACCTCTCCGCTGCAAGCTAAGGACAGTCTTGCGGCGGGAGGTCGGTTTTTTATGGAAAACAGAGCGCGGGCGGTGCTGGTCATCACGGCGGTGGCGCTGGCAGGGCTGCTGCTGTGGGCGTGGGGCAGCCGTCCGCCCGCACCGGTGTCGGTGCAGACCGGACGGGCGACCGAGCGGGATATTTACAACAGCGTGACCATTTCGGACACGGTCGAGGCCGTGACCGGCACGGCGGTCAGCCCGGCCGCGCACGCGGTGGTCACAGCGGTGTGCGTGGCGGTGGGCGATACCGTGCAGCAGGGCGATCTGCTGTGCACGCTGCGCCCGCTGGCGCAGCCGAGCGCGGCGGCCGGGGCGCAGGCGGTGTGGAGCGCCCTGTCCGGCGGTCAGGCCGGGCAAACGGTCGCCGCTCCGGCCGGTGCGGTGCTGCGAGCGCCGGTGGATGGCGTGGTGCTCGCGCTGCCGGCGGCGGGGGAGACCGTGGTGGCGGGCGTGCCCTGCGTGCAGGTGTCCGATCTGCGCGCGCTGCGCGTGCGGGCGCAGTCGCCCGAGCTCTATGCCGATGCGCTGGCGCCCGGTCAGCGCGCCAATGTGACCGCCGCTGCGGTCGCGGGGACGACGTACGCTGCGCAGGTCGAGCGCGTGTCACCGGTCGCGGTGCGGCCGGTCAGCCTGACCGGGCAGCGCAGCGAAGCGACGGTCGAGGTGCTGCTCACGCTGGACGGACGCACCACCGGCTTGCGGCCGGGGTATTCGGCCTCGGTCAAGGTGTTCACCGACCGGCGGGCGGATGCGGTGGTCGTGCCGCACGAGGCGATCTGCCAGCGCGGGGCGCAGGAATACGTGTTCTGTGTGCAGCAGGGACGCGCCATCCAGTGCGCCGTTCGGACGGGCTACCTGCTGGAGACCGTGACCGAGATCGTGGACGGCGTGCCGCCGGAGGCGGTGGTCGTGCTCTCGCCGCCCGACACGCTGACAGACGGCGCGGCCGTCACGGTGGCGGCATGAGGGCGGCCGATCTGCTCCGGCTGGCCGTGCGCGACCTGTGTGAGCGCCCGCTGCGCACCGCGCTGTGTGCGCTGTCCGTCGCGGTCGGGACGGGAGCGCTGCTGCTGATCGCGTCGCTGGGGCTGTTCGGGCGGGCGCGGGTGTCCGACGGGCTGCGGACGCTGGGCGTGAGCGGCCTGACCGTCTATCTGGACGACCGCGGCAGCGGTCAGCCGCTCTCCGCCGCGCTGGCCGACGAGATGGAGCAGGCGATCGCGCAGATCGACTGCCTGATGCCGATCAAGGCGCGGTCGGGCAGCGTGCGTGCCGGTCACGCGGCCGCCAATGTCATGCTGCTCGGCGCAGACGGGCGGCTGGACGAGGTGATGCAGCTCGAACTGCTGGCAGGGACGACGTTCACCCAGCGGCAGGCGGACAACGGACAGGCGCTGGCCGTGGTCGGTGACGATCTGGCGCGGTCGCTCTATGGCCGGGTCAACATCGTCGGGCGGCAGATCTTGCTGCGCGTGGAGGGCAAAGACCGCTATTTCACCGTGTGCGGCGTGGTGCGGTCGCAGACCGGCGCACTGGGCGGCGCGGTCGCCTCGCTCGGGCTGCATCTGGTGTATGTGCCTTACGGCCATCTGGCCAGCGCACAGGACAACGCCGATCAGGTGTTCGTGCAATGCGCGGCGCAGGCCGATCCGCAGACGGTCAGCGGGCAGATCGTCCGCTATCTGGAGGAACGGGGGCGGGTGGATGGCCGGGTGCGCGTGCAGGATATGTCCGGCATGGTGGATATGGTCGTGCATCTGGCCGAGCTGGGCGTGCTGCTCTTTCTGGCGGTGGGTGGGGTGACGCTGTGCGTCGCGCTGCTCGGCGTGCTGTGCAGTATGCTGGCGGCCACGCACGAAAAGACCCCGGAGATCGGCGTGCTGCTGGCGCTGGGCGCACAGCCGCGCGACATCCGTCGGCTGTTCCTGCTCCAATCGGCGCTGCTGTGTGCGCTGGGCGGGCTGGGCGTGACCGGCGCGGCGCTGTACTGGGGCGCGTCGCTCCTGCTGCCGGACTGGCGCGTACTCGCCGGGCTGCTCGCGCTCGCGGTCGGCTGCGGCGGCGTGGCCGGTCTGCTGCCGGCCGTGCGGGCGGCGGCGCTCGACCCGGTCGAGGCCATGCGGAAATAGCCCTTTCCTTTCGTTTTGCGCTGTGGTAAAATATAGGGCAGAAAAACACGAAAGGGAAGGGACGACCTGTATGCGTCACATCATCGATCTGGCAGATCTGACCGAAAAAGAGTTCTCCGATCTGTATAAGCTCACCGTCAACATCATCGATCGCCCTGAGGGCTACGCGGATGCGTGTCGCGGCAAGGTGCTGGGCAGCCTGTTTTTCGAGCCGTCCACGCGCACCAACCTGTCGTTTTCGACCGCGATGATGCGATTGGGCGGCAGCGTGGTCG
>JAUNJI010000010.1:7007-27054 GCA_030533295.1 Eubacteriales bacterium
CCGGTTCCTCCTCGACGGCCAAGGGCGAGTCGCTCAAGGACACGATCAACATGGTGTCCAGCTATGCCGATCTGATCGTCATGCGCGACCCGCGCGAGGGCGCGGCCAAAGCGGCCTCGATGTATTCCTCGGTGCCGGTCATCAACGCGGGCGACGGCGGCCATCTGCACCCGACGCAGACGCTGACCGATATGATCACGATCTTGCGGCTGCGCGGCGCGGCGGATGACATGAAGATCGGTCTGTGCGGCGACCTCAAATATGGCCGCACGGTGCACTCGCTGCTGCACTTCCTCGAGCGCTATCACAACGTGCAGGTCTATCTGATCGCGCCCGCCGCGCTCGGCCTGCCCGATTATATGCGCGATTTCCTGCGGGCGCATCAGATGCCCTACTGCGAGGTGGACAGCATCGACGCCGTTTTGCCCGAGCTGGACGTGCTCTATATGACGCGCATCCAGCGCGAGCGCTTTGCCGATGCGCAGGAATACGCGAGCTTGGAGGGCAACTACCAGCTGACCGCGCAAAAGCTCAAGCGCGCCAAAAAGGATATGCTGGTGCTGCATCCGCTGCCGCGCGTGGACGAGATCGCGCAGGACGTGGACGACGACCCCCGCGCGGTCTATTTCCGGCAGGCGCGGTTCGGGATGTTCGGCCGGATGGCGCTGCTGCTCACGCTGTCGCGGCTGCCCTTCCAGCGTGCAGGGCATCAGCAGATCGGCGCACACGGCGTGCAGTGCACCAATGGCAAGTGCATCACGCGCACCGAGCTCTATCTGCCGCTGTCCGGCGTGCCGGGCGACCACTGTCCCTATTGCGACGCACCGCTCGCGTCGCTGTGACCGAACGAAAGCCGAGAGCCGACGCTTTTTGCGTCGGCTCTCGGCTTTTTTCTGGGGCGAAACAGGCGGTCACTGGGGCGTTTCGGGCATATCCAGCAGCTCGAAGCGGTTTTTTTCGGCGCGCAGCAGTCCCTCGCGCCGCATCTTGCTCAATTCGTTGGACAGGGCGCTGCGATCGACGTTGAGATATTCCGCGAGCTGGCGGCGGTCGAAGGGGATGGTGAAACAGCGGCTGCCGTTGCGGATCGCCTGCCACGACAGATAGGAGAGCAGCCGGGCGCGGATCGATTTGGGCGCGGTGTGGAAGATCTTGCGCGACAGAGTCAGGTTTTTCTGCGCGGTCAGTGCCAGCAGAGCGCGGATCAGGCGGGTGTGGTGGGCACAGGTGCGCGGGCAGGTCTGGAGCACCCGGCTGATCGAGAGGAACAGCACCTCGCAGGGCTCGGCGGCCGTCACATCGACCATCAGCGGCTCGCCGGGGGTGCAGGCATAGCTCTCCGCGAAGATCTGGCCGGGGCCGATGCTGTCGAGCACGGCGCTGTTGCCCCAGAGGTCGATGCGCTCGATCAGCACGCGGCCGGACAGCACGATGCCCAGCGAGGAGGTCGTGTCGCCGGTGCGCAGGATGGCCTGTCCCTTGGCGAACTGCCGCCGCTCGGGGCGCAGGCAATCGAGCATCTGGTCGATCTCCTCGGCCGTCGCGCCGCGGAACAACACCGAGCGAGCTAACACAGGATGATACAGAAAGATCCCTCCTTCGTTGTTTTAACAACAGACTATTCGTTAAGATTATAGTATAGTTATACTACAACGTCAAGCGCGACAGATCGAACATCCCGGTCGCGACCATACCACGAGAGGAGACTTATGATGGAACAGCAAATGTTTTGCTATCAGTGTCAGGAAACAGCAGGCTGCACCGGCTGCACGCGGTCGGGCGTATGCGGCAAGACGCCCGATGTGGCGGCGATGCAGGATCTGTTGGTCTATGTGACCAAGGGTCTGTCGGCCGTGACCACCCGCCTGCGCGGCGAGGGCAAGGCCGTCGCTGCCGAGATCGATCGACTGATCACACAGAACCTGTTCACCACGATCACCAACGCCAATTTCGATAAGGACGCGATCGTTGCGCGGATCCGTGCGACGCTCGACTGCAAGAAGGAGCTGCTGGCGCAGCTGGCAGACGGCAACGATCTGCCCGAGGCCGCGCTGTGGCAGGGAGACGAGGCCGACTTCGCCACTAAGGCCGCACAGGTGGGCGTGCTGGCGACCGAGAACGAGGACATCCGCTCGCTGCGCGAGCTAATCACCTACGGCCTCAAGGGTCTGTCGGCCTACACCAAGCACGCCAATATGCTGCTCCAGTCGGACGCTGAGGTGGATGCGTTCCTGCAGCGGGCGCTGGCCGCGACGCTGGACGACAGCCTGACCGCGGACGAGCTGACCGCGCTCGTGCTCGAGACCGGCCGCTACGGCGTGAGCGGCATGGAGCTGCTCGACCGCGCGAACACCGGCACCTACGGCGATCCCCAGCTCACCCATGTCAACATCGGCGTGGGCAAGAACCCCGGCATCCTGGTGTCCGGCCACGACCTGCGCGATCTGGAGATGCTGCTCGAGCAGACCAAGGATGCAGGCGTCGATGTGTACTCGCACAGCGAGATGCTGCCCGCGCACTACTATCCGGCCTTCGCCAAGTATCCGCACTTCGTCGGCAACTACGGCAACGCATGGTGGAAGCAGCGCGATGAGTTCGCGTCCTTCAACGGTCCGATCCTGATGACCACCAACTGCATCGTGCCGCCGGCCGACAGCTATCGCGACCGTCTGTACACGACCGGCGCGGCAGGCTATCCGGGCTGCACGCACATCCCGGGCGAGGTCGGGGAGGAGAAGGACTTCTCCGCGATCATCGAGCACGCCAAGCGCTGCGCTCCGCCGACCGAGCTGGAGCAGGGCGAGATCGTCGGCGGCTTCGCACACGCGCAGGTGCTGGCGCTGGCCGATCAGGTCGTCGAGGCGGTCAAGAGCGGCGCGATCAAGAAGTTCGTCGTGATGGCGGGCTGCGATGGCCGTGCCCGTGGCCGCGACTACTACACCGAGTTCGCCAAGAAGCTGCCCAAGGACGCGGTGATCCTGACGGCTGGCTGCGCCAAGTACCGCTACAATAAGCTCGATCTGGGCGACATCGGCGGCATCCCGCGCGTGCTGGACGCTGGCCAGTGCAACGACTCCTACTCGCTGGCTGTGATCGCGCTCAAGCTCAAAGAGGTGTTCGGTCTGGACGACATCAACGACCTGCCGATCGTATACAACATCGCTTGGTACGAGCAGAAGGCGGTCATCGTGCTGCTGGCGCTGCTGTATCTGGGCGTCAAGAACATCCATCTGGGGCCGACGCTGCCGGCCTTCCTCAGCCCGAACGTGGCCAAGGTGCTGGTCGAGCAGTTCGGCATCGCAGGCATCGGCACGGTGGACAGCGATCTGGAGCTGTTCTTCGGCGAGAAGAACGACTGATCGGCTGACGGCGTAAGATCATGATAAAAAAAGGGACGAAGCATCATGCTTCGTCCCTTTTTCGTGCGCGGGAGGGCGTTTCGCGCTCATGCAGAGGGGAGCTGGCTGCGGAACGCCCGGTCGAGCTCGGGCCAGCTGCGCTTGAGCGAGACCGGCCGACCGTCCCGCCCCATGAAGCAGTGGCCGCTCTCGCCGGTGCAGCACAGCGCGGCGGTCTGCGCGTCGCGCACCTCGTACTGCACGGTCATGCGCACGCCGTTGTAGGCGGTGATCTGCGCGGCGATCTGCACGGTGTCGCCAAAGCGCGCCATCGCCTTGTACCGGCAGTGCACCTCGAGCACCGGGCTGCTGAAGCCCTCGGCCTCGATGCGGTCGTAGCCGTAGCCGAGCTGCTCGAGCAGCGCGACGCGCGCTTCCTCGAACCAGCGGATGTAGTTCGAGTGGTGGACGATGCCCATGCCGTCGGTCTCGTAATACTGTACCTTGTGTTCGTAAGGGGTCATGCGGATGCTCCTTTGCTACTGGTATCATGCGAAAGCGCCCTTGAAAAGGGCGCTTTCGCGCGGTCGGGCGGTGCGCCGATCGCTCATTTGAAATACTGCACGCCGCCGGTGAAAAGGGGCTGGTACTTTTCGCCGTAGATGTTGCGGCCGACGAACGGGGTATACCGCTCGGTGTGTCCCATCTTGCCCAGCACGCGGCCATCCGGGCTGCTGATGCCCTCGATCGCGCACAGCGAGCCGTTCGGGTTCCACGCGATGTCCATCGACGGTGCGCCCGCGAGGTCGGTGTACTGGAACGCGACCTGACCGTTGTCGATCAGCCGGTCGATCACGTGCTGCGGGGCGACGAAGCGGCCTTCGCCGTGCGAGACCGCGATCGAGTGGAGGTCGCCGACGTTGCACGCAGACAGCCACGGGCTCTTGACCGAGGCGACGCGGGTGGTCACATAGCGGCTCTGGTGGCGGCCGATCAGGTTGAAGGTCAGCGTCGGGTCGTCCGCGCCCATCTCGTCGCGGATCTCGCCATACGGCACCAGACCCAGCTTGATGAGCGCTTGGAAGCCGTTGCAGATGCCGAGCATCAGTCCGTCGCGCCGGCGCAGCAGCTCGTGGATGCTGTCCTTGAGGCCGGGGCCGCGCAGGAAGGACGCGATGAACTTGCCCGAGCCGTCTGGCTCGTCGCCGCCCGAAAAGCCGCCCGGCAGGATGACCATCTGGGCGCGGCGGATGGCGCTCTCGAGCTGCTCGGCGCTCTGCGCGAGCGCATCGGCGGAAAAGTTGCGCACCACGACGATCTCGGCCTGACCGCCCGCGTGCTCGACCGCGCGTGCGGTGTCATATTCGCAGTTGGTGCCGGGGAACACCGGGATCACGGCGAGCGGCTGGGCAGACTTGACCGCCGGAGCGCGGTGCGCGCGTTCGGTGAAGCTGGGGGTGGTGAGGTGCGCGTCGGACGCGGCGGCGCGGGTGGGGAACACGCTCTCCAAGGGGCGCTCGAACGCGCTCGTCAGCTCGTCGAGCGACACGCGCTCGCCCGCGATCGTGATCGCCCCGTCGTCGGTCGTGCGGCCGACCAGCCAGTGGGCGGGCAGCTCGGTGGCGGCTTCGATCAGGATGCCGCCGAAGTTTTTGAGGTACAGCGCCTCGGTCGGGAAGGACGGATCGAACGCGAAGCCGATCTGCTCGCCGAGCGCCATCTTGCCGATGCCCTCGGCGATGCCGCCGACCGACAGCGCCCACGCGGATACCGCGCGGCCGCAGGCGATCAGACCGGCGACCTCGTTCCAGACGTGCTTGAGCGTGCGGTAATCGGGCGAACCATCCGGGAAATAGGGCGCATCGAAGAAGTAGACCGGGTGTCCGGCGGCCTTGAACTCGGGCGAGATCAGGCAGGTGGCGTATTGCGGGGCGATCGCGAAGGAGACCAGCGTGGGCGGCACGTCCATATCGTCGAACGAGCCGCTCATCGAGTCCTTGCCGCCGATCGCGGCGAGGCACAGCTCCTCCTGCGCGGTATAGGCGCCGAGCAGCGCGGCCAGCGGCTTGCCGAACCGCGCGGGATCCTTGCCCAGCCGCTCGAAATACTCTTGGAAGGTGAGATAGGCGGTCTTATAGTCGCAGCCTGCGGCCACCAGCTTGGCGACCGACTCGATCACGGCCGCCGCCGCGCCGAGGAAGGGGTTCTGCTCGGTGAAATAGGGGTCGAAGCCGAAGGCCATGACGGACGCGGTCTCGCACAGGCCGGACGACACCGGCAGGGTGGCGGCCATGACCTGCGTCGGCGTGCGCTGGTAGCGGCCGCCGAAGGGCATGAACACCGAGCTCGCGCCGATCGAGCCGTCGAACCGCTCGACCAGACCGCGCTCCAGACAGATGCCGAGCGTGGCGGCGTGGTGGAGCAGCTTTTCTCGCTCGGTCGCGCCCGCCGGGGCGCACGAGATGGACGGGACGGGCAGCGGCGCGACCGTGGCGGTCACGTGCTTGGTGCAGCCGTTGGTGTTGAGGAAGGCACGCGACACATCGACGATCCGGTGGCCGTTCCACGTCATGCGCAGACGCGCCCGATCGGTCACGACCGCGACCTGCACGGCCTCGATGTTCTCCTGCGCCGCGGTGGCGATGAAGGCGGCCGCGTCCTGCGCCCGCACGACGACCGCCATGCGCTCCTGCGATTCGGAGATCGCCAGCTCGGTGCCGTCCAGACCGTCGTATTTTTTGGGCACGGCGTCCAGATCGATGTCCAGCCCGTCGGCCAGCTCGCCGATCGCGACCGACACGCCGCCCGCGCCGAAGTCGTTGCAGCGGCGGATCATGCGGGTCACGTCGCCGTTGCGGAACAGGCGCTGGATCTTGCGCTCCTCGGGCGGGTTGCCCTTTTGCACCTCCGCGCCGCAGGTCTCGAGCGAGGTCTCGGTGTGCTTTTTGGACGAGCCGGTGGCGCCGCCGCAGCCGTCGCGGCCGGTCTTGCCGCCCAGCAGGATGACCACGTCGCCCGGCTCGGGCACCTCGCGGATCACGTTGTCCAGCGGGGCCGCGCCGACCACCGCGCCGATCTCCAGACGCTTGGCGACATAACCGGGGTGATAGATCTCATGCACCAGCCCGGTCGCGAGGCCGATCTGGTTGCCGTAGGAGGCATAGCCCGCGGCGGCGGTCTGGCAGAGCTTGCGCTGCGGCAGCTTGTGCGGCAGCGTGTCGGACAGGGGCACGGTCGGGTCGCCCGCGCCGGTCACGCGCATGGCCTGATACACATAGCTGCGGCCGGAGAGCGGGTCGCGGATCGCGCCGCCCAGACAGGTGGCCGCGCCGCCGAAGGGCTCGATCTCAGTCGGGTGGTTGTGCGTCTCGTTCTTGAACAGCAGCAGCCAGTCCTCATATCGGCCGTTGACCAGCGCCTTGATCTTGATCGAGCAGGCGTTGATCTCCTCGGACTCGTCGAGGTTTTTCAGGTAGCCGCGCTTTTTGAGCACCTTCGCGCCCGCGGTCGCGATGTCCATCAGCGTGACCGGGCGTGCGGCCGCTCGTTCTGCGCCGTAGACCTCGACGCGGGCGGCCAGATAGCGGTCGAAGGCGTCCTGCACCATCGGGTCGGCGATCTCCACGCCGTCGATCTCGGTCAGGAAGGTGGTGTGGCGGCAGTGATCCGACCAGTAGGTATCCACCATGCGCACCTCGGTGATGGTCGGGTCGCGCCGCTCCTCGTCGCGGAAGTAGGCGCGCAGGAATTCGAGGTCGTCCAGATCCATCGCCAGCCCCATGCCCTCGCGCAGCGCGGTGAGCGCGGCCTCGTCCATGTGGATGAAGCCCGTGACCGACGCGACCGTGGTCGGCTTGGCATAGGCGATCTGGAGGGTGGCGGGCTTGTCCATCGACGCCTGCCGCGCCTCGACCGGGTTGATCAGATAGGCTTGGATCTTGTCCAGCTCGTCGGCGGACAGTGCGCCCTCGAGCACATAGATCTTGGCCGCAGCGACGGCCGGGCGCTCGCCGCCGGTCAGCAGCTGGATGCACTGGGCGCAGGAATCCGCACGCTGGTCGAACTGGCCGGGCAGCGGCTCGACCGCGAGCACGGTGTGCGCACCGGCCGGGCGGGGGAAGTCCTCCTCATAGCAGACATCGGCCATCGGCTCGGAAAAGACGATGCGCTTGGCCTTTCGATAGGCATCCGGGGCGAGCCCCTCGACATCATACCGGCACAGATAGCGCACGCCGGTCAGGCTGTCGATCCCGAGCAGATCGTGCAGGCTGGCGAACAGGTCGCGCGCCTCCACATCGAAGCCGGGCTTTTTTTCGGAATAGCAACGATCAACGCTCATGTATCGTGACCTCTCTTTCACAGATCAAAAGATGCTCTTATTGTACCTGTTCCGGCAGCATAAATCAACCCGCGCGGGCGACAAATTCCGCGCCCTGCGCCGGACGATCCTGTGCATCCTTGCCCATGTGCACTTTTTTTCGCACAGTGGCGGACGAGGCTTGTAAAACCCGGCGGATGCTGTATAATAAGACCAAAGAGGGAGCGGTGTGCGCCGCTCCCCGTATCCCGAAAAGCGGGCGGCGACAGGGGTCGCGCAGAGCCCGCTCACCATCAGACTATGCCGCGTGCAGCCGCGCGGCCACAGGAGGAATCGTTATGCAGATCAAGCTCTCTCCGTCCATCCTTTCGGCGGACTTCGCCAACCTCGAGCGGGACATCCGTATCGCGACCGAGGCCGGCGCGGAATACGTGCACGTGGACGTGATGGACGGTCATTTCGTGCCCAATATCACGATCGGCGCGCCGGTGGTCAAGGCGCTGCGCAAGGCGACCGATCGGGTGCTCGATGTCCACCTGATGATCGCCGACCCCGATCGGTATCTGGACGATTTCATCAGCGCCGGGGCGGACATCATCACGGTACATCAGGAATCCAACGGCGACACGCTGGCGCAGCTCCAAAAGATCCGCGCGGCGGGGGTCAAGGCATCGTGCACGATCAAGCCGGGCACGCCGGTCGAGGTGCTGTTCCCGCTGCTGCCATACTGCGATATGGTGCTCATCATGACCGTCGAACCCGGCTTTGGCGGACAGGGCTTCATCCCGGCCTGCATGGACAAGATCCGCGCCGTGCGGGCGGAGATCCAGAAGAACGGCTATGCCTGCGAGCTGGAGATCGACGGCGGCGCTAAGCTGAACAATACGGCCGACATCGTGGCGGCGGGCGCGGACGTGATCGTGGCCGGGTCGGCGGTGTTCGGCGGCGACATCGCCGCCAACGTCAAGGGCTTCCATGCGGTGTTCGCTGAGGGCGTGCAACGCGCCGAATGGAGCAAGTGACCGCGCAAAAACGTCCCGCGCTGCCGCAGGCAGCGCGGGACGTTCGGTTTTATCAGGGGGCGGCCGCATCGGCGGCGGCCGGTGGGACGAGCTGGCGCTCGAGCCAGCGGGAGATGTCGGCGAACGCATCCAATCGCCCGAGCTCGTTGAGCACCTCGTGCCGGGCATCCTTATAGAAGATGACCTCGAGGTCCTTGACCCCGGCGCCGCGGTAGAGGTTGGCCACGCGGCGCACGCCCTCGCCGTATTTGCCCACGGGATCCTTGTCCCCGGCGAGCAGCAGCAGCGGCAGGCTGCGCGGGGTGCGGCGGAAGGTCTGCGTGGCGTTGGCCTTGGTCACGAGCGTGTACAGATCGCGGAAACCGGTGGCGGTGAAGATAAAATTGCACTTTTCGTCCGATTGATAGAGCGCGACCACGTCAGCGTCCCGGCTGAGCCAGTCGAACGCCGTGCGCGGGTGCTCGATGCGGCGGTCGTAGCCCTGGAAGGTCAGCCGCGAGAGCAGGCCGCTGCGATAGGTCATGCCGCGCGAGCGGGCGATCGAGTCGGCCAGATGCGCCGCGCTGGACGCTGCGGCCGAGGGACCGGCCGTGCCGATGAGGATGCAGCCCGTCAGCCGGTCGCCGCGTTCGGTCAGACACAGGCGGGCGATCAGCGAGCCCATGGAATGTCCCAACAGGAAATAGGGCAGATGGGGATAGCGGCGCTGCATCAGGTCGATCAGCTGCTCGACATCCTCCACCAGATACCGCCAGCCATCCCGCGCAGCAAAAAAGCCCAGATCCGCCGGGCGCGCCACGGATGCGCCGTGGCCGATATGGTCGTTGCCGCACACGATGAAGCCCAAGCCGCACAGGTATTTGGCGAAGGCCGTATAGCGGGAAAAATACTCGCACATCCCATGCGCGATCTGCACGATGCCGCGCACCTCGACCTCCTCGGGCACGAGGAGGTAATACGTCACGTGGGACACACCGTTGGCGCTTTTATAAATATTTTGTGTAAAACGGATATTCATAAACACACATCCATTCGGTGAACATTCGGTCATTGCTCATATCATACCACAAAAACGGTCATTTGTGCATGGTTTTTGAACAAAATTAACAAATGGTTTATAAATGCGGCTCTTGCCCCGGACGCGCCGAGATGCTATAATAAAGAAAAACCACAGAGTAGAGGTGCAGATCATGCCATATATCGCCGTTTCTACGTCCAAGAGCCTGTCGGACGAGCAGAAAAACGCGCTGAGCGCCGCGCTGGGGGAGAAGATCGCCCTGCTGCCCGGCAAGAGCGAGGCGCGCCTGATGGTGGACATCACGGACGGCCACACCATGTACTTCGCCGGTGCGGCGCGGGAGCTGGCCTTCCTCGATGTGCGCTGCTTCGGGACGGCCGAGTTCGTCTACAAAAAGCAGTTCACGGAGGCGGCCTTCCAAGCGGTGCAGCAGGTGACAGGCTTGCCCGAGGATGGCATCTACCTGACGTACAGCGAGTTCGACCACTGGGGCACGCTGGGCAGCATGAAGTGAAAGCGACCGTCCCGCGCCGGGTGTGGCGTGGGGCATTGCTTTACCGTGCCCGGTGCGGCGCGGACACTGGCCGATCGGCGGGCGATGCGCGCCGTCCGGCCGTGCGGATAGATGGGAGCGGCCGCGGGCGCAGGACGCAGCGGCCGATGGACATAGAAAGGAAGGGGATACCCAAGTGATGAAACAAGGGCAGGGCGATCGGTCGCCCAAGCGGCCACTGATCTTTTATTATGCAGTCATGCTGCTCGTGCTCATGCTGCTCAACTGGCTGCTGCTGCCGATGATCGCCCAGCGGCAGGTGAACGAGGTCGGTTACGACACCTTCCTCACGATGCTGGACGAGGGCAAGGTGCAGGCGGTGGCCTATGAGCAGCAGGAGAGCCAGATCGTGTTCCGGGCGGAAAACGAAAAGGGCAAGGACGCGGTGTACAAGACCGGCATCTTCCCCGATCCCGAGCTGTACGCCCGGCTGGAGGCGGCCGATGTCACCTTCGCCGCCAACATCCCGACGCAGACCTCGCCGCTGCTCAGTATCCTGATCAGCTATGCGATCCCGATCGTGCTGATCATCGCGGTCGGTCAGTGGATGAGCAAAAAGATGATGAAGAGCATGGGCGGCAACGCGATGAGCTTCGGCAAATCGGGCGCCAAGATCTATGCCCAGACCGAGACCGGCAAGACCTTCGCGGACGTGGCCGGTCAGGACGAGGCCAAGGAGGCGCTGACCGAGATCGTCGATTTCCTGCACGACGCGGCCAAGTACACGGCGATCGGCGCCAAGCTGCCCAAGGGCGCGTTGCTCGTCGGCCCGCCGGGCACGGGCAAGACGCTGCTGGCCAAGGCCGTGGCCGGTGAGGCGCACGTGCCGTTTTTCTCGATCTCGGGCTCGGCGTTCGTCGAGATGTTCGTGGGTATGGGCGCGGCCAAGGTGCGCGACCTGTTCAAACAGGCAGGGGAGAAAGCGCCCTGCATCGTGTTCATCGACGAGATCGACACCATCGGCAAAAAGCGCGACGGCGCAGGCTTTGGCGGCAATGACGAGCGCGAGCAGACGCTCAACCAGCTGCTGACCGAGATGGACGGCTTCGACGGCACCAAGGGCGTGGTCATCCTCGCGGCGACCAACCGGCCGGAGTCGCTCGACCCCGCGCTGCTGCGTCCCGGCCGCTTCGACCGGCGCATCCCGGTGCAGTTGCCCGATCTGCAAGGGCGGATCGCGATCCTCAAGGTGCACGCCCGCGGCGTGCAGATGGCCGGCTCGATCGACTTCGCATCGGTCGCCCGCGCGACCTCGGGCGCGTCCGGTGCCGACCTCGCCAACATCGTCAACGAGGCCGCGCTGCGTGCCGTGCGGATGGGGCGCAGCGCCGTGACCCAAGCCGACCTCGATGAGAGCGTCGAGACCGTGATCGCGGGCGCACAGCGCAAGAACGCCGTGCTCAGCGCCAAGGAAAAAGAGATCGTCGCCTATCACGAGATCGGCCATGCGCTGGTCGCTGCGCGGCAGACCGATTCCGCGCCCGTCACCAAGATCACGATCGTGCCGCGCACCTCGGGCGCGTTGGGCTACACCATGCAGGTGGACGAGGGCGAGCACTATCTGATGACCCGCGAGGAGCTGGTCAACAAGGTATCGACGTTGACCGGCGGCCGCGCGGCCGAGGAGCTGGTCTTTGGCTCGGTGACGACCGGCGCCTCGAACGACATCGAGCAGGCGACCAAGCTCGCCCGCGCGATGATCACGCGCTACGGCATGAGCCGAAAGTTCGATATGGTCGCGCTCGAGACCGTACAGAACCAGTATCTGGGCGGGGACACCGCGCTGGCCTGCTCGGCGGAGACCGCGTCGGCGATCGATCAGGAGGTCATCGAGCTGGTGCGCACCGCGCACGAAAAGGCGATCGGCATCCTGCAACAGGATATGGCGGCGCTCCATCGACTGGCGCATCATCTGCTGGAAAAAGAGACGATCACAGGAGAGGAATTCATGGATCTGCTCAACAGAGCCAGCGCTTGACGGAAAGGAGATAACACGATGAAGACCAAGCAAAGTGGTATCATATGGGTATCGATCGGTCTGTTCCTGCTGGTGATGGGGCTGTATTTCCTCATCAGCCCGCAGACGACGCTGGCCGCGATCGCGTGGCTGTTCGGTCTGACGATGCTGGTGTCCGGCTTCGTCGATCTGTCGCTGTATGCGGCGCGGCGCTGGGTGTACGGCGCGTCCATCTGGGTGCTGCTGGATGGGGCGATCGATGTGCTGATCGGTCTGGCCTTCCTGTGCCATAGCTGGCTGATGGCCGAGCTGCTGCCCTATCTGCTGGCGATCTGGGCGGCGGCCTCGGGCGTGGTCAAGCTGGCGGGCGGCCTCACCGACCGTAAGCGGGACGTGCCGTTTTGGAGCGCACAGGCGGTGGTCGGCGTGGTGCTGCTGGCCTTCGGCGTGGCGATCGTGTTCCGGCCGATGATCGCGACGATCGGCATCTCGGCGATCGTGGCGGTGTCGCTGATCGTGCAGGGGCTGATGGCCATGATGCGGGGGCTGTATGCTGCGCCGCCGCGTTCTTGATACATCCGATATGAGAAAAAAGGGAGCGTTGCCCGCGGGCGACGCTCCCTTTTCGTGTGTTATCCGTGGCCGAGATCCCAGTCGATCGGCGCGAGACCGTGCGCCTCCAGAAAGGCGTTGCACCGCGAGAAGTGCCGACAGCCGAAAAAGCCGCTCGATGCCGACAGCGGCGACGGATGCGGGCACTCGAGCACCAGATGCTGCGGCGCGTCGATCAGGCTCTTTTTGCTGCGGGCGTTGCCGCCCCACAGCAGGAACACGATCGGCTGCTCGCGCTCGTTGAGCTTGGCGATCACGTGATCGGTGAAGGTCGTCCAGCCGATGTTGCGGTGGCTGTTGGCCTGTCCGCGCCGCACGGTCAGCGTGGTGTTGAGCAGCAGCACGCCGCGCTGCGCCCAGCGGGTCAGCGTGCCGTCCGCAGGCGGCTGGATGCCGAGGTCGTCGTGCAGCTCCTTGAAGATGTTCTTCAGGCTGGGGGGCGGCTGCACGCCCGGCTGCACGGAAAAGCACAGCCCGTGCGCCTGCCCGGGGCCGTGATACGGATCCTGCCCCAAGATCACCGCCTTGACGCTGTGATACGGCGTGTAGCGCAGCGCGTTGAAAATATCCTGCATCGGGGGATAGATGGTCTGCTCGGCGTATTCCCGCTTGAGCCAGTAGCGGATGCGCTTGTAATAGTCCTGCTCGAATTCACCGGCGAGGATCTCGTCCCAGTCGTTGTCCAAATGTACCATGATAGCCTCCCAAAGATCGCTTTTATCCAGTATACCACGCTCTGCGCCAAAAAGCGATTGACAAATGACGAGACAGATGCTATGATATAACTGTACTAGGACATACAGTACAGTTAGAGCAGATAGAAAGGAGACACGCGATGTGGTGAAGATCGACTATCGTGATCCGCGCCCGGTCTATGAGCAGGTCGTGGATGGCATCGAGGAGCTGGCCTTGCGCGGGGCGCTGCCGGCCGACGCCCAGATCCCCAGCGTGCGGCAGCTCGCGACCGAGCTCTCGATCAACCCGAACACGATCCAGCGGGCATATGCCGAGCTGGAGCGCCGCGGGGTGATCTACGCGGCCAAGGGGCGGGGCAATTTCATCTCAGACGATATGGCCGTGCTGCGTGAGCGGCGGCTGGAGGAGCTGGGCGCTCAGATCGGCCGCTTGGCGGCGCAGGCGCGCACGCTGGGCGCGACCGAGGAGCGGCTGCGCGGCTGGCTCGGAACGAAAGGAGCGGAGAACGAATGATAAAAGCGGAAAACGCCACCAAGCGCTTCGGCAGCGTGATGGCGGTCGATCATGTGTGCGCGGAGGTGCGGGACGGCTCGGTCTATGGGCTGATCGGCTCGAACGGCGCGGGCAAATCGACCTTTTTACGGATGCTGGCCGGCGTGCTGTCGCCCGACGAGGGCACGGTGCGCATCGACGGCGCGGACATATTCGAGAACGTAGCGATCAAGGAGCGGACGTTCTTCATCTCGGATGAGCAGTTCTTTTTCCCGAACAGCACGCCCGCCGAGATGAAAAACTACTACAAGCGGTTCTACCGCAACTTCGACGAAGCCCGCTACCGCAAGCTGATGAACGCCTTCGGGCTGGACGAGGGACGCAAGATCCGCACGTTCTCCAAGGGCATGAAAAAGCAGGTCTCGGTGATCTGCGGTCTGTGCGCGGGCGTGGATTACCTGTTCTGCGACGAGACCTTCGACGGTCTCGATCCGGTCATGCGGCAGACGGTCAAGAGCCTGTTCGCGGAGGACGTGGACAGCCGTGGCCTGACCCCGGTGATCGCGTCGCACAACCTGCGCGAGCTCGAGGACATCTGCGACCATGTCGGCCTGCTGCATCGCGGCGGCATCCTGTTCTCGCGCGATCTGGACGAGATGAAGCTCGGGATGTTCAAGATGCAGTGCATCTTCCCCGACGAGCTGCCCGAGGGGGCTTGGGCGGGCATCAATGTGCTGCGCCTCGACCGGCGCGGCTCGCTCTATACACTGACCGCACGCGGCAGCCGCGAGGAGCTGCTCGCCAAGGTCGAAGCCATGCGACCCAGCTTCAGCGAGCTGTTGCCGCTGACGCTGGAGGAGATCTTTATCAATGAAACGGAGGTGGCGGGCTATGATGTCAAAAAATTGCTCTTCTAAGGGGCTGCTGCTCGACACGATGCGCCGCGAATCGTGGGCGCTCGTGCTGTCCGGCGTGGGCTTTTGCCTGACCCTGCTGCTGCCCACGCTGATGAGCGTGCAGAAGGCGCTCTCCAACCGGGCGGAAAACCTGTCTCTGCTGTCGCAGGAGGCGGTGGAGCACTGCTGGAAGGGCGATCTGTCGGCGGTCTCCCTGCTTCTGGGCGGGCAAAACCCGCTCGTCAAGGCGATGTTCCTGATCTTGGCGGTCGTGTGCGGCGTGGCGCTGTTCGCCTATCTGCACGACCGGCGCAAGGTCGATCATTTCCACAGTATGCCGATCAGCCGCACGGCGCTGTTCGTCAATAATTTGCTGACCGGCATCATCAGCACCTTGCTGACGTATGCGGTCGTGCTGGCGGTCACGCTGGTGTGCGTGTTCGCGATGGGCTGCGGCGAGGCGGTGCAGTGGAGCGCGGTCGGCGGCGCGGTGGTGTGCCACGTGGTCGTGTTCCTGCTGGTGTACGCGCTGGCCGTGCTGACCACCGTGCTCTGCGGCAACACGATCGTCTCCCTGCTGCTGCTCGTGTGGGTGCTGTTCGGGCCGCTGCTGATCTATGTGCTGCAACAGGGCGTGTTTTCCCGATCCTACGATACGTTCGTCTCGACCGACCTGTTCGATGGTCAGATGAAGGCGCTGCGGCTGTCCCCGGTGGTCGAGTATTTCGAGCTGAACGGCCTGTATCATGATACATACGCCGGGGAGGCTCGCTCCGCGGTCGGCCTGCTGGCGGTCTATCTGGTGCTGGCGGTGCTGGTGGCCGTGCTGGCGGCGCTGCTGTTCCGCATCCGCCGCAGCGAACGCGCGGGCACGGCGCTGGCCTTCGAGCCGACCAAGCTGCCGATCAAGGTGGTCATGTGCCTGACGATCGGCACGACGTTCGGACTGGTGTTCGATATGATCGCGGATGGATTCTGGTTCTGGGTCGGTCTGGTGGTCGGCACGGTGCTGTTCCATTGGGTGGTCGAGATCATCTATGCCTTCGATCTCCATGCGATCTTCGCCAAGCCGGTGCATCTGGCAGCGATCTTGGCGGTGCTGCTCGCAGTCATGCTGGGCGTGCGCTATGATGTGACCGGCTACGACCGCTGGCTGCCCGATCGCGATAAGCTGACCGCGGTGGACATCGATAACATCCGTGCTGAGCAGCTCCCGCTGACCACGCCGGACAACATCGACGCGGTATACCGGCTGGCCGAGCTGGGCGTCGAGTCCACGCAGGCGCCCGAGGTGAAGCGGGACAGCACGATCCCGTATGACGGCAGCACGGTGCGCCTCGTGCTCTCGTTCGGCATGGGCGACCGCATCGAGCGCCGCGCGTATGATGTCATCGATACCGACGAGGTGCAGGCGCTGCGCGCCCAGATCATGCAGTCCGAGGAATACAAGCGCGCCCGTTGGCCGCTGTTCCGATTCAAGCTGGAACCTGACGGTGATCGTCAGCCGATGATCGAGATCTACACCAACGCCGACAGGGATAGCAGCGCGGGCACGATCACCGATCAGCAGGCGCTGACGCAGGTCGTCGAGACGCTGCGCGAGGAATCGCTCCGACGGTCGGAGGACAGCCGTCCGGTGCTGCGGCTCACGCTGTACTATCAGAACGCGAAGGGCGATCGGTACTACGAGGATAATGCCTATGTGACCGAGGCCGACCGCGAGACGCTCGCGCTGATCGAGCAGCTGACCGGCGTCACGCCGCAGCCGATCTCGTCCGATACGGTCAAGTGCGTGCTGCTCCAATACCTGATCCGGATGGATGATCATAACGAACGATGGGAGACGGTCGAGGTGACCGACCGCGCCGACATCGACGCACTGCTGGCGAACGCGATCGACGAGGAAGCGATGCAGCTCTGGGGCTATGAGCCGGAATATAGCATCCGCGTAGCGCAGAGGCGCTGGTTCGCTGTCGTCGCCGTGGTCGCTGGGCAGTATCTGAATGGAACGCGAACGCTGCGCTATATGGAAAGCGAGCTGCCGACCGCGATCGTCCAAAAGTATCTCCCGGCGGGCGTGGAGCTGGATGCGTCGGGCAACAGCCTGACCGCGACCGCCAACATGGAGGCGGCGAGCATCGGATGAGGAGGAGAGACGTTTGCGGCGTGCTCACGCTGCTGGTCTATCTGCTGGGCGTGGGGCTGTTCACCGGCCCCTCGCTCTACCAGCTGCTGGTCGGGCGGTTGGCCGCGCCGCGCCTCGCGCTGATCCCGTTCACGGACATCCTGTCGGTGCTGCGCGACCCGAACGCGCCCGGTCTGGGCGTGGTCGCCAATATCGCGGGCAACGTGGTGCTGCTCGCGCCGCTCGGGCTGCTGCTGCCGCTGTTTTGGGACTGGTTCGGTCAGGCGCGGCGCACGATCGGGCTGGCGTTCGCCGTGTCGCTCAGCATCGAGCTGATCCAGCTCATCGCGGGCGGCGTGACCTCGGTGGACGACCTGCTGCTCAACACGCTGGGCGCGGCGCTCGGCTGGGCAGCGGCCAAGCTGCTGCTGCGCCTGTTCCCGCGTCTCGCGCCCCGGCGGACGAGGCGACCGGCGTGGGGCTATCCGCTATCATGCTGGCTCGCCGTGATCGCGATCGCCACCGTGAGCGACGTGTTGCAGCTCGGCCTGTGAGGGGCAGAGCATCCCATCAGATCGAACAAGGCGGGCGCATCCGTTTGGATGCGCCCGCCTTGCTGTCGCCGCGCAGGGCGGCGGCAAAATTTTTTCTCCCACCGACACAGCATTTTGGCATCCTCGGTCATATATAGGGTAGAGCGGACATGATCCGCTACTTGATCGCAAACGAGGATGATCGATATGAAACTGCAAAAGACGCTTTCTGTCAGCCTTTCCGCCCTGTTTCTGCTGGGAGCGGCGGCGTTTCCGGCCAAAGCGGTCGGCGACAGCACGGTGGAGCAGGTGGACGAAATGATCCAAGGGCTGGGCGGCCAGACCGATGCGGACGGGATCCCGCTGGTCATCGCGCCCGCGCCCGACGCGCTGTACAGCATCGTGATCGATGGCGAGTACATCAGCGGCAAGGCGGCGGTGGCCGTTCCGCTGCGGGCGGTGGCGGAAAAGCTGGGCTTTGCCGTCACGTGGTGCGACGGCGTGATCACGGTGGACGATGGGCAGACGCGCTGCACGATCACGGTGGGCGTCGATCGCTATCAAACGGAAAACAGTGCGCCGGACGTGCCCGGTATCAGCGCACCGGTCTCGCTGGGCATGGCGCCTTATGTCGTGGACGGCGTGAGCTATGTGCCGGTGGCGCTGTTCGACCAGCTGCTGGGCATGGAGGGGATCGTCGGCTTGGAAAACGGCGCGGTGGTCATCGACACATGCCGCCGCGAGGACAGCAGCGGCGACTATAACGTGTATCCGCAGGTGGAGACCGTGGACGGCATCACCCTCAAGGGGGAAAACGGCAGCGTGCGCCTTGCCCTTTGGACGGCGGACGGCTATACGTATGCTGTCAGTCTGGCGCAGGGCGCGACCCGGCGCGAGGTGCTGGCGCTGGTGCACGAGATCAGCTGAACGACGCGCACCGGGCGGCGCAGGGTGTGGCGCCCGGTGCAGGGAAGGGGGATAAAGCATGGTGTACGGTATCGCGCCCGCGCCGTCTGCCGCGCAGCGGCTGCTGCACGCGGTGCGCTGCTTGTTTCAGCATACCAGCCGTCCCGCCGCGCACGATGCGGATCGGGCGGCGATCCATCTATACTATCATGAGGGCTATACCACGGCGGAGATCGCGGCGATCTTGGGCGTGAAGGAGGCCACCGTCCGCGCCGATCTGACCCGGGGACGGGAAAAGCCCCGAGCGGTACGGAAGGAGGCGTATGATCTTGGATAGTCGGTATGATGAGATCATGGAGAGGATCGAAGTGACCCCGGAAATGCGCTGCCGGATCTTGGAAAAGCTCGGCGCTGCCGCGCTGCCCGAAAAAAAGGAGCGCTCTCGCGTCCTTCGCTGGCAGCGGCTGATGGCGGTGGCCGCCTGTCTGGCCATCGTGCTGGCGGGGATGCGGGCGCTGCCGGGACTGCTGGCCGAGGAAGAGCCGCCCGACGTGCTGCTGCCCAGCGGATTCATCGTGGTGGAGGATGCGGCTGCGCTCGAGACGGCGGTAAACATGGTGACGGAGGGCGTCAGCCACCTGCCGTTCGCACCGGAGACGGTCGAGTACAGCCATCTGGACGGCATGGCGCAGATCGTCTATCGCGCCGGTGCACAGGAGGCCGTTTGGCGCAAAGCGCCCGGAGACGAGGACATCAGCGGCGATCACACCGACTATGCCCAAACGGCGATCGTAGATGGCGTGCTCCTCAAGGGTGCAGCAGATAGCTGGCGTTTGGCTGTCTGGACGGATGGCAACTATTCCTATGCGCTCTCCCTCGCTCCCGGCGCGTCGCTCGCGGTGTGGCGCGACATCCTGACCGCGCAGGGCATATCGTAGCCTATCACAGGAGCGGCCATGTGCCCGGCAGACGGCCGCCGAGCGTTCACGCTTCGTGTCGCACAAGATCCCCGGAGACGGCAGTCTCCGGGGATCGTTCGTCTATGCGGGGAGCGACATACTGCGGCGAGGGCTACGCCATGGAGCGGTACATTTCGATCCACGCTCCTAGGAGGGGAGCGACGGGCGCAGACGTGATCAGGCCGTCCACGCATACACGATTTCGATCCACGCTCCCCGCGAGGGGAGCGACGCATTGCCATAAGGATCTCGTGATCGATGCGGTAATTTCGATCCACGCTCCCCGTGAGGGGAGCGACGAGCGAAGCCGAGGTAGAGGTGTAGGCCGAAGTCATTTCGATCCACGCTCCCCGAATCACTGATCCCATTGTTTACGATGGGATAGCAGGCAGTCGTAATAGCATTGACACTCCCCACGGCTAAAGCCGGGGGATTCTCGGCTCAACCACCACAGCCTGCACCAGCGAGGTCTTACACGATGTCCCCGAGCGTATAGGTTCGGGCGTGTCCCGCCCTACCGTATGTTTTAGGCTATGCCAACAGGCGCAGACCTTCCTTCAGAATATTCTTTGCGGCATTGGTGTCTCGGTCGTGGGCAGTGCCGCAAACCGGGCAAGTCCAC
>JAUNJI010000011.1 GCA_030533295.1 Eubacteriales bacterium
AGATCGCGCGATATATATTGGAGCATTACGACAAGGCGGCGTTCATGACGGCCAGCCGGTTGGGCGCGACGGTCGGCGTCAGCGAGTCCACCGTGGTGCGCTTCGCGACCGAGCTGGGCTATGACGGGTATCCCCACCTGCAACGCGCGCTGCAAGAGATGATCCGCAACAAGCTGACCTCGGTGTAGCGGATCGAGGTATCGAACGACCGCATGGGCGGGCGCGATGTGCTGCGCACCGTGCTGCACGCGGACATGGACATGATCCGCATGACGCTCGAGGAGATCGATCGCGCGGCGTTCCAAGGCGCGGTCGATGCGCTGATCGGCGCACGGCGGATCTACATACTGGGCGTGCGGTCGTCCGGGGCGCTGGCCAGCTTTTTGGGGTTTTATTTCAACCTGCTGTTCGATGATGTCACGCTGGTGCACACCAACAGCGCCAGCGAGATCTTCGAGCAGCTGCTGCGGATCGAGCCGGGGGACGTGCTGCTCGGGGTGAGCTTCCCGCGCTATTCCAAGCGCACGCTCAGCGCCATGCAGTATGCACGCGACCGGGGGGCGCAGGTGATCGCGCTGACCGATTCGCAGCTGTCGCCGCTCGCCCGCGTGGCCGACCATGTGCTGCTCGCCCGCAGCGATATGGCGAGCTTCGTCGATTCGCTCGTCGCGCCGCTCAGCGTGGTCAATGCGCTGATCGTCGCGGTCGGCATGAGCCGGCGGGACGAGATCGAGCGCACGTTCAACGAGCTCGAGCGCATCTGGGAACGATATGACGTATATGAGAAGCTGGAGGACGATACAGATTGAATATCATCGTGATCGGCGGCGGTGCGGCCGGGTCGATGGCGGCCGGTATGGCCGCGCAGGCCGGGGCGCACGTGACGCTGCTGGAACGCAACGAAAAGATCGGCCGGAAGTTGTTCATCACGGGCAAGGGACGCTGCAATGTGTGCAATGATTGCGACGTGCAGGACGTGCTGCGCAACGTGCCGGTCAACCCGCGGTTCCTGTATTCCGCGCTGGGCGCGTTGGCACCGGCCGATGTGATGGCCTTTTTCGAGGCGCGCGGCGTGCCGCTCAAGACCGAGCGCGGCGGGCGCGTGTTCCCGGCGTCAGACAAGTCGGCGGACATCATTGACGCACTTTTTACATGGATCAAACACGCAGGTGTTATCATAAAAAGAGCCACGGTGGACGAGCTGGCGCTGGATGCCGGTCGCGTGGTGGGCGTATATGCCGACGGCGTGCTGCATCCGGCCGACCGCGTGATCGTCGCGACCGGCGGCGCGTCCTATCCGCAGACCGGCTCGACCGGCGACGGCTACCGCTTCGCCAAGCAGGCCGGGCACACGATCGTGCCGCCAAACCCCTCGCTCGTGCCGCTGGTCACGCCGGGCGGCTGCGAGGAGCTGATGGGGCTCAGCCTGCGCAACGTGCAGGTGACGGTGTTCGAGGGGGACAAGGCGATCTGGTCGGCCTTCGGCGAGATGCTGTTCACCCATTTCGGCCTGTCCGGGCCGCTGATCCTGTCCGCGTCCGCCCATATGCGGCATTTCGGCAGCCGGGACTACCGCATCGAGATCGACCTCAAGCCCGCACTGGACGAAAAGACGCTCGACAAGCGCCTGCTCGCCGACTTCGCGCAGCACAAAAACAGCGACTTCATCAACGCGCTGGGCGGCCTGCTGCCGCGCAAGCTGATCCCTGCGGTCGTGCGCCGCTCCGGGATCGACCCGCGCACCAAGGTCAACGGCATCACGCGGGCGCAGCGGGCGGCGCTGCTCGGCACGCTCAAGCATTTCGAGGTCGCGGTGTCGGGCAAGCGCCCGATCGCCGAGGCGATCATCACCTCGGGCGGCGTGTCGGTGCGCGAGGTCAGCCCCAAGACCATGGCCTCGAAAAAATGTCCGGGGCTGTACTTCGCGGGCGAGGTGCTCGACGTGGATGCCTATACGGGCGGCTATAATTTGCAGATCGCGTGGTCTACCGGCTATCTGGCCGGGCTGTCTGCCGCGCAAGAGGAGGATGGATGATGGGATATATCGCAGTGGCGATCGATGGCCCCTCGGGCGCGGGCAAATCGACGATCGCGCGGGCAGTCGCGGCGCGGCTGGGCTATGTGTACGTGGATACCGGCGCGATGTACCGCGCGATCGGGCTGGCCGTCAGCCGCCGGGGCATCGACGGGACGGATGCCGACGGCATCGCCGCCGTGCTGCCGTCGATCGCGGTCGAGCTGGTCTATCAGGATGGCGCCCAGCACGTGCTGCTGAACGGGGAGGACGTGTCGGCGGCGATCCGCACGTCGGCGATCTCGCGCTATGCCTCGCAGGTGTCGGCTGTGCCGGCCGTGCGGCAGTTCCTGCTGGAGACCCAGCGCGACATGGCCCGCAAGGGCGACATCCTGATGGACGGGCGCGACATCGGCACGGTGATCCTGCCCGATGCCCCGGTCAAGATCTTTCTGACCGCCTCGGCGGAGACGCGAGCCGACCGCCGCTATCGCGAGCTGCGCGAAAAGGGGCAGGACGTGCAGTACGAGGACGTGCTGCATGACGTGGTGGAGCGCGACCGGCAGGACATGACCCGCGCGACCGCGCCGCTCCGGCAGGCAGCGGACGCGGTGCTGCTCGACACGAGCGAACTGACGCTCGAGCAGAGCATCGAGGCTGTTTTGCAGATCATTCAGGACAAGACGGGGGAAACATACATATGAAGTACAAATTCCATCGTTGGTTGCAGGCGATCGCCGTGCCGTTCATCGCGCTGGCGTTCCACATCTACTTCGGGTATCGGGTCATCGGGCGGGAGAACATCCCGGCAGGGGGCTGCGTGGTGTGCCCCAACCATGTGCAGCTGTCCGATCCGCCGTTCGCGGCGATCGCGCTCGGCCGCCGCGTGCCGCTGCGCCTGATGGCCAAAAAGGAACTGTTCCAAGGAAATCGATTTTTCGCGTGGCTGATCGGGGCGCTCGGCGCGTTCCCGGTCGATCGGGAGGGCACGGACATCTCCGCGATCAAGACCGCGCTGGGCGTCGTGCGCGGGGGCGACAAGCTGATCATCTTCCCGCAGGGCACGCGCGGCGCGGCCGAGGGCGAGACCAAGAAGGGCGCGGCGATGCTGGCCGTCAAGACCCGCGCGCCGGTGCTGCCGATGTATATCACAGAAAATAAGGGCTTTCGTTGCAGGGCGACCGTGGTGATCGGTGAGCCGTTCTTGCCGGAGGGCAAGAGCAAGGATTACGGCGCGATCGCGGACGACATCCTGCACCGCATCTATGCCCTGAAGGAGCGTATATGAGCATCACAGTAGCCAAGACCGCTGGCTTTTGCTTTGGCGTGCGCCGGGCAGTCGAGCTGGCAGAGGAGCAAGCAGAAAAGACGGGCGTGCTGTACGCCTATGGCGAGATCATCCACAATATGCACGAGATCGCGCGGCTGGAAAAATGCGGCGTGCGCACCGCCCAGACGCTGGACGAGATCCCGGACGGCGCGGGCGTGCTGATCCGGGCGCACGGCGTGCCGCGTGCGGTCTACCGCACGCTCGAGGACAAGCACTGCACGGTGTTCGACGCGACCTGTCCCTTCGTGCACAAGATCCACCGCATCGTGGACGAGGAGAGCCGCGCCGGGCGGCTGGTCGTGATCCTGGGCAGCGTCGGCCACCCCGAGGTGGTCGGCATCCAAGGCTGGTGCGGCGCGTCGATCGTGCTGGAGGATGAAAAGCAGGCGGAGGCCTTCGCCGCGCAGCCCGAGATGCGCGATCGACCGGTCTCGCTGGTCGCACAAACGACCGTCAACCGGGCGATCTGGAATATTTCTGTGGCGCTGATAAAAAAAAGGTGTACAAACCTCAAAATTTTTGATACAATATGTAAAGCGACAGATGAGCGCCAGTCGGAGGCTCGTCTGCTTGCCGGTGCGTCGGATCAAATGATCGTGATCGGAGATAAAAAGAGCTCCAACACCAAACGGCTGTATGAGATCAGCCGGTCGCTGTGCGACGATGTGCTCTATATCGAGGACGCCACAGAGCTTGATACGCAGAAGCTCTGTTCGAGAGGGCGCATTGGGATCACGGCGGGTGCATCGACACCGGCATGGATAATTAAGGAGGTCAGTAACATGATGAGCGAAGAAACTAAGATCGAAAATGGCGAGGACTTTGCGGCGATGCTCGAGGAGTCCTTCAAGACTTTGAATACAGGAGAGAAAGTAACCGGTATCGTTGTCGCTGTCTCGACGACCGATGTACAGGTCGATCTGGGCGTCAAGCACACTGCGTATATCCCGCTGAACGAGCTGTCGGACGATCCGAGCTTCGATGTGTCGGCGAACGTCCATCCGGGCGATGAGATCGAGGCGGTCGTCGTGCGTGTCAACGACGGCGAGGGCACGGTCACGCTGTCCAAGAAGCGCGTCGATCAGCTCAAGGGCTGGGAGAGCATCGAGAAGGCTTATGAGGAGCACACGGCGGTCGAGGGCACCATCGTCGAGGAGAACCGCGGCGGTATCGTGGCGACGGCGTTCGGTGTGCGCGTGTTCATCCCGGCGAGCCAGACCGGCGTGCCCAAGGATCAGCCGATGACCCCGCTGGTCAAGACCAAGCAGACGTTCTATATCACCGAGATCAACCGCCAGCGCAAGCGCGTGGTCGGCTCGATCCGCCAGATCCAGCAGGAGGCGCGCAAGGCCGCTGCCGAGAAGATCTGGAGCACGATCGAGGTCGGCAACGAGTACGAGGGCACGGTCAAGAGCCTGACCTCCTACGGCGCGTTCGTCGACATCGGCGGCGTGGACGGCATGGTGCATATCTCCGAGCTGTCTTGGGGCCGCATCAAGCACCCGTCCGAGGTCGTCTCTGTGGGCGACGCGGTCAAGGTGTTCGTGATCGGTCTGGACAAGGAGAACAAGAAGATCTCCCTCGGCTACAAGCGCGAGGAGGACAATCCGTGGAACGTGTTCAAGTCCCAGTACGACATCGGCTCGGTGGCCGAGGTCAAGATCCTCAAGTTCATGCCCTTCGGTGCGTTCGCTGAGATCGTGCCGGGCGTCGATGGCCTGATCCACATCTCCCAGATCGCCGATCACCGCATCGCCAAGCCCGAGGACGTGCTCGAGGTCGGCCAGATGGTCGATGCGAAGATCATCGACATCAACGATGAGAAGAAGAAGGTCTCGCTGTCGATCCGTGCGCTGCTCATGGACGACGAGTACGACGATTAAAATGATAAAAAAGAAGCACCCTTCTTGGGTGCTTCTTTTTCAAAGGTGCACCGGCGCGGTAAATGCTGCCAGCGTGCGCAGGGGGCTTGGCGTGCGGCGCATACCTGTGGTATAATGACCGTATCGTGGTCATTATACCATGCGGGCGGCGGGCAGCCGCCGACAGGACAGCGAGAGACGATGCGAGACACGATGCGGAGGGGATCGGATGAAGATGTCGTTGCAAGAGAGAGAACGAACGACCGACACGTATGCACCGGTGGAGCGCCGTCCCAAGCGGCGCGGGCGTGGTATCCCGTGGCGCGTGTGGCTGGTGCTCGTGCTGCTGGTCGCGGCGGTCGCAGGGGGCGCAGCGCTCGGCACGCAGCTCGACGACCTGCTCCACACGCAGGGCAAGCTGGTCAAGATCGGCTTCGAGGACATCGGCGTGCTGGAGACGCAGGTCTGCCGCACCACACAGGTCAAGGTCGTCGAGGCCTCGCGTGAGCTGTTCGGCAAGACCATCCCGTTCACGCAGAGCAAGTACATATACAGCTACGATGTGGATGTCAAGGCGGGGCTCGACCTCAGCGCGGTCAAGTGGAGCGTGCACGACCGGCAGATCGTGGTCGCGCTGCCGCCGGTCAGGGTGACGGATTGCACGCTCGACCCCGATAGCTTTCGGGTCTACCATGAACAGGAGAGTCTGTTCCGGCCGATCCGGCTGGAGGAGAACAACGCCGCGGTCAGCGAGCTGCAACAGGCCGCACAGGACGATGCGCTGGCGCACGGCCTGCTCGAGCAGGCGCGGAACAACGCGGAAAAGCTGCTGCGGGGCTTTTTCAGCGACCAGTATGACCCGAAGGAGTACACGATCGTGTTCACCGATCAGTGACAGCGGAGCGAGCACGCGGCTGCGGTGCGTTTGCCGGCAGCGCAAGGGGGATCGCGGCCGCTTCGTCCGCGCATCCCCTTCTTTTTCCCCGCGTCGCCGCGTATAGTGGCCTGAAGGGGGGCGGGGCGATGCGGCGGCGCAGACGACGGCGGCGGTCGGGCAAAGGCGCGCTGCTCGGGTTGCTGCTGGCGCTGGCCGGGGCGGCCAGCCTGCTGGCGGTCGGGCGGATGCACCGCGTGTTTTTGGAATACGCGGCGAACGTGTGCGAGGACAGCGCGATACAGGAGATCAACAACCTGATGCAGCAGGAGGTGTTCGACGAACCGGCGCGCTTCGCCAACATGGTGGTGCTCGAGCGCGACAGCGCCGACCGCGTGACCGCGCTGCGCACCGACGTGATCGCGATCGGACAGATCAAGGCCAGATTGGTCAACGGCCTGTTCGAGCGTCTGGAAGATCTGGAGCAGACGACGATCGAGGTGCCGCTCGGCTCGGTGTTCGCGCCGCGGTTCTTTTCCGGCATGGGGCCGACGGTCGATGTCGGCATGGCCGGTCTGACCCAGATGGAAGCCGAGTTCGTCAGCGCGTTCACGGCGGCGGGCATCAACCAGACGCGGCACAACATCATCATCGAGATCCATGCGGGTTTCCGCATCCTCACGCCGCTCGGTGGGCAGGATCGCACGATCGTCAGCCGCTATCCGGTGACTGACACGGTGATCGTCGGCACGGTGCCCGAACGCTATGCCTATATCGATGAACAGGGCGGCGGTCTGCTCGGACAGGTGCCCGACGGCGGCGCAGCGGACGGCGGTCTCGGATAATTCGTCGGAAAGAAGAAAATAATACTTCCGAAATCGTGCGAATTTTGATATACTATATTCTGTATTGGAGCGGGAAGGGGTGTTCACATGGATCCGCGGGAACAGATCGCTGCGCTGCGCGAGGCGCTGCGGTATCATAATGAGCGATATTACGATCAGGATGCGCCCGAGATCACGGACTACGAGTACGATCAGATGCAGCGCGAGCTGCGCGCGCTCGAGGCCGCGCACCCGGAATATGCCGATGCGGCGTCGCCGACCCAGCGGGTCGGGGGCACGGCATCCGATCGTTTCGCCAAGGTGGCGCACGCCTATCCGCTCGAGAGCTTGCAGGACGTGTTCTCGTTCGACGAGCTCGATGCGTTCTACGACCGCGTCACCGCCGCCGTGGGGCAGGCCGCCTATGTGGTCGAGTATAAGATCGATGGCTTGTCGGTCGCGCTCGAGTATGTGGACGGCGTGTTCGTCCGCGGCGCGACGCGCGGCGACGGGCAGATCGGCGAGGACGTGACCGACAACCTCAGGACGATCCGGGACATCCCGCAGCGACTGGAAAACGCACCGCCGCACCTGATCGTGCGCGGTGAGGTCTACATGAAACGATCGGTGTTCGAGGCGCTCAACCGGGCGCTCGAATTGCGCGAAAAGCCGCTGCTCGCCAACCCGCGCAATGCGGCGGCGGGCTCGCTGCGGCAAAAGGATAGCGCGGTCACGCGCGAGCGCCAGCTGTCCATCTTTTGCTTCAACATCCAGAACGCAGACGAGCTGCCGCTCACCAGCCACACGGCCTCGCTCGACTATCTCCGGCAGCTGGGCTTTCCGGTCAGCCCGCGTTACCCGGTCTATACCGACCGGGCGGACGTGCAGCGCGAGATCGAGCGCATGGGCGAAGAACGCGGCGAGCTGGATTTCGACATCGATGGCGCGGTCGTCAAGGTCGATGCGTTCGCGCAGCGCGAGGTGCTCGGCTCGACGGCCAAGTTCCCGCGCTGGGCGGCGGCCTATAAATATCCGCCCGAGGTCAAGCAGACGCTGCTGCGGGACATCGTGATCTCGGTCGGGCGGACGGGCGTGCTCACGCCCAATGCCGTGCTCGAGCCGGTGCGTCTGGCGGGGACGACGGTCTCCCGCGCCACGCTGCACAACCGCGATTTCATCCGCCAGCTCGATGTGCGCGTGGGCGACACCGTGCGCGTGCGCAAGGCGGGCGAGATCATCCCGGAGATCATCGGGGTGGACAAGGCGCAGCGTCCGGCGGACGCCGTGCCGTATGAGATGCCGCGCGTTTGCCCGGTCTGCGGTGCGCCGGTGTTCGATGACGAGGAGGAGGCCGCGATCCGCTGCACGGGCGCAGCCTGTCCGGCGCAGCTGCTGCGCAACCTGATGCACTTCGCCTCGCGAGACGCGATGGACATCGATGGCTGCGGCGAGGGCAACCTGCAAAAGCTGATCGACGCCGGTCTGGTGCGGTCGGCGGCCGATCTGTATAGCCTGACGGTCGAGCAGCTGCTGCCGCTGGGCAAAAAGGTGGACACGTGGGCGAACAATCTGATCGCCGGCATCGAGGCGAGCAAGGGGCGCGACCTGTCGCGGCTGTTGTTCGCGTTCGGCATCCGGCACGTCGGCCAAAAGGCCGGTCAGGTGCTCAGCGACCATTTCGGCAGTCTGGACGCGCTGCTCGCGGCCTCGGTCGAGGAGATGACCGCGATCCGCGACATCGGACAGACGACGGCGGAGAGCATCGCCGCGTGGCGGGCGCTCGAGCAGTCGCAGCGGCTGGTCGAACAGCTGCGCGCGGCCGGTGTCAATTTCATCGGGGAAAAGATCGCCAAGAGCGACCGTCTGGCCGGCAAGACCATCGTCGTGACCGGCACGCTGACGCTCTACACCCGCAAGCAGATCAACGATCTGATCGCGTCGCTGGGCGGCAAGGCGACCGGCTCGGTCTCCAAAAAGACCAGCTACGTCGTCGCGGGGGAGAACGCGGGCAGCAAGCTGCAAAAGGCGGCCGAGCTGGGCATCCCGGTGTTAACAGAACAGGGATTCAAGGATATGATACAGCAGGAGGAAGTTTGACATGGCGATAGCGAGAAAAGAGATCGAACACATCGCGTCCCTTGCGCGTTTGGACTCGTCGGACGGCATTTTCGACCGTCTGGCCGAGGATATGCAGGGCATCGTCGGGATGGTGGACAAGCTGGCCGAGCTCGACCTCGGCGACATCACCGACGTGATCGATACCGAGCGGAAGAATGCGTTCCACGAGGATGAGGTCATCCAGCGATACAGCCCGGACGTGCTGATCGAGCCGAACGCGCCGGATTTCCAGGCGGGCGGCGTCGCCGTGCCGCGCGTGGTCGAGTAAAGGGAGGACAGAGAGATGGGACTTTATGAAAAAACCGCAGCCGAGCTGTCTGCGCTGCTCGAGAGCAAGCAGATCTCGGCGGTCGAGCTGGCGCAGGACGTGTTCGCCCGCACCGCTGCGGTCGAGGATCGGGTGCAGGGTTATGTGACCCGCACCGAGCAGCAGGCGCTCGCGCAGGCGCAGGCGATCGACGAGCGCCGCGCCGCGGGCGAGGCGCTGCCCGCGTTGGCCGGCATCCCGATCGCGATCAAGGACAATATCTGCACCAAGGGCACGCTGACCACCTGCGCGTCCAAGATGCTGTATGACTTCGTGCCGCCGTATCACGCGACGGTCATGGAAAAGCTGGACGCACAGGGCGCGGTCATCACCGGCAAGGCCAATATGGACGAGTTCGCGATGGGCTCGTCGTGCGAAAATTCGGCCATGCACCCGACGCACAACCCCCACGACCTGACCCGCGTGCCGGGCGGCTCGTCGGGCGGCTCGGCGGCGGTCGTCGCCGCGGGCGAGGTGCCGCTCGCGCTCGGCTCGGACACCGGCGGCTCGATCCGGCAGCCTGCGTCGTTCTGCGGCGTGGTCGGCCTCAAGCCGACCTATGGCGCGGTGTCCCGCTATGGCCTGATCGCGTTCGCGTCCTCGCTCGACCAGATCGGCCCGTTCGCCCGCACGGTCGAGGATGCCGCGCTGCTGCTCGATGCGATCACCGGGCACGATCCGCTGCACGACTCGACCTCGGTCAAAACGCCGTTCGAGGGCAGCGTGCGCGCCAACTTGAACGCCGATGTCAAGGGACTGAAGATCGGCCTGCCCAAGGAGTACTTCGGCGCGGGCATCTCGGACGAGGTGCGCGAGCGCGTGCTCGCCGCCGCCGAGACCTACCGCGGTCTGGGCGCCGAGGTGTTCGAGATCTCGCTGCCGTTGGTCGAGTACGCCCTGCCGGTGTACTACATCCTGTCCTCGGCCGAGGCGTCCTCCAATCTGGCGCGGTTCGATGGCGTCAAATACGGCTATCGCACGCCGCACGCGGGCGACGACCTGATCGCGCTGTACACCAAGTCCCGCTCGGAGGGCTTTGGCGCAGAGGTGCAGCGCCGCATCATGCTGGGCACCTATGTGCTGTCCTCGGGCTACTATGATGCGTATTACAAAAAGGCACGCGCCGCACAGCGCAAGATCCGCGCGGAATTCGCGAGCGCGTTCGAAAAATGCGATGTGATCCTCACCCCGGTCGCGCCGACCACGGCCTACGGGCTGGGTGCCAAGACCGCCGATCCGCTCGAGATGTACGCGGGCGACATCTGCACGGTCTCGGTCAATATCGCGGGCCTGCCCGCGCTGGTGCAGCCCTGCGGCTTCGACGGGGCGCAGCTGCCGATCGGGATGCAGCTCATCGGGCCGCGCTTCGGTGAGCAGCGGCTGATGAACGCCGGTCTGGCCTTCGAGCAGGCATCCGGCCTGCGCAACATCATCGCGGCACTGTAAGGGAGGGAACGACCAATGAAATATCAACCCGTGATCGGCCTCGAGGTGCACGCGGAGCTGTCCACCAAGAGCAAGATCTACTGTTCCTGCTCGACGGCGTTCGGCGCACCGATCAACAGCCATACCTGCCCGGTCTGCACCGGTATGCCGGGGGCGCTGCCCGTGCTCAATCGGCAGGTGGTGCACTATGCCGCCAAGATGGGGCGGGCGACCGGCTGCACGGTCAACCAGCTCTGCAAGGCCGACCGTAAGAACTATTTTTACCCCGATCTGCCCAAGGCGTACCAGATCTCGCAGTTCGACGTGCCGATCTGCGAGAACGGCGAGGTGTTCTTCTATGTGGACGGCGAGAAAAAGTCCTGTCGGCTCGAGCGCATCCACTTCGAGGAGGACGCAGGCAAGCTGCTGCACGATGAGATCGATGGCACGGTCGTGGACTTCAACCGCTGCGGCGTGCCGCTGATCGAGATGGTCACGCGACCCGATCTGCACTCCTCGGCCGAGGCCAAGGAATTCCTTGAGATGATCAAGACCACGCTCTCCTACCTCGACATCTGCGACTGCAAGATGGAGGAGGGCTCGATCCGCTGCGATGTCAACGTGTCCGTCCGGCCGGAGGGCACGGAGGAGCTGGGCACCCGCGTCGAGATGAAGAACATCAACACCTTCTCGGGCGCGGTGCGTGCGATCGACTATGAGGTCGCCCGCCAGATCGAGGTGCTCGAAAACGGCGGCGAGATCCAGCAGGAGACGCGCCGCTGGGACGATGTCAAGCTCAAGAACACGGTCATGCGCACCAAGGAGGATGCGCAGGACTATCGCTATTTCCCCGATCCCGACCTGATCGCGGTCGAGATCTCGGACGAGTGGCTGCGCCAGATCGAAAGCGAGATCCCCGAGCTGCCGCTCTCGCGTTATGAGCGCTATCTCAACGAATACGGCATGACCGCGATGGAGGCGCGGCTGCTGTCGGACAGCTTCGCCAAGGCCGAGCTGCTCGACAAGGCGGCGGCGCACGTCAAGCCCAAGGCGGCGGCCAACTGGATCTTGTCCGACGTGTCCAAGTACCTCAACGACAAGGGCGTCGAGCTGCCGGACACCAAGTTCTCGGCGGAAAAGCTGGTCGAGCTGGTGCAGCTGATCGAGGCGGGCAAGATCTCGGGCAACGCCGGCAAAAAGGTGCTGCCCAGTATGTTCGAGACCGACGAGACCGTCGCGGCGATCGTCGCGCGCATGGGGCTCGAGCAGGTATCGGACGAGGGCGCGATCCTCGCCATCGTGCAGGACGTGATCGCGAAGAACGAAAAGGCGGTCGCGGACTTCAAGGCGGGCAAGAACGTCACCGGCTTTTTGGTCGGCCAGTGCATGAAGGCCTCCAAGGGGCAGGGCAACCCGCAGATCATCAATAAGCTGATCGCGCAGGAGCTGGCCAAGTGCTGACCTGCGTGTGATAGGCGCGACCCGCCCGAAACAGGGCGGCGCGATAGGAGGTGATCGCCCTTCTCATGTCGAGCAGAGCAACGAAGCGAAAGACGCGCCATCCTTGCCGGAGGGCGCGGCGATGGGAAAGGAGGTGAGTGTTCGGATGAAGCGTTTTGGGACAAACGGACAGGATCCTACCCAAAAGAGGCGGCGCGTGATCTGGGTCGTGCTCCTTCTTCTGGTCGTGGCGGTCGTCGCCGTGGGGATGACACAGGGGAACAACCTACGGGCGTTGTACCGCGCGGCGCGCAACGACAAGGAGACGCTGGCGCAGATGCAGCAGGAGCAGGACAAGGCACGCGACGAGATGCTGGAGGAATACGGCCTCAAGCAGCCGGACGAGACCACACAGGAGGAGCAAAGCGACCCCGCAGCGGACTCGGCTGACCCGCAGGAGGACGAAACAGCGGACTCTGCCGAAGCTCCATCCAACGAAGATAGCACGGAAGGCTCCAATGGGGATGCCGACAGACAGGCAGAGCTGCAACGCCAGTTGCAGCAAAAGACCGATCAGCTATATGCGGTGGAAGGCCGCTACCGCGCTGCCATCGAGGGCGTCGTGGCGCAGGCCAAGAGCGAGTTTTGGAGCTTGCCGCCGGATCAGCGGACGAATAGCAACAAAATGGCGATCGTATCCGCCAAGGCGGGCGCACTGGCCGGGCAAGAAGGCCAATGCGATGCCGAGGTCTATGCGATCGTCGGCGAGATCCGCAGCATCCTGCAACAAATGGGCAAGTCCACCGCACTGGCCGACCAGATCAAGAGCTATTATGAGGGCAGCAAGGCCAACTGGAAGGCCTCCAAGATGGCGGAGCTGTATGGCTGACACGGGCTTTCCGAAGGAGAAAAATTTTTGTAAGGAGAGATCGATATGAAAAAACAAGTGGTATCTGCTTGCCTCGCCAGCACGATGCTGGTGGGCAGCATGACGAGCACGGCCATGGCCATCGATGTCAAAAAGCTGACCGACATCAAGACCACCGACTGGTTCTATCCCTCTGTCGAGTATGTGGCCAAGAAGGACTACATGATCGGCGTGAGCAGCGACCGCTTCGCGCCGCAGAGCGAGATGACCCGCGCGATGTTCGTGACCGTGCTGGCGCGTCTGGAAGGCGTCAAGGCCGAGGACGGCGAGAGCAAGTTCAAGGACGTTCCGGCGGACAAGTGGTATACGCAGGCCGTCAACTGGGCGACGGCCAACGGCATCGTGCAGGGCACGGGCGCGGATATGTTCCTGCCGGACAACTTCATGACGCGGCAGGATATGTGCGCGATGCTGGCGCGCTATGTCGAGTACCACGAGAAGAAGCACAACGTCTCCCACGTCAAGAAGGGCAAGGAGATCGCCTTCACCGATAAGGCGCAGATCAGCAAGTATGCGGCTGAGCCGGTCGAGAAGTGCGTGCGCTGGGGTCTGATCGTGGGCAACAAGTCGGGCACGTTCGCGCCGCTCCAGTCGGCCACCCGTGCCGAGGTCGCTGCGGTGATCTCGCGTCTGGCGTGGGAGAGCAACGCGATCGGCGGCGGCAGCACCGGCGGCGGTGGCGGCGGTGGCGGTACCGTGGCCGAGAAGCACGATTATACTGTCAAGGCCAGCATCGAGGTGCCGGAATCGCTGCCGATCAGAGAAAAGAAATTTGAATTCACTGAGGTCAAATATGAGAATGTACAAAAGGGCGATTCTGATCAGGAATTCAACAAAGTGGTCAGGGATCTGGTAGCGAACGAGGATAACAAGACACCGCTGACGAACGCTATCAATGAAGCCCTCAAGAAAGTCAAAAACACGACAAAGACCGTAGAGGTAAAGGGTCAGACGATCACGGTCACGGTCAGCGAGGGCGGCGTGATCTCCGCCACGACGACGGTGCCGGTCAATGAGCTCATCAAGAATCAGCCGGCGCCCCGCTCGGTGATCGTTAGAGCTGCAACTTCGCAGGTATCTCAGAAACAAATCGAAGAGTTGATCCAGAAACTTCAGGAGGGCGGCGAGAACGTAACATTTACTACGGCGGATACGGATGTTTTCGAGGCTTTGCAGGACAAAATCACGGACGTGATAAAGATGGATCCTGAGAAGCTAGAAGCAAAGGTACAAGATGCCTTAGTCGATCGCCCTGATTTGAAGCCGTTCGCTGAAGGTATGAAAGCTGACGAAATCAAAGCTGCTGCTACTGAGTATCAGGAAAAAGTAACAGCGGTCCAGACGCAAGTCGAGGATAAGATCGCGGAGGCAAAGAAGGACGCTGAGGCAAAGGGCGAGGAGTGGACTGGAACTGTCTCCGTCCCGATCGACGAGCCCGCTGTCATGACTGTATCGGTAAATTTGAGCGAGTACATCAAGCAGGCCAATGAAAAGCGGGATGAGAAGAAGGAAACTGCGATCCAGAAGCTGGAGAACCAGCTGGGCTTCGAGCTTAAGGAGAAGTCGAAGGCAGAAGCTGAGCGTCTCTACGAGACCTATACTGATCCTGAGAAATACGTAGATGTTGTAGAGGAGAATCTCCAACTCAAGACCGCCGATGCGTATTATCAGCTTCTGATCGACGCTGTGACGGATTCGGCTAATTTCGTCTATAAGCTGACTGGCGATAATGCTCTCAAGCAGGCGTATTATGAGGATAAAATCAACGCTCTGCTGGCTAAGGCTGAGGGCAGAGACGGCATCAAGGTAACGTTTGGCGACGATAATGTGCTGGACGTCTCCTCGATCCTCGCTGATCAGGATAGTATGTTCATGAATGACGAGGGCTATCTTGGGGATAAGACCATCAAGTTTACCGTGGATGTCAAGGAGGCAATCTGGGATACCCTCGGCTTGGGCGATAAGCTTGGGGCTATGCCGGACGTCCTCAATGACCTGATGGGCTCGTACACCGTGACTGTCACGATCGACGACTCTGCTATGTAAGACCAAGGGTGCAGGGCAGCGCTGCCCTGCACCCATTGAGAAAGGGAACATGTTTATGAAGCGATTTACCAGTGGTCTGCTGGCTGCCGCGCTTTCGGCGAGCCTGTTGACCGTCCCGGCCTATGCTGCGTCGTTCACCGATGTGCAGGGGCACTGGGCGCAGTCCGCCATCGAGCAGGTGGCCGATCTGGCGCTCTTCGTCGGCAACGAAAAGGGCGAGTTCATGCCCGGCGGGACGATGACCCGCGGGATGTTCGTGACCGTCATGGAGCGGACAGCCAAAAAACTGGGCGTGTATCAGGCGCCCGAGCAGGTCGAGCCGTTCTCCGACGTTCGCCCGACCGACTATTTCGCCGCTGGCGTCGCTTGGGCACAGGCGAACGGTCTGGTCAATGGCGTGGGCGAGGGTCGGTTCGCCCCGCACGATCCGATCAGCCGCGAGCAGATGTGTGCGCTGATGGATCGCTTCCTCCGCACCTTCACCACGCAGGCCGAAACGGCCGAAACGGCGGAGACGATCGCCTTCGTCGATCGGGATCAGATCGCCGCGTTCGCGCGCGAGAGCGTCGAGCGGTGCGTGGCGCTGGGGCTGATCCGCGGCGTGCCGCAGGGGGAGGGGCTGGCGTTCCAGCCTCAAAAACCGGCCGACCGCGCCGCGACGGCGACCATCTTGACCCGTCTGCTGCCGGTCGCGGAGGAGCTGGGGCTGGAGCTGGTCGAGCCCGCGCCGAACATCGGCGGCGGTGGCGGTGGCGGCGGCGCAGCGCCCACGCCGGTCGTCCCGGAGCACACCGAGCAGGAAAAGGCGGACGAGGCCAGAGTGGCGGCCGATCTGCGCGTCATGCTGGACAACTACAAGAGCTCGCAGTACCTGCTGACCACCGAGCAGCAGGTGCAGGACACCATGGCGGTGCTGATGAGCGCGATCAGCGACGCGCTGACCCAGCGCAGCAAGGGCACGTTCCTCGACCGCAGCTTCGTGCGCGAGCAATACGGCAAGCAGATCGAGCAGGTGCACACCGAGTACGACCAGATGACCAAGGAGCAGCGCACGCAGCTCAACAACGTGGTCGTCCGCTTGGGCAGCACCGATCAGATCCGCTTCGTGATCGAGTACTTCGGTTTCAGCCTCGCGGACTGAGCGGCTGCGGCGCAGTCCCTCGAAAAAAAGCAGTCGGTGCGATGGAAGTCGCATCGGCTGCTTTTTGTTTGGCTTTTCCGGCGTTCCGGGCGTTCGCGCCCGCCCAGCGCCGCCCTGCGGATCGGAAATGCCGTCGCGCCCGGTCGGGGCATTGTGCATTTTAGAAAAAGAATAGATGAAATATGTGGGATGTCCTTGCTTTTTGTTGGAATTGCTGCTATGATTGATTTGTCGATGGATAAAATTATGAAATTTTTTGGAAAAATAATGGGGAAATTGGTAAAAAAGCCGATCCGGCGCGATCGGCCAACGCACGAAAGGGGAGGTGAGATCGGCGATGAGATCGGCAAGAAAGCTGCTGGCGCTGTTGCTGGTGGTGACGGTCACGCTCTCGTTGATGGGGCTGACGGTCTTGGCGGGCGCGCAGGAGCAGGATATGTCGATGGAGCAGAGCGACCTGACGGCCTCGCCCGACGAGCCGCCTGCGGCGGACGCTGCGACCGAGGACGAAACCGCGCAAACTGATGTTCCGACCGAGGGCGAACCGCCCGCGACGGACGAAACCGCGCAAACCGACACCTCGGCCGAGCCCGAAACGCCCGCGACGGACGAAACCGCGCAAACCGACACCTCGGCCGAGGGCGAACCGCCCGCGGCGGACGAAACGACGCCGGACAGCGCCCCCATCGAGGGCGAGACCACGCAAACCGACACCTCAGCCGAGCCCGAACCGCCCACGACGGACGAAACCACGCAAAGCAGCGACCCCGCCGAGGGCGAGACCGCGCAAACCGACACCTCGACCGAGCCCGAAGCGCCCGCGACGGACGAAACCACGCAAACTGACATCCCCGCCGCGTCCGAAACGCCCACGACCGACCCCGTCGAGGGCGTGACCGACCCGGTGACACCGCCCGAAACGGTCGAGCCGGTCGAGAACGTCGAGGTCGTCGAGCCGCTGCCGACCGAGGTGGCGATCGACCTGACCGCCGGGGCACTGACGATCACCACCGACGGCTACGCCCACGGCGACACCGTGGACGGATCGGCCGACGTGAGCCGCTTCGTGGTCACGGGCGACACGACGCACACGATCGCGCTGGGCAGCGCCGACGCGCCGCTGGCGCGTGATGTGACGCTGGTGCTGGCGGGCGCACAGATCGGCGCAGACCCGACCCTCGATCCCGAGCAGGCCGCGCCCGCCCTGTATGCCAACGTGGACGCGGGCTATACGGTCACGCTGGTGCTCCAAGATGAGGCGGATAACGTCCTTTGCGGCGGCGCAGGGCACGCAGCTATCGAGGCGCACGGCCAAGGCGCGCTAGTGCTCACCTGCGAGCAGGCGGACGAGCGCGGCCACACCTGCGCCGACACCTGCGGCCAGCTCCGCGCCACGGGCGGGGCGACCCTCGTGGACATCGGCGGCACGAACGTGCAGCTGGCGGGCGGACGCATCCAAGCCATCCTCGGCGGCCTGCCGCAGGCTGACGGCACTCTCGGCCGCGCCACCGTCACCATGACCGGCGGCGTGCTCACCGGGCGGGCGTTGCTGGGCACAGGCTCGTCCTTCGATATGAACGGCGGCACGATCGCCGACTACGCCGTTCCGGCGGACGCGACGTACCCGAACGGCGGCGCGATCTACGCAGAAAACAGCACGATCACGCTCCGCAGCGGCACGATCGCCCGGTGCAACGCACCGAACGGCGGCGCGATCTACGCGGAAAACAGCACGGTCGCGCTCTATGGCGGCACGATCGAGTCCTGCAACGCCACGGCGGCCGATGGCCGACTGATCTGCGGCGGACAGGTGGACATCTACGGCGGCGACATCGCGGCCGAAGTCATCGCCGCCACGACGCTGACCGACCACCGCGCCAGCGAGCTGATCGACCTCGCGGCGGTGCCCGAAACGCTGGCCGAGCCCGCCGTTTCGACCCCGGATTTCATCATCACGATCCCCTCGCAGGTGACGCTCGACGCGACGGGCAGCGCGTCCCAACTGATGATCGATCTGCAAAACAGTCAGGGCAGGACG
The DNA here is from genome assembly GCA_030533295.1 of Eubacteriales bacterium. Classification (GTDB taxonomy): domain Bacteria; phylum Bacillota; class Clostridia; order Oscillospirales; family Butyricicoccaceae; genus Agathobaculum. The sequence goes on from JAUNJI010000011.1 coordinate 18,348, forward strand.
CTCGCGCTGTCGGTCGTCAGCGCGAACGGCCTCAAGCTCAAATTGGCCGATGCGGTCAACGATGGGGCGGAGGGCACGATGCTGGGCTACACCGTGACCGTCGGCGAGGTGAATGACCAAACGAACGCGGTCGCGCTGACGACCAGCTCGCAAAACGAGCTGACGGGCAGCGTCACCGGCAGCGAGACCGCAGAAAGCGAGCACTTCGTGCTGTCGATCACGCCGGAGACCCCGCGCTACGCGGGCTCGTATCACGATACGCTGACCTTCACTGCCGCATGGCAGTCCAGCGCAGACGGCAGTCCAGCGCAGGATGAAGGGAGGTGAGACCGGATGTATATCTCCAAAAAAACGATGACGATCGTGGCCGTGGTGCTGATCTTGCTGATCGTGGGTGGGGCGTTGGCCTTCCACGCCATCTTTGGCCAGTCGCCGGCGGCTCCAGTGGCCGATACGCGCGATAAGCTCAAGATCGACCCGGCGGCGGGCGAATATGTCGCGCCCGAGACCACCCCCACCGAATCGACCGGCATCGCGATCCCCGGCTGGGGCAGCATGACCATCCCCGCGGGACAGACCGAGGTGGCCGTCGATCTGCCCAACCCGGAGGCCAACGCGGGCAAATACTATCTCACCTTCGAGCTGCGCCTCAAGGACAGCGGCGAGGTGCTGTACACCAGCGGCCTGGTGCCGCCGGGACAGACCATCCAGCATATCACGTTGAACCGGCCGCTGACAGCGGGCGAGTACGCGGCGGTGGTGCACGTCCAGCCCTATGAGATGGACGAGGCGCAAACGCCCACCAACAACGCCGATATGGAGACCACCCTGATCGTTGCCAACTGATCCCGGCCGCCCAACGACCGGTCAGCGCAAATACACGAACACAAAAGGAGAACGAAAAAAATGAAACGCAAACTGATCGCAATGACCCTGACCCTCGCGCTCGCACAGGCTATGGCCGTACCGGCTTTCGCGGCAGAAGGAACGGTAAGTCAAACCGATAGCTCCAAAACGACGAATACTACGGTAGAGTATACGGTTAAGGAGACCTACACCGTTACGATCCCGCAGAGCGTTAACTTGGAAACCCTGACGCATGAGCAGGCGATCAGCGCAACTGACGTGGTGATCAACGAGGGAAATGAGCTGAAAGTCACGCTGTCGAGCGCAAACTATAGCACCGGCTTCCGCATGAAGAATATAGCGGTCTCGAGCGTAGGTAACGCTGATACAGACTTTCTGGCATATACGATCCAGAAGGGCTCTCCTGCCTCTGAAGCAGTGACGAATGGGGGAGAAGTTCTGACCGTGAAGGCAGGTACTGAAACGGGGAGCGAGACGCTGACCTATAACACGACTGGTAAGGCCAAGAAGGCAGGTATCTATCAGGACACCCTGACCTTCACCGTTTCGGTCGATGCTGCCACTGCTGCTTCTTCTGAGTCGGTCTGATCTCCTTTCCTATCTGATCTGATGCAGATCGATCGTGAAAAGGGAAGGATGAGAGCATGAAAAAACGGTTTTGGACGCCTTTGCTGGCGGCGGCGCTCGCGGCCGGGCTGATCTGTCCGGCGCTGGCGGCCGCGCCGGATGATCGCAGCACCACGGTCACGACGACGGTCGCGGCTCGCTATACCGTCGATATCCCGCAGACGATCGAGATCCAATACGGCGTGGAGGACACCGCGTTCAGCATCGCTGTGACCGATGCGATCCTCGATCCCAAGGGCGCGATCACGGTCACGACCACCGCGGCCGGGCAGATGACCAACGCGGGCGACAGCAGCGCCACGCTGGCCTACACCATGCAGGACGCGCAGGGGGCAGACCTGCAAAGCGTCCGCTTCACCGGCAACGGTACGACGAGCTGCAAGGTGCATATCGACAAGGCGGAATGGAACAAGGCGGTCGCTGGTCAGTACAGCGGCACCACCACCTTCACCGTGTCCTATACTACGGCGTAAACAAAAAAACGACCGAGAATGGCGGCATAGTATGCTGATCCGGCGCGTCTATCCGACCGCCCGGCCGGCAGCTATGCCGCCAGTCCATCACGGAGGAGGGAGAGCATGAAGCTGCGCCGCTTTGCCATGCTGCTTTGCGGTCTGATCCTGCTGGGGGGACTGCCGGTGTGCGCGCAGGGCGCGACCCGCCCCACCATGCTGATGACCACGGTGCCTTCCTCGCATACAGTCACCGTTCGCTGTCAGGGGCAGGGCGAGCTGCTGGTGGACGGTGCGCCCTGTGCAGAGCATACCTTCACCGTCGAGCGCTTGCAGTCGCTGACGATCACCCTCCAGCCCGCGCCCGGCTATGAGCTGGACACCGTGACCACCACCGCCGACATCACCAGCCGCGGGGAGCGGCTGACGCTCGAGGCGGTGCACGCGGACGACACCGTGACCATCGCGTTCCGCAAGGCCAGCGCGTCCGGCGGCGGAGGCGGCGGCTCGAGCGCCTCGCCCGACCCGGTCACGCCGTCCGATGTGCCCGATGTGCCCACTGTACCTGACGTGCCGGATACGCCGGATACGCCCACTGTGCCGGACACGCCGGATGTGCCTACTGTACCTGATGTACCCGACGTTCCTGCTGTGCCGGACGCGCCATCCGGCCTGCCGGACGGGGCTGCGCCCCGCGATCGAGCGCCCGCGCCGGTGAACGACCCGCTGGCGGTGCCCGCACCGCTCGCGATCGACCCCGCAGCGGTCGAAACGCCGACCGAAGCACCGACCGAGACGGCCGATCCCGCGCTGCCGCCCGCCGACGCGCCCGACGCGCCGCTGGCGCAGTCCGTCCCCCTGCTGGGGGATGGCGGACAGACCGCGATCACGGTCGATCGCCGCCCGGCGGAGGATCGGCTGTACCTGCACGCGGATGAAGCGGCCGTGCGGCAGCTCATGCAGCAGCAAAAGAGCGAGCGCGTCTCGCTCGACCTGCGCCCCGCGACGCGCGGCCAGCCGGACATCGTGCTGCCCTATCCGCTGGTCGATACGGTCAGCCGGTCGAGCGGCATCGAGCTCAAAATGGAGCACGCCGCGCTGTCTTTCGACCGCACGGCGCTGCAAAGCATCGCCACGCAGGCCGAGGGCGAGCAGGTGTCGCTGCACGTGGTCGAGATCGGCACGCGCACGCTGTCCGAGCGACAGCGGCAGGCCATGCAGCAGGCGATCGGGCGCGTCGTCGTCACGGTGCATCTGGCCAAGCACACCGGCGAGCGCATCGAGCGCTTCGACGGCGGCACGGCGACGATCAGCCTGCCCTATACGCCGCAGACGGACGAGGACACCGGCGCCATCGAGGTATGGTATCTGCCGCCCGAGGGCGGCAAGCAGGTGATCCCCTGCCGGTATGAGGACGGGCAGATCATGTTCGTGGTCGATCACTTTTCGGAGTATGCCATCATCCCGGGGCCGATCGGGCAGGCGGCCGCTGCGCCCGCGCAGCCGTCGTACTGGCTCGTGTGGCTCGGCGTGGGCGCGTTGCTGCTGTGGCTGATCGTGCTCATCGTGCGCCACAAAAAGGAGCAGGATGCGGGCTGACCGCACAGGACGCCCGCCGCGAACAGAGGAAAACGGCAAACGAAACGCACAAGAGCGGAAGGATCGTACCTTCGCCCTTGTGCGTTTTTGGCTGGCTGCGTATCGGCGGAACAAGAGCAGCGGGGCGGCGGGCCCGCCGCCCCCCCGCCGGGTCGAGTTAAAGAAAAAATAGTAAAAAAGTCGGGCGGGCTCCGACAGAATATAACAATATCCCCTCCAAGTGAGATCGTATACAAGGGAACATCAGATCTTTGCAAAAAATGCAGGGATAAGATCGGCCGGAAGGGGAAAGAGCGCTTGTAGCAGGGGAGCGGACGTGGTATAATGACCACATAGCGGTCATGATACCCTCTAGACCACAAGGCGGTCATCCTGCCGCCCCCTTTTTACCACTTGCGATAAAAATACACCAGTTAAGGAGCTTCCAGTGTGAAAGATCACGAGCATATCAGAAATTTCTCCATCATCGCGCACATCGATCACGGCAAGTCCACGCTGGCCGACCGGCTGCTCGAGCAATGCCGCGCTGTGACCCAGCGCGAGATGGAAGAACAGCTTTTGGACAACATGGATCTCGAGCGCGAGCGCGGCATCACCATCAAGGCGCGTGCAGTGCGCATGGAGTACGAGGCGGACGACGGCCAGACCTATGAGATGAACCTGATCGACACGCCCGGCCACGTGGATTTCAATTATGAAGTCTCGCGTTCGCTGGCGGCGTGCGAGGGCGCGCTGCTGGTCGTGGACGCGGCGCAGGGCATCGAGGCGCAGACGCTGGGCAACACCTACCTTGCGATCGACGCAGGGCTGGAGGTCGTGCCGGTCATCAATAAGATCGACCTGCCCGCGGCGGATGCGCCGCGCGTCAAGCAGGAGATCGAGGACATCATCGGCATCCCGGCCGCGGACAGTCCGGAGATCTCGGCCAAGATGAACATCAACATCCACGAGGTGCTCGAGCGCATCGTGACCGACATCCCCGCCCCGCAGGGCGATGACGAGGCACCGCTGCGGGCGCTCATCTTCGACAGCCAGTACGACCCCTACAAGGGCGTGGTCGTCTATATGCGCCTGATGGACGGCTGCGTGCGGCCGGGGATGCGGGTCAAGATGATGGCCACGGGCGCGGTGTTCCAGGTGCTCGAATGTGGCTATCTGCAACCGTTCGGCCTGTCGCCCCAGCAGGAACTGCGGGCGGGCGAGGTCGGTTACTTCACCGCCTCGATCAAAAACGTGTCCGACACCCGCGTGGGCGACACCATCACCGAGGCCGCCCGCCCGACCGAAGCGCCGCTGCCCGGCTATCGCCCGGCGCAGCCGATGGTGTTCTGCGGCATCTATACCGAGGACGGCTCCAAATACCCCGATCTGCGCGACGCATTGGAAAAGCTCCAGCTCAACGATGCCGCGCTGTCGTTCGAGCCCGAGAGCTCGGTCGCGCTGGGCTTCGGCTTCCGCTGCGGCTTCCTCGGGATGCTGCATATGGAGGTCATCCAAGAGCGGCTCGAGCGCGAGTTCGATCTGGATCTGGTCACGACGCTGCCCTCGGTCGTCTATGAGATCGTGCAGACCGATGGCACGGTCGTGCGCTGCGACAACCCGCATGATTATCCCGATCCCGCCCTCATCGAGCAGGCGCGGGAGCCCTTCGTCAAGGCCACGATCATGTCGCCCAACGAATTCGTCGGTAATATCATGCCCATGTGTCAGGAGCGCCGCGGCATCTTCAAGGATATGCAGTATCTGGATGCCTCGCTGGTCGAGCTGCATTATGAGATGCCGATCAACGAGATCATCTACGACTTTTTCGATGCGCTCAAGGCGCGGACGAAGGGCTATGCCTCGCTCGACTATGAATTGCTCGACTATCGGCCGAGCGATCTGGTCAAGGTGGATATGCTGCTCAACGGCGATCAGGTGGACGCGCTCTCGTTCATCGCGCATCGCGAGAAAGCCTATGGCCGGGCGCGCCGCATCTGCGAAAAGCTCAAGGAGAACATCCCGCGCCAGCTGTTCGAGGTGCCGGTGCAGGCCGCGATCGGCGGCAAGGTGATCGCCCGCGAGACGGTCAAGGCCATGCGCAAGGACGTGCTCGCCAAGTGCTATGGCGGCGACATCACGCGCAAAAAGAAACTGCTCGAAAAGCAGAAGGAAGGGAAGAAGAAGATGCGCACGCTGGGCACGGTGCAGCTGCCGACCGAGGCGTTCATGGCGGTGCTCAAGCTGGATGAGGAGTGACGCGCATCAAGATCAGGAAAGATGAAAGATCATGAGCAAGTTCAGTTATAAAAATCGGCCGCTCGGACTGTATCTGCACATCCCGTTTTGCGTGAGCAAGTGCGGGTATTGCGATTTCTATTCCGTGACCGACCAAACGCTGGTCAAGCACTATGTGACCGCGCTGCTCACGCATATCCGGGAATACGGCAGGACGTGCGGCGGCTATACGGTGGATACGGTCTATCTGGGCGGCGGCACGCCGACCTGTCTGGGGGCGAAGTTCCTCGGCCGCATCTTGCAGGAGGTGCGCAACAAGTTCCGTCTGGCCGACGATGCCGAGATCACGGTCGAGTGCAACCCGGAGAGCACGAACAAAAAGGTGCTGGAGATGCTGAAAAAGCAGGGCGTGACCCGGCTCTCGTTCGGGGTGCAGTCGGCGCATGAGGACGAGCTGCGCGCCATCGGCCGCATCCACACCTTCCAGCAGGCGGCGGACGCGGTCGCGCTGGCCAAGGCCAAGGGCTTCGCCAACATCAGCCTCGACCTGATGTACGGCCTGCCCGGCCAGACACAGGCGCGGTTTTTGGAGTCGGTCGAGCGGTGTCTCGCGCTCGACCCGCAGCACCTGTCCTGCTACGGGCTCAAGCTCGAGCCGGGCACGCCGATGGGGCGGGCAGACCCCGTCCTGCCGGACGACGACGCGCAGGCGGATACCTATCTCGCGCTGTGCGATGTCCTGCGCGAGCGCGGCTTCGAGCACTATGAGATCTCGAATTTCGCCAGACCGGGCTACCGCTCGCGGCACAATATGAAATACTGGGATCTGTCCGAATACCTCGGATTGGGGCCGGGCGCCCATTCGTTCCTCAATGGCCGCCGGTTCGCGTTCTCGCGGGACATCAAAGCCTACATCGGCGGCGAGGACATCCTGCGCGACGAGGAGGAGGTCGCCAGCTTCCAGCGGCAGGGCGAATACCTGATGGTGCGCCTGCGCACGGCCGACGGCGTCGATCTGCTCGATCTGGAAAAGCGCTACGGCATCGACTCGACCCCCTATGAGGAAGCCTTCCGCAGCCTGATGGGCAACGGGCTGATCGCGCATCAGGGGATGCGCTGGTGGCTGACCGAAAAGGGCTTTTTGGTGTCCAACAGCATCATCAACAGGGTGGTCGAGGCGGGGCAGAGCCAGCCCGCCCTGTAAACAGCGGCAGAGAGCCCCGCGCTCTGTCCATTTTCTATCGTTACATCATCATTTCGGAGGAGAACTATCTATGCGCGCAGTCATCACTGTGGTCGGCAAGGACCGCACCGGCATCATCGCCAAGCTTTCGGATACGCTCTATCGGCATCAGGTCAACATCGTGGACATCTCGCAGAACGTCATGGAGGACGTGTTCGCCATGGTCATGTTGGTGGACATCGACAAGTGCACGGTGGAATTCAACGCACTGGCCGACCTGCTCGATCAGGACGGAGAAGCGCTCGGCATGAAGATCCACACCATGCACGAGGACATCTTCGACGCGATGCACAAAATATGAGCCCAACGCGATGGGGCACACCGCGCCCCCGCGCGTCATGAAAAACTTATCCTGTTACGAGGTCAACGAATCATGTCAATGATAAATACGAAAGATATTTTGGAGACCATCCAGATGATCGAGGAGGAGCATCTCGACATCCGCACGATCACGATGGGCATCTCGCTGCGCGATCTGGCGAGCGAGGATGTGGACGTGCTGGCGGGCAAGATCTACGATAAGGTCACGCGCCGCGCGGAAAAGCTGGTCAAGACCGGCGAGCAGATCGAGCGGGAGCTGGGTATCCCGATCATCAACAAGCGCATCTCGGTCACGCCGATCGCGATGATCGGCGCTGTGACCAACGCCAGCAGCTATGTGCCGCTGGCCAAGGCGCTCGACCGCGCGGCGGACACCACCGGCGTCAACTTCGTCGGCGGGTTTTCTGCGCTCGTGCAAAAGGGCTTCGCCAAGGGCGACGAGATCCTGATCCGCTCGATCCCCGAGGCGCTGGCCGAGACCAGTCTGGTCTGCTCGTCGGTCAACGTGGCCTCGACCAAGGCGGGCATCAATCTGGATGCCGTCGCGCTGATGGGGCGCGTCATCAAGCAGACCGCCGAGCTGACCCGGGATCAGGATTCCATGGGCTGCTCCAAGCTGGTCGTGTTCGCCAACGCGGTGGACGACAATCCGTTCATGGCGGGCGCGTTCCACGGCATCGGCGAGCCCGAGACCGTCATCAACGTGGGCGTATCGGGGCCGGGCGTGGTGCAGTCGGCGATCCGCCGCGCGGGCGACTGCCCGATCGACGAGGTCGCAGAGGTCATCAAAAAGACCGCCTTCAAGATCACCCGCATGGGGCAGCTCGTCGGCACGCTGGCCAGCCAGCGGCTGGGCGTGCCGTTCGGCATCGTCGATCTGTCGCTCGCGCCCACGCCGGCGATCGGCGACTCGGTCGCGCGGATCCTCGAGGAGGTCGGGCTGGAGGTGTGCGGCGGCTGTGGCACGACCGCGATCCTCGCCATGCTCAATGACGCGGTCAAAAAGGGCGGCGTCATGGCGTCGTCGAGCGTCGGCGGCCTGTCGGGCGCGTTCATCCCGGTGTCGGAGGACGAGGGCATGATCGCCGCCGCGCAGGCGGGCGCGCTCACGCTGGAAAAGCTCGAGGCCATGACGGCGGTCTGCTCGGTCGGCATCGATATGGTCGCCGTGCCCGGCGACACGACCGCCGAGGTCATCTCCGGCCTGATCGCGGACGAGATCGCCATCGGCGTGGTCAACGCCAAGACGACCGCCGTGCGCGTCATCCCGGCGATCGGCAAGCAGGTGGGCGATGTGGTCGAGTTCGGCGGGCTGCTGGGCAGCGCCCCGATCATGCCGATCGCGACCGGCTCGC
>JAUNJI010000012.1:0-5826 GCA_030533295.1 Eubacteriales bacterium
GTAGCTTGAACGATTTTTTACGTGAATTTTTGTCTAACTTTTTGGGGGCATCTCACCCCAGTCGGCTGAGTCGAGGCCAAAAACCGTGATACATGCTCCCGGTTTTTGTTATTTTATGTCGCTTCGCTCCCATGCGCTGCGGCGCGGGAGACTTTTTCGACAAGCAAAAAAACGACCGCTTTGCGGTCGTTTTTTTCATTCACGCGGATGCGATCGGCGCGAGGTGCACGAAGGGCTCACCGAAGAAGTCGGATCCACCCGTATCCTCGAGCACGGTCTCGCCGGTGGCGGGATCGAAGTACAGGCGCAGCCACAGGTCGCCGATCTGCTGCCGCTCGGCATACGGACCGGGCAGATAGGACAGGTCGCTGTCCATGCTCTGCTCGTACAGGGTCAGGTACAGCTCGAAGCTGTCGTACTGCGGGGGCGGATAGGCGTCGTCATACATCCCCTCCTCGGGGTAGTTGTAGATGCACCAGCTATGACCGCTCTCCACGTATTCGCCCCAGTCGCCGTGTATGGTGAGCGTATAGTCGCCCATCTCGCCCGGCTCGACCGCCAGCTCGAGCGTGCGCCCGTCGGCCAGCTCGGCGACCGCGTGCGTGCCGGTCAGGTCGGCCAGCCGCGCATAGATCGCCTCGCCGCCGTAGTCGTCATAGCCATAAGTCTCGCCCGGGACATAGTAGAGATCAGGCACCGGCACAGCGGGCTCGGCCTCGGGCATGGGCTCTGCGATGTAGCTCGATCCGATCGAGTCGGTCAGGTCGTAGACCAGCTCGCTCAGCAGCGAGCCGAGCATGGGCAACACGTTGAACAGCACGACGACGATCGCGATCACCGCGCCAGCCACGCCCTTGTTGCCCTGTTTGCCGTTTTTCGCGGTCTGCCGGGTGGTGTGCTTGATCGTTTTGACCTTGCTATGCGCCTTGCCCGCGCCGCTGCGGTAGGTGCGATCCTCGGTGAACGTCTGATAGGTCGGTTTGGCGCTGCCGCCGAACCGGCGCGGCGCGCTCAACCGGCCGCGGCTGCCCGCACGAGCGCCGCAGATCGGGCACTCCCGCTCGCCATCGTCGAAATTGATCCCACAATGCTGGCACTTCATAAAGACGCGCCCCCTTTCTCTGCTTCCATGATAACAGAGAAAGGGGGCATCGCGCAAGCGATCATTCCAAATTGAGGCGATTTTTCAGGATGTAGCGCGTGCCGGCGAAGAACGCCGCGCCGACCGCAGCCATCCCGGCGCACAGCCCCAGCAGGACGACGTGCATCCCCGCCACAGGCCCCAGACCGCGCACGAAGTCGGCCAGCGTCGTGACAGGATCGCCCAGTTCGGCCGCGCCGATGAACAGCATCATCAGCAGGGACTGCCCCACGGTGGACAGCACGAAGTACCACACGACCGCCATCAGCACGCGGTGCTTTTTGGCGAGGTGGCCGAGCGCGATGCACAGATAGAGGAACAGCATCCCGGTCAGCGCGGTGAGCATCAGGAACACCGCCGTTTCGATCATATAGAGCAGGTCATGGCCGGTGCCGGTGAATAGATGCCCCAGATCGGCGAGGAGCGAACCGAAGCCGCTCATCGCGCCCATGCCGTCGAACAGGATACCGATGCTGAGCAGCGCGGCGAGCGTCGCGATGTCGCTCATCACCACCGCGACCAGCAGCTTGCTCCAGATGTGCTGCGTGACCGTCACCGGCAGGGTGAACATCAGATAGCCCTCGTCGCCCAGCAGGTTTTTGTAGAACCGCTGGAGCAGGATCACGCCGGTCACGACGAACACAGCCACCATCACGCCGGTGTACAGCATAGCCAGCACGATCGTCGGGATGCCGAACAGCATCTCCTGCACCGCGCCGTTCATGGTCAGGTGGTTGACCGCCGCCAGCAGCACCACCGCCGCGTACAGCGGCAGACAGACCCGCGCACACGCCTTCCATTCATATTTCAGTAATTTTAACACGCGAACACCTCCCGAAACAGCGTATCGACCGACTTGCCGTGCTGCTCGCGGATCGTGTCCACGCCCTCATGCAGCACCAACGCACCATTTTTGAGGAAGATCACCTCGTCCAGCACGCGCTCGATGTCCGCGATCAGGTGGGTGGACAACAGCACCGAGGCGTCCTCGCTGTAATTGGCGAGGATCGTGCTCAGGATATAATCCCGCGCAGCGGGATCGACGCCCGCGATCGGCTCATCGAGGATGTAGAGCTGCGCCCGGCGGCTCATGGTCAAGATCAGCTGCACCTTTTCCTTGGTGCCCTTGGACAGCGTTTTGAGCCGCGCCAACGGGTCGATGGCGAGCGCCGCCAGCATATCATTGGCCTTGACGCGGTCGAAATCCGCGAAAAAGTCAGCGAAAAAGTTCAGCAGCTCGGTCACGCGCATCCAGTCGTTGAGGTAGGCGCGATCGGGCAGATAGCTGACCACGCTATGCGTGTGGACGCCGGGCGCTGCACCGTCGATCCGCACCGTGCCGCTCGTCGGCTGGAGCAGACCGCACATCAGCTTGATCGTCGTGGTCTTGCCCGAGCCGTTCGGCCCCAGCAGGCCGACGAAACGCCCGCGCCCGATCGTCAGATCGAGCCCATCGAGCGCCAGATGGCTGCCGTAGCGCTTGGTCAGCCCCTGACACACGACCAATCCATCCTGCTGTTCCATCATCGTTCTCCCTCCTTCTGGCGCTTTTCCAGCAGCGCCACGATCTCCTGCTCGGTGAAGCCGAGCTGGTTCATGCCCGCCAAAAATTCCGTGATGCGGTCGCCCGCGATCTTTTCCCGGATAGCTGCGATCATTTTTCTGTCCTCCGTTACGTATCGTCCGCTGGTGCGATTGGTGTACATCAGCCCCTCGCGCTCCAGATCCGCCAGTGCGCGCTGCATCGTGTTGGGATTGACCCCGGCCTCGGCGGCCAGCTCCCGCACAGGCGGCACCTTCGCCCCTGCGCCGAGCTGCCCGCTGACGATCTGCTCGGTCAGCCGCTCCATGAGCTGCTGATAGATCGGGCGATCGCCCCGCAGTGTCCATTGCATCTGCTCGCTCCTCTCTGTTTATTTGTACTATGATAATAATACAAAAATACAGATCTGTCAAGCCCCTTTTTTCCGCTGCGCCGTGATGCGGTTTTCTTTTTTCCCAGTTTATGCTATAATAGAGGGCACGACGGACGGCCGCGCGGCCTATCGCGCCCGCTGTCCGCTTGGGGCAACGAAAACGGGAGGGTATCCATGATGAAGATCTATCCGCACCTGCGTGCACTGTGGCTCACGCTGGCGCTCACCACGCTGGCGAGCACTGGCGTGGCGGCCTTGGCCATGCTGGATGTGCTGACCGAGCCGCGCCTGCTGGCGGTGCTCACCAACGCGATCGAGCTGATCGGCTCGGCCGCGCTCGCTGTCGTGCTCTACCGCCTTTCGGACGAGAGCACGCTGTTCGCCCGCGCCCTGCGCACGCGGATGCTCTCGCTCGCGCTGCTCATCGTGGCAGTGGCGACCGACCTGCTCGTGCGCCAGCCGAGCCTGACGCTGTTCCGCTTCGTGTCGCTGCTGACCATGACGGGCGGCCTGATCGAGCTGTTCAGCGAGTTTTTCCTCTATTGGGGGCTGGATGAGCGCATCATCCCCTTTTGCTACGCCTATCCGGCGCGACGGATCCGCTGGTGCCTGTACGGGCCGCTGCTCGGCTCGTTCCTCGCCAGCATGGTGCTCACGACCCTGCTGCTCGATCTGGAGCAGCGGCGGCCGCCCATCGATCCCTATCGGTATGCGCTGCTGGTCGAGCTGGCCTGCCGCTTCATCCCGCTCGCGCTGCTCGGACGGTATAACAAGGCCGTCCGCGCCCGCGAGGACGATCCGCTCACGTTCTAGTACGGATAGGGGGTATCCGATACCCCCTATCTACAAAAATCAGTTCCCAACGAAAAAAACAGCCGCATAGCGGCTGTTTTTTCATGTGTTGCGCGTCTGTCGTTTTATGCGTTTTCCGAAAACTCGGCCAAACGCAGCTTTTCGTTGTGGTCGAGCGCATAGGTGATGTTCCACGGCGAGGAGAACAGCAGCAGGCTGTTGCCCTTGAGATCCTCGACGATCTTGGTGTCGCTCGTCAGCTGGAGCGCCTTGATGTCGAAGTCCTCCTCGTCGTTCTCGACCCAGCGCACGTGCTCATAGGGCAAGCCCTCGCGGATGATCTCGACGTTATACTCATTTTTCAGGCGATATTCGAGCACCTCGAATTGCAGCACACCGACCACGCCGACGATGACCGATTCCATGCCCGCGCCCGGCTCCCGGAAGATCTGGATCGCGCCCTCCTGCGCGATCTGCTCGACGCCCCGGACGAACTGCTTGCGTTTGAGCGTGTCCTTTTGGCGCACGGTGGCGAACAGCTCGGGCGCGAAGGTCGGGATGCCGGAAAACACGCATTTGCGCTTGGGATCGCACACGGTGTCGCCGATCGAAAACACGCCGGGGTCGAAGATGCCGATGATGTCGCCCGCGTAAGCCTCGTCCACGATCGAGCGATCTTGCGCCATGAGCTGCTGCGGCGCGGCCAGCGCCATCTTTTTGCCGCCCTGCACGTGCAGCACCTCCTGCCCGCGCACGAACTTGCCCGAGCAGATCCGCATGAAGGCGATCCGGTCGCGGTGCGCCTTGTTCATGTTGGCCTGGATCTTGAACACGAACGCCGAAAAATGATCGTCGAACGGGTCGATCACGCCGATGTCCGCCGTGCGGGCGGTCGGCGGCGCGGTCATCTGCAAGAACTTTTTGAGGAAGGGCTCGACGCCGAAATTGGTCAGCGCAGAGCCGAAAAACACCGGCGACAGCTTGCCTGCGTGCACCGCCGCCAGATCGAAGGCATCGCCCGCGCCCGACAGCAGCTCGACATCGTCGATCAGCTCCTGATACTGGTCGGCGGGCAGCAGCCCCTCCAAAATGGGGTCGTCGATCGACAGGCGCTGCGCCTTGACCTCGTGGCGGAAATCCGCGCCCTCGAACGCGATCACCTGATCGTCCATGCGGTCATACACGCCCTTGAAGCGCTTGCCCGAGCCGATCGGCCAGTTGACCGCGAAGGTGCCGATGCCCAGCTCGTTCTCGATCTCGTCGAGCAGCTCATAGGGGTCGCGCGCCTCGCGATCCATCTTGTTGATGAAGGTGAAGATCGGCACGCCGCGCATGGCGCACACCTTGAACAGCTTGCGCGTCTGCGCCTCGACGCCCTTGGAGGCGTCGATCACCATGACCGCCGAATCGGCCGCCATCAGCGTGCGGTAGGTGTCCTCCGAAAAGTCCTGATGCCCGGGCGTGTCCAAGATGTTGATGCACTTGCCCTCATAGCGGAATTGCAGCACAGAGGACGTGACCGAGATGCCGCGCTGCTTTTCGATCTCCATCCAGTCGGACACCGCGTGCCGGCTGTTTTTCTTGCCCTTGACCATGCCGGCCTCTTGGATCGCACCACCGTAGAGCAGGAATTTTTCGGTGATGGTCGTCTTTCCGGCGTCCGGGTGCGAGATGATCGCAAAGGTGCGCCGCGCCTCGATCTCTTTTTTCAGTTCTGCCACTGGCTGTACTCCTCCTGATCCAAACCAAAATCTAGTTTTGTTGCGAAATGTTCACACGATGTTCACGATCTGCCGATATGATGTGCTCGTGGAAAGCCGAAGTTCCCCCACACTCTAGCTTTCTACTCTCTATCCTACCTTTTATTGCGGGCGCGGTCGGACGAAAGTCCGGCCGTTCCTGTTTTTGCGCGTTTTTCGCGGAAAAACAGGGGGATGCGGGGCGGGCAGCGCCCGCCCTCGTCACACCGTCTGCCGA
>JAUNJI010000012.1:5836-26908 GCA_030533295.1 Eubacteriales bacterium
GCCCCAGGCCCCCCCCCACGCACGCTTACCCAGACACACCGAAGCTGCGCGGGCGGGCGCGCGCGCCCCCCCGCCCCCCCGCGCCTGTTCTGCCGCGCGAAAAGGCGGGCGCACCGGCCGGTGTGCCGCCGCCCGCGGGGCTCACAGCATATGCCGCCCCTCCAGCGCACGGGTCAGCGTCACCTCGTCCACGAATTCCAGATGCCCGCCCACCGGGATGCCGTAGGCCAGCCGCGTGATGCGGATCCCGAAGGGCTGGAGCAGCCGCGCGATATACATCGCGGTCGCCTCGCCCTCGGTGTCGGGATCGGTGGCCAAGATGACCTCCTCGGTCTGCTCCTCTGCCACGCGCTGCACCAGCTCGCGGATGCGGATGTCGTCGGGACCCACGTGTCCCATGGGCGACAGCGTGCCGTGCAGCACATGGTACAGCCCGCGATACTCGCGCGTGCGCTCGAACGCGACCACGTCGCGGGGGTCGGCCACCACGCAGATCGTCTTTTGGTCGCGCGTCTGGTCGGCGCAGATCGAACAGATCTGGCTGTCGGCCAGGTTCTGGCAGCGCTCGCAGGTGTAGACCTTGGCCTTGGCCTCGCGGATCGCGTCCGCGAAGCGCTCCGCCTCCTCCCGGGGCAGATCGAGCACGTGGAAGGCCAGCCGCTGCGCGGTCTTTTGCCCGATGCCGGGGAGCTTGGCGAATTCCTCGATCAGCCGCTCGACCGGCGGCGCGAACAGCTCCATCAGAACAGGCCGCCGCCCAGTCCGCCCATGCCGCCCGTGATGGCCGACATCTGGCTCTGGCTCTTGTCCGCCGCCGCCTTGAGCGCCTCATTGACCGCCGCGACCACCAGATCCTGCAACATCTCGATGTCGTCCGGATCGACCACGTCCGGCGCGATCTCGATGCTCTTGATCGTCGAGGTGCCGGTCACGGTCGCCTTGACCATGCCGCCGCCCGCCGTGCCGGTCGTTTCCATCTGGGCGATCTGCTCCTGCGCCTTGCGCATATCCTCCTGCATCTTTTGCGCCTGCTTCATCATCGCCTGCATATTCATGCCGCCGCCGAAGCCGCCGCCAAAGCCCTTTCCTTTTGCCATTTGCCATGTCCTCCTTACAGTTCTTTCATGGGGATGTCGAATTTCTTGGCGCGGCCGATGATCGCATCGACCGCGGTATTTTTTTGGTATATCGCCTCGTCGCCCGCCTCGCGCACCTTGACCTTGAGCGGCGCGCCCGCGAGCGCGGCCACCTGCTCCCGGATGACCTTGATCGTCGGCTCGGCTTTGGCCAGCATGGCGGTCACGCTGTCCTCGCACAGCAGCACCAGCCCGCCGTCCTCCTCGATCGCCCGCGCAGACAACTTCAGGTTGGTGTGTGCGCCGGTGTTGATCTTGCCGGTCAGCGCCTCGAGCAGCGCCGGCCACTGCGGCCACGCCGTCGCCTTGGACGCGGGCGGCGCCGTCTGGGCGGGCTGCTGCGCGTCCAGCGCCTGCTGCTCGTCCTCGAGCCACGGCGGCGCATCGTCGTCTCCCGGCGGTGGGGGCGCGTCAGCCTCTCCCGGTGGGGGCGGCGCCGCCCTGCGCGGCGCGGCTGCGGCCGGTGCAGCCGGTGCGACCGGGATGCCGTGCTTGAGCTTTTCCTCGAGCGCCTCGACGCGGCCATCCAGCGTGTCGTGATCCGCCGCGCCCAGACTGCACAGCCGCACGGCGCACAGCTCGGCCTCGATCCGGCGGTCGGCTGCGCCGCGCATCCGATCGAGCGCCTGCGCGATCGCCCGGCTCCACGCGAGCAGCGTGGACGAGGCCAGCCCGTCGCACAGTTTTTGCAGCGTTTTGACCCCATAAGCGGGCGAAAGCAGGGCGGAAACGTCGGTCTTGCTGGTCTTGACCAGCAGCGCGTCGCGGATCAGGCCGAGCATCTGGTCATACACCGCCGCGAGGTCGCGTCCCTCGTCGTAATACTCGTCCAACAGGCCGATGGCCGCCGCCAGATCGCCCACCTTGAGCGCCTCGGCCAGCCGCAGACCGTCCCCCTGCCCGAGCACGCCGAGCGCCCGCGTGACCGTCTGCTCATCCACCGCGCCCGCGGCGGCCGCCCGGTCGAGCATGGAGAGCGCATCGCGCATCGCGCCATCGGCCAGCCGGGCGATCAGCCGGGCGGCGTCCTCCTCCAGCGGGATGCCTTCCTGCCCGGCCACCTCCAGCAGGCGGCGCGTGATGTCCGCAGCCGCGATGCGGCGGAAGTCGAACCGCTGGCAGCGCGAGAGGATCGTCGCGGGCACCTTGTGCAGCTCGGTCGTCGCCAAAATGAACAGCACGTGCTCCGGCGGCTCCTCGAGCGTCTTGAGCAGCGCGTTGAACGCACCGATCGACAGCATATGCACCTCGTCGATGATGAACACGCGCTTTTTGACCTGCGCGGGGGTGTAGCGCGTCTCGTCGCGCAGGTCGCGGATGTTGTCCACGCCGTTGTTGGAGGCCGCGTCGATCTCGGTCACATCGAGCACCGAGCCGTCCAAGATGCCACGGCAGGCGGCACATCGGTTGCACGGGTCGCCGTTCACCGGATGCTCGCAGTTGACCGCCCGCGCCAAGATCTTGGCGCAGGTCGTCTTGCCCGTGCCGCGCGTGCCGGTGAACAGATAAGCGTGGCTCAGCCGCCCTGTGCGGAGCTGGGCGCGCAGCGTGTCGGTGATGTGCTGCTGGCCGATCACATCCGCGAAGGTCTGCGGCCGCCACTTGCGATATAGCGCCTGATACACGCGCACCAGCTCCTTTCCTGCCGTTTTTTCCGTTTTATATCACAAAAAGGCGGGCGAAAGCCCGCCTCCAAGCGTTCTGTCGGCAGGGGATCTGCAGATCCCCTGACCCTCGTTCAGCGCCCCACAAGACCGCACACGGACGATTCGAAAGCGTGCGCCCGGCTGCCTTGCCGTGGTTCGGGCTCAGGATCGGCAGCTCTGCGGCACACGATGGTTTCCGCTTAATGCTGCTCGGTCCCCCGCCTGACATGGTTCACGGTCCTCCGTTGCGCAGTACCGGTCCTTCATCGCCCTGATAACGGCTGCCTCGCCGCGCGCACGTCCCTCCTCGCCCGTATCACCCCCGTTGTAGCGGATCACGGGTACAAGGCACCGCTAACGCCCCGGTGTGTGCGGCCTTGTGCGGCGCTGAACGATATTCTGTTGTTTTTCAGGCACGGTCTGCCCGCGCCTCACGCCTCGGGATCGACCGATATGGGCGGCGCAGGCGGCTCGGGCGCGTCGCCGCCGCCGCTCTCGGGCGGCTCGGGCGCAGCCGTACCGCCGCCGTCCTCGGGCGGCTCGGGCGCGGTCGTACCGCCCTCGGGGTCGTCGGTCGTAAAGCCGGTCGGCTCGTCGTCCGGATCCTGCTCGGGCGCGTCGTCCTCCGGCTCGTCGTCGTAGTCGTCGTCATAGCCAAAGTCCATGCCCAGCTTTTCAAAGCCGTATTTATCCTCGATGCCCTGATGGCTGCACAGCCCGGTCGGCGGTGCATCGCGCCAGAAGCGCCCGGTCGCGACGCGGCCAGCGGCGCGGCACGCGCCCGACGGCACCAGACCGGTATCCATGCAGTAGGATGCGGTCACGAAGTCCTCCGGATGCGAGTCGAATACCAGCCCAGAATCGCCCTCGTGCACCCGGCGCATGACCTCCAGCCAGATCTTGGCCGCATTGCGGCCATACAGACCGTTCACGCGGTATTCCTGATCGAAGCCGACCCACACCGCAGCCGAATACTGCGGGGTCAGGCCGCAGAACCAAATATCCTTGTTGTCCGTGGTCGTGCCGGTCTTGCCGGCGGTCTCGACGCCCGGGATCTGCGTGCCCGAGGCCGTGCCGTGGGCGGTGACGTTTTGCAGGCACTCCAGCATATAGTAGGCCGTGCGCACGTTCGCAAAGCCCAGATCGGTGTGCGGCGTGTTTTCCAGCACGACGTTGCCCTCGGAATCGAGCACCTTGCTATACGTGCGCGTGCCGCCGAACACACCGTCGTTGATGAAGGCCGCGAAGCCGCCCGCCATCTGGCGCACGGTCACGCCGTCGGTCAGGCCGCCGAGCGCGAGCGGCGCATAGTCGATGTCGGTCTGCACCGTGCCGTCGGCGTTGGTGCGGCTGCCGACCAGCGAATCGGCGAAGCCCAGCTGCTGGGTCAAAAATTCATACGAAGCCTGCGGGGTCAGCCGATCCATCACCTGCGCGGCGATGGTGTTGACCGAGCTGGTGATACCGCTCTTGATCGTCATCGAGCGCCCGGTGGGCATTTTGCCGTCGTTCATCGGCCACGGTTTGCCGTCCTCGCCCATGCGGAGCGGGCGGTCGTAGACCGTGGTCGAGGGCACGATGATGCCCTTGTCCATCGCAGGTCCATAGGTGGACAGCGGCTTGAAGGACGAGCCCGGCTGCCGCTTGGCGTCGGTCGCGCGGGAGAAGGTCAGCTTGCCGGTCTTTTGGCCGCGGCCGCCGACCAGCGCCACGATGTTGCCCTGCTTGTCCGTGATGACCATCGCGCTCTGGGGCTTGACGCCCTCCTCGCCGCGGGTCATGTTGGGGAACACGCTATCGTCCTGATAGACCGCGTCCAGGATGTGCTGGATGCGGGTATCGATCGTCGCATAGATCTTGAGGCCGCCCGAGTTGACCATGTTGCTGGCGACCGTCTCGGAATAGCCCTTCTGCTTGACGAGGTCGCTCACGACATCCCGGATCACCGCATCGGTGAAGTAGGTGTAGGGTTCGCCGACCTCCTCTACATAGTCCTCATAGGGGCGGTAGATGAGCTCCTCGGCCACGGCGGCGTCATGCGTCGCCTGATCGATCATGCCCAGCTCGAGCATCTTGCCCAGGATCAGCTCCTGCCGCGCCTTGACCTTGTCCGGGTGGTTGTACACGTCGTAGATCGAGGGGTTGTTGGTCAGCCCCGCGAGCACGGCGCACTCCGCCAGCGACAGCTCGGACACGTTCCGACCGAAATAGCGGTCGGCCGCGGTCTGCACGCCGTAGCAGCGGTAGCCCAGATAGATGGTGTTGAGGTACATAGTGAGGATGCGGTCTTTGTCGCCGACCTCGTTTTCGAGCGCCAGCGCCCGGAAGATCTCGTTGAGCTTGCGCTTGACCGAGTAATCGTCCTCGTCGGTGGCGTTTTTGATGAGCTGCTGGGTGATCGTCGAGCCGCCGTACTGCTTGCCGCCGACCAGCCAGCCCTTGACCGCGCCAAAGGTGCGTTTCCAGTCCACACCGCTGTGCTTGTAGAAGCGCTCGTCCTCGATCGCGACCGCCGCGTTCTTGAGGTGCTGCGGGATCTTCTCGCTATCGACCCACTCGCGGCTCTCCTGCCCGGACAGTGTCTCGTACAGCAGCTCGTTGCCGGTCTCGGGATCGGTCGCGAAGATGAACGTGTTCAGATTGAGGCCGAGATTTTTATTGATGTCCACCGCGGTCTCCAGCGCGGAGGGGTTGATATAGGCGTGTACATAATAGGCGAACGCCATGCCGCAGAAGCAGGCGCAAAGCACACCGACCAGCAGCAGCGTCAGCAACAGCCGCGCGAGAGCGTGCCCGACACCATATCTTCTTCTCCTTCTGCGAGTCGCCAACGCAGTCTCCTCCTTGCCCGACGGCCGTGCCGCGGGATCCTATCGGGCGAAGGGCGAAAAAACGCCCTTTCCCTTGCACGAAAGCCGTGCTCTCAGGCTATTATAGCATAGCAGCCCGTGAAAGGCAAGTTCAAACACCGGCATCCGCCGCGATGGGATCATGCTCGTTCCATCCGCGGTATCACGGACGCCGCACGGACATTATATCACAGTGTGCCCCAAATGCCAAACAAATTTTTACGATCGCGCCGCATCTTTCGCCCATTTTGTGGAGATACTCTGAAAAACTGCCGTTGTGCAAGGGAGGGCTCCGCTATGTTGCAAGGATTTTATCTGCTGGCCATGCAGCGGGCGCGGCGGCGCAGGCGCATACTGGCGCTGGCCTGCTCGCTGGCGCTGGTCAGCGCCGGACTGGCCGCACACGCCCGCTCGTCACCCGGCGCGGCGCAGGCCACCAGTGCGCCGCTGCCCTATGTGGCGCAGAACGAGGACGGCCACCTGATCGTGTCCCGCGGTGGCGAGGTGCTGCTGCGCACCGCGATCGACGTGCGCACGCTGCCGACCGCCGACCGGGACGCGCTCTCGCAGGGCATCGTGCTGGCCGACGCGCAGGCGCTCGCCAAGCTGCTCGAGGATCTGGGCTCGTGACATATCGTCCGCCCGCCCCGCATAGCCTATCACCGAGGGGGCGTTCACCGATGTTCATCACCATCACCCGCGACACCCTGTGTCGCATCGGCGCGGGCGCAGGCGTATGCGTGCTGCTGACCGCGCTGCTGTTGCTGCTGCCGCCGTCCGCGCCCGCCGCCGAGGCCGCTGCACCGGCCGCCGTGCCCGCTTCGGTGGGCGATTGGGGGCTGTCCTTCCAGCAGAGCGGCCAGCCGCCGGTGGGCAATGCGTCGGCAGCCGAGCTGGCGCAGTACGGCGCGTACTATCTGGGCGATACCACCCAGCCGACCATCTATCTGACCTTCGATGCAGGCTACGAGAACGGCTACACGCCCGCGATCTTGGACGCGCTCCAAAAGCATCACGCGCCCGCGTGCTTTTTCGTCGTGGGCAACTACATCGACACCGCGCCCGCGCTGGTGCAGCGCATGGTGGACGAGGGGCACATCGTCGGCAACCACACGCTGCACCACCCGGATATGTCGGCCATCGCCGAGCAGGCCGCCTTCGCCGCCGAGCTGACCGGGCTGGAGGAAAAATTCACCGCGCTCACCGGCCAGCCCATGCGCAAGTTCTACCGCCCGCCGCAGGGCAAATTCAGCACCGACAACCTGCGACAGGCGCAGGCGCTGGGCTACACGACCGTGTTCTGGTCGCTCGCCTATGTGGACTGGTACGCCGACGACCAGCCGACCGACCAGCAGGCGTTCGACAAGCTGCTGCCGCGCATCCACGACGGCGCGATCGTGCTGCTGCACTCGACCAGCGAGACCAACGCCCGCATCCTCGACACGCTGCTCACCAAATGGGAGGAGGCGGGGTATCGCTTCGGCAGCTTGGATGAGCTGACGCCGCATTCCTGAGCCAAAACGCGAAAAAAGCGAGGCCGATGCCTCGCTTTTTTCGTTATATCCGGCTGAGCCCGACCGGCTGCGCCGACAGGATCGGGCAAAGCGCCCCGCCGACCACCTTGGACAGACGGTGCACGATCATGCCGAAGCGGACGCGACCGCTCACTGCGGCATCATTTCGCGCCCCTCGAAGGTCGCGCGGCGCTCGATGTCGGCCATGACGGCATCGAAGCACGGGATGTCGAGCGACTGCGCCCCGTCGCACAGCGCGCAGCGCGGATCGTTGTGCACCTCGATCAGCAGACCGTCCGCACCGGCGGCGATCGCCGCACGCGAGAGCGGCTGCACCATGTCGCGCCGACCGGCGGCGTGCGAGGGATCGACGATCACCGGCAGATGGCTGAGCATCTTGATCAGCGGCACGGCCGAAATGTCCAGATTGTTGCGGATCATGGTCTCGAACGTGCGGATCCCGCGCTCGCACAGGATCACGTTGGTGTTGCCGCCCGCGAAGATGTATTCGGCGGCCATCAGGAACTCCTCCATCGTGGCCGACAGGCCGCGCTTGAGCAGGATCGGCTTGTTCGACCGCCCCAGCTCCTTGAGCAGCATGAAGTTCTGCATATTGCGCGCGCCGAGCTGGATGATGTCCACATCGGCGAACAGATCGAGGTGCTTTTCGCTCATGATCTCGGTCACGATCGGCAGGCCGGTCTGCCGCTTGGCCTCGAGCAGCAGCTTGAGCCCCTCGGCCTCCAGCCCCTGGAAGGAATAGGGCGAGGTGCGCGGCTTGAACGCGCCGCCGCGCAGGAAGGACGCGCCCGCCTTTTTGACGGCCTCGGCCACCATCACGATCTGCTCCTCGCTCTCGACCGAGCAGGGGCCTGCCATGACGTTGAAGTAGCCCGCGCCGATCTTGCGCCCGGCGACCGAGATGATCGTATCCTGCGGATGGAACTTGCGGTTGACGCTCTTGAAGGGCTCGGTCACGCGCTGCACGCGCTCGACGATGTCATAGGCCAGCACGTCGCGCTCGTCCAGCCGGGTCGTGTCGCCGATCAGGCCGAAGATCGTCGTATTCTCGCCCTTGGAATAGTGGATGGTCAGCCCCATATCCTTAAAATGTTGCAGCAGGCGATCGACGCGCTCCTGATCGCTGTTTTGCTTGAGTACCACGATCATTTTTCATTCACTCCTTTATCAATTAGACCGGGACGCGCGGCGGCGTTCCCGAAAAATCGCTATACTTTAACAGTATACCACCATATCGCGAAAAAGAAAAGGGCGATCTTCGTTCGATCGCCCTGTTTTTTGCGGTGCGGCGGGATGGCGCGGTCAGGCCGCGGCCTGCGCGTCGCGCAGCTCGATGTAGCGCTGCTCGACCGCCGCACAGAACGAGTCCCACCGTCCCTGCTCGATCAGCCGCGCCGGACACAGCTTGCCGGAAAAATCCTGATGCTTTTTGAGCGCCTTCGCCGGGTCGAGCCCGTATTCGAGCAGCAGGCGGGCGCACAGCCGTTCCGCGTTGACCAGCGTCTGCTCATAGTTGCCGTCCGTGTTGACGCACAGCTCGATCCCGATGCCATTCCGGTTGCCGCTGCCCTTGTCCATGCCGTCGCCCGCGTGATAGGCCGTCTCGTTGTCGGGCAGATGGTGGTAGATCTCATGATCGTCTACCGTATAGTGCCATGAAACGATGCCCTCGGCCGCGTTCGCGTTCTGGTGGATGAACGAATCGTGCGCGGCGGCGTTCGCCCCGGCGGCCTCGTTGTCGGTCTCATGGACGACCAGATAGCGGATCTCGCGCGTCTCGCCCGGACGGGCGCGGCTGCCCTCGGCCAGAAAGTCGGTCATCACCGGGATCTCGTCGATGTAGCGCAGCCCGGCATCCGCCTGCGGCGGTCGGCTGATCGCCCGCTCGGTCAGCATACCGGCGCCGAAGGCCAGCACGAGCAGCACGACCAGCAGCGCGACCGGCACGCCGCCGCGCCTGCGTCCCGTGCGCCCCTGATATGTACCGATCCTGCTCTCTCGCTCCATCGTTCGACCCTCCCCGCTGCGCGTCCTCTCGCCGCTATTATAGCGCAGATCGCCCGGCATTTCCAATACCGAACTGTAAACTTTTTTCGAGCGGCGCGTAAAAACTGCGTATCGCCCGCGCCGCGCGTGTAAGAACAGCTTGCATTTCCGCGCCCTATACGATATAATGGAACATAATTGGAGAGGCGAGGCCTTTACCAGCAGATTTTTTGACCGCCCTTCCCCCCGGAAGGCGCTAAGGCCATACGGACAGCCGGGTCAAATGCCGAAACTGGCAACTTTGTTGCCTTATTGAATTTTATAAGTCGGCTGCCTAAAAGCCGTGTGCCGTGCGCACATCACACTTGTGAAACGATCAATAAGAGTAGTAAAAGTAGATCCTGCTATATAGACTCTTTCCTCTTTCCCTGCCGCCGCTGTGGGCACCCTTGCCCGGGGCGGACGATCGATCGCCTTCCTCAAGCTGGGATGACCGCCGCGCGGACGCCCCTGTTTGAGGATCTTTTGATTTGTAAAGAAAAAAGGAAAAAAGGGTATGGAAAACAAGCTGAAACTCTACGGGTTCAACAACCTGACCAAAGCGCTGTCCTTCAACATCTATGATGTGTGCTACGCCAAGACCCAGCGGGAGCAGCGCGACTACATCGCCTATATCGACCAGCAATACAACTCCGAGCGGCTGACCGGCATCCTCGAGCGCGTGACCGAGATGATCGGCGCGCACGTGCTGCACATCTCCAAGCAGGACTACGACCCGCAGGGCGCGTCCGTCACCTTCCTGATCGCCGAGGAGCACATGAAGCCCGCGCTCGAGCCCGAGACCGTCGTCGCCCATCTGGACAAGAGCCACGTCACCGTGCACACCTATCCGGAATACCACCCGGACACCTGCCTCGCCACCTTCCGCGTCGATATCGACGTGGCCACCTGCGGCGAGATCACGCCGCTCTCGACGCTCGACTACCTCATCGGCTCGTTCGACTCGGACATCATCACGATGGATTACCGCGTGCGCGGCTTCACCCGCGACATCGAGGGCAAAAAGCTGTTCATGGATCACCGCATGACCTCCATCCAGGATTTCATCGATCCGCACACGCTCGACCGCTACGATGCGTATGACATCAACGTGTATCAGTCCAATCTGTTCCACACGCGGATGCTGCTCAAGGAGATCGATCTGCAAAACTATCTGTTCAATACGGACATCTATGAGCTGCCGCCCAAGATGCGCCTGAAGATCCACTCCGATCTGCGGCGGGAGATGATCGAGATCTTCTCCGGCAAGAACATCTACTGACCCCGCCGCGTCCCGGTCACGCGGCTCCACTGCGCCCGCCCTGACCGGGCGGACTGACGAAAGAAGGTATCACTATGGATCAATCCCGTGCGCCGATCAAGGAGGCGCTCGAACGGTTCAAGGATATGCGCATCGTGCCCTTCGATGTGCCCGGACACAAGCGCGGCCGCGGCAACCCCGAGCTGACCCGCTTCCTCGGCCAATCCTGCATGAACGTAGACGTCAACTCGATGAAGCCGCTGGACAACCTGTGCCACCCGACCAGCGTCATCCGCGAGGCCGAGGAGCTGGCGGCCGAGGCCTTCGGCGCGGCGCACGCCTTCCTGATGGTCGGCGGCACGACCTCGAGCGTGCAGGCGATGGTGCTGTCGGCCGTCGGCCGTGGGGACGAGATCATCCTGCCGCGCAATGTGCACCGCTCGGTCATCAATGCGCTCGTGCTGACGGGCGCGATCCCGGTCTATGTCGATCCGCACACCAACGAGCGGCTGGGCATCTCGCTCGGGATGTCGATCGCCGAGGTGCGCGCGGCGATCGCCAAGCACCCGTCGGCCAAGGCGATCTTGGTCAACAACCCCACCTATTACGGCATCTGCTCCGACCTGCGCACGATCGTGCAGCTGGGGCACGCAGCGGGCATGAAGGTGCTCGTCGATGAGGCGCACGGCACGCATTTCTACTTTGGCGAGCATATGCCGGTCTCGGCGATGGCGGCCGGCGCCGACCTCGCCTCGGTGTCGATGCACAAGTCGGGCGGCTCGCTCACCCAGTCCAGCTTTTTGCTGTGCGGCCCGGCGATGAACGCCGAATACGTCCGGCAGATCATCAACCTGACCCAGACCACCTCGGGCTCGTACCTGCTGATGGTCAGTCTGGACATCTCGCGCAAGAACCTCGCGCTGTACGGCAAGGAGATCTTCCGCAAAGTGACCGATCTGACCGAATACGCCCGCGGCGAGGTCGGCCAGATCGGCGACTACTACGCCTATGGCCGCGAGTTGATCGACGGCGACGCGATGTTCGACTTCGACGTGACCAAGCTCGCGGTCAACACGCTCGATGTCGGGCTGGCCGGGATCGAGGTCTATGACATCCTGCGCGATTTTTACGACATCCAGACCGAGTTCGGCGATCTGGGCAACCTGCTGGCCTATGTTTCGGTCGGCGACCGCGAGCGCGACCTCGAGCGCTTCGTCGCCGCGCTGGCCGACATCCGCCGCCGCTACAAGCGGGACAAGGCCACGCTCATGCGGCAGGAATACATCGCCCCGCAGGTGGTGGCCGCCCCGCAGGAGGCGTTCTATGCGGACAAGCAGTCCGTCCCGCTGGCGGACAGCGCCGGGCGCGTGTGCGCCGAGTTCGTCATGTGCTATCCGCCCGGCATCCCGATCCTCGCGCCGGGCGAGCGCATCACCCGCGAGATCATCGACTATATCCGCTATGCCAAGGAAAAAAATTGTATGCTGCTCGGCACCGAGGATCCCAACGTGGACGATCTGCAGGTCATCCGCGGTGTCGTCAGCCCTGCTGCCAATTAAGGAGCCTCTATCATGCGATTGACCTTTACCGAAATGCACACGCCCACCGTCGGGCTGACGATCCGCGTCGATCGGCAGCTCCACACCGAGCAGAGCGACTTCCAGCGCATCGACGTGTTCGAGTGCGAGGAGTTCGGCCGGTTTTTGACGCTCGACGGCTATATGATGCTGACCGAGCGCGATGAATTCATCTATCATGAGATGATGGTGCACGTCCCGCTCGCCGTACTGGGCGACGCGGCCAAAAAGGTGCTCGTCATCGGCGGGGGCGACGGCGGCTGCGTGCGCGAGCTGTGCCGCTATCCCCATATCGAGCACATCGATCTGGTCGAGATCGACGAGCGCGTGGTCGCGGTGTGCCAGCAGTTCCTGCCCTCGGTCGCGTGCTGTCTGGACGACCCCCGCGTGCACATCCTCTATCAGGACGGGCTCAAGTACATCCGCCGGATCGAGGACGCCTACGACCTCATCATCATCGACTCGACCGACCCCTTCGGCCCGGGCGAGGGGCTGTTCACGATGGAGTTCTACGGCAACTGCTACAAGGCGCTGCACGAGCACGGCGTGCTGGTCAACCAGCACGAGAGCCCGTTCTACAAGGGCGACGCCCTCGCCTGTCA
This sequence comes from Eubacteriales bacterium, assembly GCA_030533295.1. Taxonomy (GTDB): domain Bacteria; phylum Bacillota; class Clostridia; order Oscillospirales; family Butyricicoccaceae; genus Agathobaculum. The sequence continues at coordinate 18,468 of JAUNJI010000012.1, forward strand.
GCGGGCGCACCGCAACATCGTCCATTCGTTCGAGCTGTCCCGCCTGTTCCAGGCGCACATCCCGACCTATCCCTCCGGCCACTGGCTGTTCGGGTTTTCCTCGCGCGGTGGGGTCCATCCCACGCGCGACCTCGACGCCGACGGCTGGAACGCCCGCGGCATCGAGACCCGCTACTACAACACCAACCTGCACCGGGGCGCGTTCTATCTGCCCAACTATGTGCAAAAGCTGCTCGAGCAGGTCGAGCTGGCATGAACCGACCACCATCAGAACAAGGAGGATACCACCATGGGAAAAGCGCTCATCATCGGCTGCGGCGGCGTGGCCGGCGTAGTCATCCACAAATGCTGCCAGAACAGCAGCGTGTTCGAGGAGATCATGATCGCCTCGCGCACCAAGAGCAAGTGTGACGCGATCAAGGAAAAGCTCGACGGCACCACCCCCACCAAGATCTGCACCGCCAAGGTGGATGCAGACGATCTGGACGCGCTGTGCGAGCTGATCGACGAATACAAGCCCGACATCGTGATGAACATCGCCCTGCCCTATCAGGATCTGACCATCATGGAGGCCTGCCTGCGCTGCGGCGTCAACTATATGGACACGGCCAACTACGAGCCCGAGGACACCGACGACCCCGCGTGGCGCGCGGTCTACGAAAAGCGCTGCAAGGAGCAGGGCTTCACCGCCTATTTCGACTATTCGTGGCAGTGGGCGTATAAGGAGCGGTTCGAGCAGGCCGGTCTGACCGCGCTCTTGGGCTCGGGCTTCGACCCGGGCGTGACGCAGGCCTACTGCGCCTATGCCCAAAAGCACCTGTTCGACCAGATCGACACCATCGACATCCTGGACTGCAACGGCGGCGACCACGGCTATCCCTTCGCCACCAACTTCAACCCCGAGATCAACCTGCGCGAGGTCTCCGCGCCCGGCTCGTACTGGGAGGACGGCCACTGGGTCGAGATCCCGGCGATGTCCATCAAGCGCGAATACGACTTCGATCAGGTCGGCCGCAAGGATATGTACCTGCTCCACCATGAGGAGATCGAGTCGCTGGCCAAAAACATCCCCGGCGTGCGGCGCATCCGCTTTTTCATGACCTTCGGCCAGTCCTATCTGACCCATATGCAGTGTCTGGACAACGTCGGCATGCTGTCCACCACGCCGATCGAATTCGAGGGACGGCCGATCGTGCCGATCCAGTTCCTCAAGGCGCTGCTGCCCGATCCCGCGACGCTCGGCCCGCGCACCAAGGGCAAGACCAACATCGGCTGCATCTTCACCGGCAAAAAGGACGGCAAAGACAAGACCGCCTATATCTACAACGTGTGCGACCATGAGGCGTGCTACCGCGAGGTCGGCTCGCAGGCGATCAGCTACACCACCGGCGTGCCGGCGATGATCGGCGCGGCCATGCTGCTGACCGGCAAGTGGAACGAACCCGGCGTGTTCACGGTCGAGGAATTCGATCCCGATCCGTATATGGAGGCGCTCAACAAGTGGGGCCTGCCGTGGCAGATCGCGGATGCGCCGGTGCTGGTGGACTGATATGAGATTCACCCAACTCCCCACCCCCTGCTTCATCGTAGACGAGAACCGGCTGGTGCAAAACCTCGCGGTGCTGCGCGACGTGGCCGACCGCACGGGCGCTAAGATCTTGCTCGCGCAAAAGGCGTTCTCGACCTTCGCGGTCTATCCGCTCCTGCGCGAATACCTCGCGGGGACGACGGCCTCCGGCCTGTATGAGGCGCGCCTCGGCAAGGAGGAATTCGGCGGCGAGACCCATATCTACTCCCCCGCCTATGCAGAGGGCGAATTTCAAGAGATCTTGCGCTATGCCGACCATATCGTGTTCAACTCCTTCCAGCAGTGGAAGGCCTTCGGCAATCTGGCACGGGCGTCGGGCAAAAGCTGCGGCCTGCGGGTCAACCCCGAATGTTCGACCCAGTCGGCCGCGCACGCGATGTACGACCCCTGCGGCCCGACCTCGCGGCTGGGCATCACGCAGGCGAATTTCCAGCCCGAGCTGCTCGACGGCATCGACGGCCTGCACTTCCACACCCTGTGCGAGCAGAACGCCGACGATCTGGTGCGCACGGTCGCGGCCTTCGAGGAGCGCTTCGGCGCGTATATGGAGGGCATGAAGTGGCTCAATCTGGGCGGCGGCCACCATATCACGCGGGATGACTACGATGTCGAAACGCTCGTCCAATGCGTCAACTACCTGCGCGACAAATACGGCGTGCAGATCTATCTCGAACCGGGCGAGGCCGTCGTGCTGGGCGCGGGCTGGCTGGTGTCGTCGGTGCTCGAGGTCATGCGCAACGGCCGCGAGATCGCGATCTTGGACACCTCGGCGGCCTGCCATATGCCCGACGTGCTCGAGGTGCCCTACCGCCCGCCCGTGCGCCGCGCGGGCGAGGACGGCCAAAAGGCGTTCTCCTACCTGCTCACCGGGCGTTCGTGTCTGGCGGGCGACGTGATCGGCGCGTATTCGTTCGACACCGCGCTGCGCACCGGCGATCAGGTCGTGTTCGAGGACATGGCGCTGTATACCATGGTCAAGACCAACACCTTCAACGGTGTCCCGCTGCCGCTGATCGCGGTGCGCCGCGCAGACGGCACGGACGAGGTCGTGCGGCGGTTCGATTATCAGGATTTCAAGGGACGGCTGTCCTGACCGCGGCTTTTTTGCCGCCTGCGCCCCCGTTTGGGGACGCGAAAAGACCCGGCAGATGCCTTTAGCATCTGCCGGGTCTTGGTTTATGCCCTGCCGCGCGGATAGGGCGCACAGTTTCACGCCTGCGGTGCGTCGGACATCGGTGCGCCGCCCTCTCCGGCGGGCTTGTGGCGGCGGCGGCCGCCCCGACGGCGGCGACGGCGCGGTGCACCGCCCTCGGCCGCATCGTCCTCGGCGGGCGCAGCGTCCTGCGGCGCGGGCGCGGCCGCGTCATCTGTCGTCCGCTTGGCCGCACGCTCGGCTGCGGCAGCCTGTTCGTTGCGCTTGCGGCGCTCCTCGGCCATCGCGGCCTGATTCTGGCGGTTGCGGCACGCGCCCTTGACCACGCAGCAGTCGGCGCACGCGAACTCGGTCAGCGTGTACTCCGGGCTGTCGTCCAGCTGCACCTTGCAGGTGCCGCGCAGCATCTGGGTGGTGATGACCTTGCCGCGCCCGTCCGGCGTATCGACCACGCTGCCCTGCTTGGGCGTGACCTTTTGCAGCTCGGCATAGGCCTCGTGCTCGTATTTCAGGCAGCACATCAACCGGCCGCACACGCCCGAGATCTTGGTCGGGTTGAGCGACAGGTTCTGATCCTTGGCCATGTTGATCGACACCGGGTGGAAGGACTCCAGATAGGAGCAGCAGCACAATTCACGGCCGCAGGTGCCCAGTCCGCCGATCATCTTGGCCTCATCGCGCACGCCGATCTGGCGCAGCTCGATGCGCGTGCGGAACACACCGGCCAGATCCTTGACCAGATCGCGAAAATCCACGCGGCCGTCGGCCGTGAAGTAAAACAGCATCTTGTTCATGTCGAAGGTGCACTCGACCGCGACCAGGTTCATCTCCAGCCCACGATCTTCGATCTTGCGCTTGCAGATGAAAAATGCCTCGTCCGCGCGTTTTTTGTTGCGCCGGACGACCTTGCGGTCGAGGTCGGTCGCCACGCGCACCAGCCGCTTGAGCGGCTGCACGACCGACTCCTCGGGCACCTCGGTGTTGCCCTGCACGCACTCGCCGTATTCCAGCCCGCGCGCGGTCTCCACGATCACGTCCGTGCCCGCAGCGACCTCGGTCTGCTGCGGGTCAAAAAAATACTTTTTGCCGTTCGATTTGAAACGGACTCCGATGATGGTCGTCAATAGCTCGATCCTCCTCGATCCTTTCTATCATAAAAAGCAGATGCGGTACATATCGCTCGTCAGCGCACAGGTCACGGCGGCGGCCGCCGCATTGCGCCCCACCCGGTCGATCAGCGTGCCGGTCAGCGCATAGGCGGCCAGCAGCCGTTCGGCCGAGACGGCGCGGGCGAGCGCCTGCGTCTGCTCGCGCAGGGCGGGCTGGAGCGGCGCCTGCGGCAGCGCCTTGGCCGCGAACACCGCATCGCGCAGCGCGGCCTGCAACACGCCGAACACGCCGAGCAGCGCCCGGCGCGGTGTTTTTTCCATGGCGAGCGCGGCCAGCATCATGCGATCCTCCCGCCGCGCGGCGATGGCCGCCAGATAGGGCGACAGCAGCGCGGCCGCCTGCTCGTCCTCAGCGGTCTGCTGCGGCGGCGCGAGCGCGAAACGGGTACAGCGCGAGCGCACGGTCTGGAGCAGCGCGTCCGGCCGCTCGGCCGTGAGCACGAAAAACGCATAGGACGGCGGCTCCTCCAGCTCCTTGAGCAGCGCGTTCTGCGCCATCGGGTTGAGGTTTTGCGCATGGCAGAGCACGGTCACGCGGCGCGCACCGTCGTTCGGGACGATGGCATCGTCGGCCTTGAGCCGACGCGCCAGATCGACCTTGAGCTCGGCCTCGTCCTCGTCGATCACGGTCAGGTCGGGGTGGATGCCCTGCGCGACCTTGCGGCAGGACAGGCAGCGCCCGCAGGGGCGTGCGCCCCCGGCCTCGCACAAGATCCCCGCCGCCAGCACGGTGGCCAGCGTCCGCAGCCCGGCGCTGTCATCCCCGGAGAGTAGCACGGTCTGCGGGAACCGCGCCGCCAGCGCCCGCTGCAATTCGGCCTTGAGCGCGGTGTTGCCCGGCACGTCGTCGAACGAGATCACAGCTTTTCAAATCGCTCCACGTTGAGCACGAACACGGTCGCCCCGCCGACATCGACCTGCACCGGCGTGGACGGGAAAAAGCCCATGCCCAGCTCGGCGGTCGTCGGAATGATCTGCTTGCGCGAGGACGAATGTTCGCGGATGATGTCGAAGCAATCGTCCAGCTTGGACTCGTCCAGACCGACCAGGATCGTGACGTTGCCCGCCCTGAGGAAGCCGCCCGTCGTCGCCAGCTTGGTGATCTGGAAACCGGCCTTCATCAGGTTATCGATCACATCTTGGGCATCATCGTGATTGATGATCGCAAGTACCATTTTCATAAGATCGCCCTCCTTCGGGGTATGTCAGGAGACCACGACCGCGATCTCCCCGATGTCATTGTACCATCTTTCCCGGATAAGTTCAATGTGCGCCCGCGTGATTTTCTCGCCCGGCCACAGCAGCGGCACGCCCGGCGGATAGGGCGTGACCGGCCGCGCACAGATCCGCCCCTCGGCGGCGGTGGGCGTGACGCGGCGATGGGGCGCGAACCACGCATCGCGCACGGACAGCGCCCGCTCGGCGGGCGGGAAGGCGGCGGCCGGGGCGGGCAGCGGCACGCGCTGCCGCCGCCGGGACACGCTGCGCAAGCCGCGCCGCAGCCGGTGCACCGCGCTGCTGCTGTCCGCGCCGGTCAGGATGAACACCGCGTTGCGGTCGTCGGCCATCTCGCAGGCCACGCCGTGCTCGCTCCACAGCATATCGGCCAGCCGGTGGCCGGTCGTGTCCGTGCCTGCGGTGCACACGGTCAGCCGACAGGGGTCGAGGCTGGCGAAATGCGCCGAAGTCAGCGGCAGGAAGGCCGTCCGGCGCTCGAGGAAGGCACGCACCTCGCCGCAGACCGCCGCAGCGCGGCGATAGGCGGTGCGCCCCGCCCCCTCGACATAGGCACGCGCCAGATCGATCGAGGCCATGATCGGATAGGATGGGCTGGACGTGCCGAACAGCGCGGTGTGCTCGCGCAGCGCGGCGCGGTCGATCCGCCGGTCGGCCAGCAGCACTGCCCCCTGTCCCAGACAGGGCAGCGTCTTATGGATCGACAGCACGGCGAGATCGGCGCCCTCCTGCGTCGGGGTCGGCAGGCCGACCGCCGGGAAATGCGCCCCGTGCGCCCCATCGACCAGCAGCAGCTTGCCGTGGTCGTGGCACAGCGCCGCGAAGTCCGGTATCGCACGCCGCACGCCGTAATACGTGGGCGAGGTGAGCAGCACCGCGCCGATCGCGGGATGGGCACGCAGCAGGCGCGCCGCCTCGTCCAGCGGCAGATCGCCCGACACCGCGAACGGCTCGATCAGCGGCGCGGACAGGAAATACGGCGTGATGTCCAGCAGCGCACACGCATGGCAGACCGACTTGTGACATTCGCGGTCGAGCAGCACGCTGCCGCCCCGCCCGACGGCGGTCGCCAGCATGGACAGGATGCCCTGCGACGAGCCGCCGGTGAGGAAAAAGCAGTCGTCCGCCCCGAAATACCGCGCGGCGGCGCGTTCCGCGTCGCGGATGGGGCCCTGCCCGGTGTAGAGGTCGCCCGTGCCGTAGGTCTCGGTGAAATCGATCGCGAACAGCTCCGCATAGGAGTGGAACAGCGGTGCGCCCTTGTGGCCGGGCATATGGAACCGCGCCGGTTCGCCGGTCGCGAGCAGCTGGAGCGCGTGGAACAGCGGCGCATCGGCGAACAGCAGCGTCCGATCGATCTGGCGACGCGCGCGCCGGCCGGGCTGGGGCGGCTGTGTGCTGCGGCGCATGGTGCATCCTCCTCTCTCTGTGATATGGCTTTGCGACTATGATACCACAGAAAACCGCACCGGCGCAAGCCGCGATGGAGGCGAAGCTGTCCATAATGTGCAGACGATCGTCCTTTTTCTGCGGGATTTTTGGATATATTCCCGTAGCGAAACGGGCGCTGCATATATTATAATGGATGATGCCCCACTATTTTCATCACATACAGGCGGGGCGAAGCGATTTTTGAAAGGCAGGTAACGCTCACTATGGCAGACGAACGTATCTACAATTTTTCCGCCGGCCCCTCTATGCTCCCCGTTCCCGTGCTCGAACGATGTGCGTCCGAGATGCTGAACTACAAGGGCTCCGGTATGTCCGTCATGGAGATGAGTCACCGATCGAAGGTATATGATGGCATCATCACCGAGACCGAGGCGGCGCTGCGCCGCGTGCTGTCCATCCCGGATGGCTACAAGGTGCTGTTCCTCCAAGGCGGCGCGTCCACCCAGTTCGCGGCCATCCCCATGAACCTGATGCGCACCGGCAAGGCCGACTATGCCCTGACCGGCAACTTCTCGAACAACGCTTATAAGGAAGCGTGCAAATTCGGCGACATCCATGTGGCCTTCTCCTCCAAGGAGAGCGGCTTCGACCGCGTGCCCACGCAGCAGCAGCTCGATGTCCGCCCGGACGCGGATTACTTCTACATCTGCGCCAACAACACCATCTACGGCACCGAGTTCCCCTATGACCCCGTTTCGCCCGCGGGCGTGCCGCTCGTGGCCGATATGTCGTCCAACATCCTGTCCAAGCCGGTCGATGTGTCCAAGTACGGCGTGATCTACGCAGGCGCACAGAAAAACATGGGGCCTGCCGGTGTGACCGTGGTCATCGTGCGGGACGACCTGCTCGGCCACTATCCGCTGGACAAAGCGCCGGTCATGCTCGACTGGAAGACCATGGCCGACAAGGGCTCGATGTACAACACGCCCCCCACGTATGGCATCTACGTGCTCGGTCTGGTGCTCGAGTGGGTCGAGCAGTGCGGCGGCGTGTCCGCCATGCAGGCGCTGGCCGCCCAGCGCAGCGGTCTGCTCTATGACTATCTGGATGGCCAGTCGTTCTATCAGCCGGTCGCGGACAAGGGCTCCCGCAGCCGCATGAACGTCACCTTCCGCACGGGCGACGACGCGCTCGATGCCAAATTCGCCAAGGAGGCCGCTGCGGTCGGCATGAGCAACCTCAAGGGCCATCGCTCGGTCGGCGGTATGCGTGCATCGATCTACAACGCCATGCCGGTCGAGGGCGTGGAACACCTGATCGACTTTATGCAGCGTTTCGCGGCGGAAAACGCCTGAACGCACGGAGGGGGGTACGGCGTGCCCCCTTCTTTGATACCCATCGCCGCGCGTGATGCGCGAGCTATCGATAAAGAGGAGCGTGCTCTCAATGTACAATGTCAAGCTTTACAATAAGATCTCGCCGGTCGGGCTGAACGACCTCGATCCCACCAAGTACGCTTGGTCGGAGGACATGACCGACTACGACGCGATCCTCGTCCGCTCGGCCAAGCTGCACGAGGTCGCCTTCCCCAGCGGCCTCAAGTGCATCGCGCGGGCGGGCGCGGGCGTCAACAACATCCCGCTCGACCGCTGCGCCGAGCAGGGCATCGTCGTGTTCAACACGCCGGGCGCCAACGCCAACGCCGTCAAGGAGCTGGTGATCTGTGCGCTGCTGCTGGCCTCCCGCAAGGTGGTGCAGGGCGCCAACTGGGTCAAGGGGCTGGCCGGCACGCCGGACATCGGCCCCGCGGCCGAAAAGGGCAAGTCCACCTATGCCGGCCCCGAGATCGCCGGCAAGCGGCTGGGCGTGATCGGCGTGCGCGCGTCCCACGCCCACCTCGGCC
>JAUNJI010000091.1 GCA_030533295.1 Eubacteriales bacterium
CGCGGCCAACTGGCTGACCGGCATCAGCCTGTCCCAGATGCCGCCCGAGGGGGCGCTGCGCCGCCTGCACGAACGCCTGTCCGGCGGCGCGACGGGATATGAGCTGCGCGCCTCGGGCGTGGCGGCCGCCCAGCCCGTCCAGCTTGCGCTGACGGTCGATGGGCAGCTCACCGGCGTGCAATACAGCCTGAGCGACATCGCGGAGGGCATGGCCGCCGTGCAGCCGCTGTGGGCGCAGGCGCTCACCGGCGACGCGCTGGAGCAGAGCACCGAGCAGGCGCTCGCCGCCGCCCTGACCGAGCCCTGCTGCGCGCTGCTGCGCTATCATGGGGCGATCCCGCTGAGCGCTGTCGCGGGCTGGACGGGCAGCAGCCGCAAGGCGGATGGCGCACTGGCCGCCGAGACGCTGGTCTATGCCGCGCAGAGCGGGCAGCTGTTCGTCCGCGCGGCGGACGGGACGCTGTACAGTGCGCCCACGCGGGTGGAGGAGGCCGTGCTGGCCGCCGCGCAGCAGGACTTTCGCGGCCAGCGCTGCCGCTTCGCGGGGGCGGATGGCACGGTCTGCCCGGAAACGCTGCTGTTCGAGCGGGAAACGCTCACGCTGCCGCTGCTGGCGACGAGCGGGATCGATCTGTTCGGCCAGCAGAGCAGCACCGGGCTGGAGGACGTGCTGGCGGCGTTCAGCTTCACGGCCTATTCGGCGTTTTACGCCGAGCAGAACGACGCGGTGCGCGTGTTCGTCGATAATGTGAGCACGCTGCGCGTGAGCGCGGGCGGCCTGCTGCAATTCGCGGCCACCGGCGCGGATAGCGCGGTGCGTGCCTATGACGAGGGCGAGGTGAGCGGCGCGGCTGCGCTGGATGCCCAGCTCGACCGGGCGCGGCTGATCCTCGACAAGGTGATGCAGGCGGCCGACACCGGCACGCATGCCTCGCTCTATGCGGTGCAGCAGGCAGAGGGGCGGACGACGCTGGTGTTCGTGCAGATGTACGGCGGCGTGCCCGTGCTGGGCGAGCACGATCTGGCGACGTTCACCTTTCAGGACGGGGCGCTGCTGTCGGCCACGATCCGCTTGCAGCGCTTTACGGCGGAAGGGCTGTCGCGCACCGTGCTGCCCGCCGTGCAGGCGGCGGCGAGCGGCGGCGGGCGCAGCCTGATGGTCGTCTACCGGCCGCAGCAGGACGGCACGCTGGCGCCCATGCGCGTGTTCCTGCGACAGGCGCAGGCCGCGTGAGCGCGGCGCACGGATAGACAGGGAGGTAGAGCGGTTTGCAGTGGGGCAAGGTAAAAAACATACTGATCGCGATCTTGCTGGCGGTCGATCTGTTCCTGCTGGGCGATCTGGGGCTGCGGCTGTGGCAGCACGTGCAGTACGCGGGCGAGCTGGAGGCCGACCTGCGCACGCTGCTGCACGGCTACGGGATCGAGCTGGACGAGGGGCTGCATCTGCCCAAGGACACGGTGCTGCCCACGCTGTCGCTCGACCGCAGCCGCGCCGAGGAGGAGGCCGTGGCCGTGGCCATGCTGGGGGGCGATGCCGAGCGCACCGAGCAGGAGGACGGCACGGTGCGCCTGACGCGCGGCGAGGACTGGGTCGAATGGCGGGCAGACGGCACGGTGCAGGCCGTGTGCGCCACCGGCGCAGACGACCCGGACGATGAACGCGCCGCGCTGCGGCTGGCGCGGCGGCTGCTGGGCGCGTGGGGCTTGCAGGCCGAGGACGCCGCGCTCACCGCGGGCGGACAGGCCGTGACGCTGACCGGCACGGTGGCCGGTCTGCCGGTGCACGACCGCGCGCTGACGCTGACCTTCCTCGATGGGGGACGCGCCGCGCTGGACGGACGGTGGAGCTTCGGTGTGCCCTATACCACCGTGCGGGCGAACGGCACGGCCTGCCTGGCGGCGGATGCGCTGCTCGATCTGGCCGCGCGGCAGCCCGACAGCCGGACGATCTACACCATGACGGTCGGCTACCGGATGCAGACCGACGGCAGCCGCCGGATCCAGCTCGTGCCGACTTGGAAGATCGTGACCGATCGGGGCGGATATTTGGTGGATTGTGCTAAAAAAACGGTGATAGCGCCGGAGAACTGAAAAAATCCTTTCCTTTATCAGAATTTGTGATACAATATTCAAGTGAGGATCGACGCGCCGCACCCTGTGGCGCGTTTGGACATAGAATACGATACGTGGAGCAAGTACGCAGCGTTCCCGTGTATACCATAAGTGAGGAGTCGGTAGGCATTGACGAAATATGTGATCAACGGCGGTAAAACGCTCAACGGCGAGGTGACGATCTCGGGCGCGAAGAATGCGGCGGTCGCGATCGTGCCGGCAGCATTGCTGGCGGACGGGCCGGTGCGCATCGAAAACGTGCCCAAGATCATCGACGTGACGCTGCAGCTCGAGATCATGCGCGAGCTGGGCGCACAGATCCGGTTGTTGAACGCGACGACCGTCGAGATCCGCAGCGACAGCGGCCCCAGCCTCAAGCCGCATGAGCTGGAGCGTAAATTGCGCGCGTCCTACTATCTGCTGGGCGTGCTGCTGGGCAAATACGGCTATGCGGAGGTCGCCATGCCGGGCGGCTGCAATTTTGGCGGCGTGCGCCCGATCGATCAGCATATCAAGGGCTTCGAGGCGCTGGGCGCGACCGTCACCCTGCCCAAGGGCGGCTACATCCGCGCCGAAGCGCCGGAGGGCGGCCTGCATGGGGCGCATATCTACTTCGATGTGGTGTCGGTCGGCGCGACCATGAACATCATGCTGGCGGCCGTGCTGGCCAAGGGGCAGACCATTTTGGAAAACTGCGCCAAGGAGCCGCACATCGTCGATCTGGCCAACTTCCTCAACGCGATGGGCGCCAACGTCAAGGGCGCGGGCACCGATGTGATCAAGATCCGCGGCGTCGAGCGGCTGCACGGCGGCAGCTACTCCATCATCCCCGACCAGATCGAGGCGGGCACCTTCATGGCGGCCGTCGCGGCCTGCGGCGGGTCGGTGCTGGTCAAGAACGTGATCCCCAAGCACCTCGAGTGCATCACGGCCAAGCTCAAGGAGATGAGCGTCGAGGTCACGGAGTTCGACGACGCGGTGCTCGTGCGCCGCGAGGGGCGCTTGACCAAGACCAACGTCAAGACCATGCCCTATCCCGGCTTCCCGACCGATATGCAGCCCCAGATGACCACGGCGCTCTGTCTGGCAGAGGGCACGAGCATCATCACCGAGGGCGTGTGGGACAGCCGCTACCGCTACACCGAGGAGCTGGCGCGGATGGGCGCGAGCATCCATGTCGATGGCAAGATCGCCGTGGTCGAGGGCGTGAGCGCGCTCAAGGGCGCGCCGGTGCGGGCGCACGACCTGCGGGCGGGCGCGGCCATGGTGATCGCCGGACTGGCGGCCAAGGGCGTGACCGAGGTCGAGCAGGTTCAGAACATCGAGCGCGGCTATGAGACGCTGGTCGAGAAGTTCGTCGCGCTGGGCGCGGATATGTATCGGTCGGAGATACCGGACACGGTGGCCGAGCGTACCTAAAAAAAGGCGGATGGGGCGATCCGGTCGCCCCGTCTGCGGAAGGGAGCGTCTGCGGCGCTCCTGTTCGATGCCGCCCGGCCGCTCGCCGGTCGGCTGCCGCATACGCGGTGCGCCGGCTAGCAGGCGCGCCGCGTTCTTTCGTGGCCACGAACGGGGTTCGTGGCTTTTGTTCTATATTTCCGATGTGGGTGCGATAGATGGAGGGCGATAGATTGACCGAACGGTATTATTATAGCATCGCGAGCGGATCGACAGGCAACTGCGGTCTGTATGTGGCGGGGGAGGCGGCGATCTTGATCGATCTGGGCGTCTCGCTCCGCAAGATCACCACCGGGCTGGCGGCGATCGGGCTGGGGCTGGACGACATCACGGCCGTGCTGCTCACGCATGAGCACATCGACCACGTCAAGGGGCTGCCGATGTTCCTCAAAAAGGCGGCCGCGCCGGTCTATGCTTCGCGCGGCACGGTCGCGGCGCTGGTGGACAAGGATCCGGCGCTCGATGGCCGCCTGCGGCCGTTCGACAGCGGGGACAGCTTCGCCCTCGGCGCGGTGGGCGTGACCTCGTTCGCGACGCCGCACGACGCGGCCGACAGCGTGGGCTATCTGCTCGAGCATGAAGGCTATCGCTTCGGCTTCGCGACCGATCTGGGCTTCGTCCCGCGCGAGGTGGCGGCGCTGCTGCGCGGCTGCGGCGCGGCCGTGCTCGAGAGCAACCACGACCCGCATATGCTGCAAGCGGGTCCCTATCCCTATCCGCTCAAGATGCGCGTGGCGGGGCCTGCGGGGCATCTGTCCAACCCGGATTGCGCGGTCTTTGCGGCCGATCTGGTCAAGCATGGGGCGCGGACGCTGGTGCTCGCCCACCTGAGCGAAAAAAACAACATCCCGGCGCTGGCCTTGCAGCAGACCCACGCGGCGCTGCGCGGCCTGCCGTCCTGCGCGGTGCACGCCGCGCCCTGCGGCTGTATGCAGGCGCCGCTCATGCTGGAGGAGGCTGCGTCATGCTCGCTGTCCGGCTGATCTGCGTGGGCAAGCTGGGCGAGCGCTTTTGGGCGGAGGCCGTGCGCGAGTACCAGAAGCGGCTGTCGGCGTATTGCAAGCTGGAGATCGTCGAGCTGCCGGAGCAGCGCCTGCCGCAAACGCCCGCGCCGGGCGAGATCGCCCGCGCCCTCGATAAGGAGGCCGCGCAGATCGAGGCCAAGCTGCTGCCGGGGGCGGCGGTCGTCGCGCTGTGCATCGAGGGCAAGGCGCTGTCGTCCGAGCAGCTCGCCAGCTGGTTGGACGAGCTGACCGTTTCGGGCACCAGCCGCCTGTGTCTGCTGATCGGTGGCTCGTGCGGGCTGGCCGACCGGGTCAAATGCCGCGCCGCGCTGCGGCTGTCCATGTCGCCCATGACCTTTCCGCACCATCTGGCGCGGGTGATGGTGCTCGAGCAGCTCTATCGGGCGATGAACATCGCCGCGGGCGGCAAGTACCACAAGTGAGGTGGGGGAGATGCGCTATCCGATCGTGCTCGCGCACGGGCTGGCTGTGACCGATGCAGACGGCGGTCTGCGGGCGTGGGGCAGGATCCCGGCGGCCTTGCGTGCCCACGGCGCGGTGGTCTACCTCGGCGGGCAGGACGCTTGGGGCAGCATCGAGCAGGGGGCGGCGCAGCTCGCCCGCACGGTGCGCCGCGCGTGCGAGCAGACCGGCTGCGACCGGGTCAACATCATCGCCCACTCCAAGGGCGGTCTGGAGGCGCGGTATCTG
>JAUNJI010000013.1:0-23270 GCA_030533295.1 Eubacteriales bacterium
CTTTTTCGCCGGCGCCTTCTTGGCAGCGGTCTTGGCCTCGGTGGTCACGGCCGCTGCCTTGGTAGAGGAGCCCTTTTCTGCGCTGGTCTCCTCGCTGTTGGAAGTCGTGGTATTTTTCATCATGTTTCGTTCCCTCCTTTACAGAAACGTGAGAAAGGGGACAACGACGTTTTCCGATGTCCCCTCCCGCGTAGGTGGTGCGGGATGATGAGACCGCACCATGCGTCGTATCTTATTGGTTGGCTGCTTCGACGATCGTCGCGAAGTCAGCGCTCTTCAGGGAGGCGCCACCGATCAGGCCGCCATCGACATCCGGCTGCGCGAGCAGCTCTGCCGCGTTCTTGGCGTTCATCGAGCCGCCATACTGGATGGTGATGCCACGCGCCGCACGTGCGCCGTACTTCTCGCGCAGGCAGTCGCGGATCGCGCCGCAGACCTCGTTGGCCTGCTCGGCGGTCGCGGTCTTGCCGGTGCCGATCGCCCAGATCGGCTCGTAGGCGATGACCACCTTCTTGACATCCTCCAGCGCGACATCCTTGAGACCGATCTTGATCTGCTTGCGGATGACCTCCATGGTCACATCCTGCTCGCGCTCGGTCAGGCTCTCGCCCACGCACAGGATCGGACGCAGGCCGTTCTCCAGCGCGACGAGCACCTTCTTGTTGCAGGCCTCGTCGGTCTCGTTGAAGTACTGGCGGCGCTCCGAATGGCCGATGATGACGTACTTGACGCCCAGCTCCTTGAGCATATCGGCCGAGATCTCGCCGGTGAACGCGCCGGACTTCTCATAGTGCATATTCTCTGCACCAATGGCGATCTTGGAGCCCTTCGCCGCCTTGACCGCGGTCTGGATGTCGGTGAACGGCACGCAAAGCACCATCTCGCACCACTTGGTCTTGGAAAGCAGCGGCTTCATCTCCTCGATGAGCGCCTTTGCCTCTGCCGGCGTTTTGTTCATCTTCCAGTTACCGGCGATGATGGTCTTACGGTATCTGCGATTCATTCTGGTTTTACCCCTTTCAAATTTACGGACGAATGACCCGCCCAGTCTCATATAGGTATGTTATGTCGTTATACGGAGCGCATCGCGCCCCGGTATCCGCACGCCTCTCGTCCGGCTGCTGCCTCCCTGCGGGACGGGCGACGCATCGCCCCGCCCCCTCGCCGACAGCCCGCGCCTTTGCCTTGCCGCATCGGTCGGGCGGCGCTGCGCCCTTCCCTCTGTGTGCCGCGTCCGCGCGGCCGTCCGGCAAGTCCGTTCGGTGTCGCTTACCGATCCTGCAAGCACGCGATGCCCGGCAGCTCCAGTCCCTCGAGGAACTCGAGCGACGCACCGCCGCCGGTCGAGATGTGGGTCATCTGATCGGCATAGCCCAGCTTTTCGACAGCCGCCGCCGAATCGCCGCCGCCGATGATCGAAACGGCATCGGTCTGCGCGAGCGCCGCCGCGACCGCCTTGGTGCCGACCGCGAAGGTGTCGAACTCGAACACGCCCATCGGGCCGTTCCAGACGACCGTGCCCGCGTTCTTGACCGCATCCGAGAACAGCTCGACCGTCTTGGGGCCGATGTCCATGCCCATCATGTCGTCCGGGATCTTGCCCGCCTCGTACACGACCGGCGTCGCGTCCGCGCCAAAGTGGTCGGCGCACACGGTATCGACCGGCAGCAGCAGCTTGACGCCCTTGTCCTCGGCCTTCTTGAGCAGGCCGAGCGCCAGCTCGAGCTTATCCTCCTCGCACAGCGAGGTGCCGATCGAGCCGCCCTTGGCCTTGGAGAAGGTGTAGGCCATGCCGCCGCCGATGATGACCGTATCGCACTTGTCGATCAGGTTGTTGATGACGTTGATCTTGTCGGACACCTTCGCGCCGCCCAGGATCGCCACGAACGGACGCGCCGGGTCGGACAGCGCCTTGCCCATGATCGAGATCTCCTTCTTGATGAGGAAACCGCACACGGCCGGCAGATGATCGGCGATGCCCGCGGTCGAGGCGTGCGCACGGTGCGCCGTGCCGAAGGCATCGTTGACGAAAATATCCGCCAGATCGGCGAACGCCTTGGACAGCGCCGGGTCGTTCTTGGTCTCGCCCTTCTCGAAACGGACGTTCTCGAGCAGCACGGCCTCGCCGGGCTGGACGGCGGCGGCCAGCGCCTTGGCGCTCTCGCCCACCACGTCCGTCGCCAGCTTGACCTGCTGTCCGAGCAGCTCGCTCAGACGCGCGGCTACCGGCGCGAGCGAATACTTCATATCGACCTCGCCCTTGGGACGGCCAAGGTGCGAGCAGAGGATCACCGCCGCGCCGTGGCTGAGCAGGTACTGGATCGTCTCCAGCGAGGCGCGGATGCGCTTGTCATCCGTGATCGCGCCGTTCTCGTCCTGCGGCACGTTGAAGTCGCAGCGGACGATGACCTTCTTGCCGGCAACGTCGATATCCTCGACGCTCTTCTTGTTATACTGCATGATATATCATTCTCCTTTTCGATAGGGTATCGTATCATAAACGGAGCAAAACCGCGTCCTTCCCCTTTAGAAGAGTTCCGCTTCTATTACAAAATTATACTCGTCCTCGTCCGTCATAGCAAGCAAAATCGTGAAAGATCCTATATTTTCGTTATCTTTTAGAATTTTTTTGCGTTTCGGCTGAAAAATTTGCACATTTTTTAACAATATGCCCGATCCGATCACCGGCGCGGCTTTCCGTAGAACGCGACCGCCAGCGCCTGCGGACCGGTGTTGGTGATGACGGACGGGCCGATCGGGCAGCGCTCGACCGTGCGGAAGCCGATCTCGGTGCGCAAGCGCTCATCCAGCTCGTCGATCCGGGCGGCCGGTACGTCGCCATAGAGCACGATCGCGCGCTGCTTTTCGGGCTGCACCACGCGGTCGGACACCTTGCCGACGAGCCCCGCCACCAGCGCCTTTTCGCCGCGCACCTTGCCGCACACGGTCACGCCGCCGTCGTACACGTGGCTGATGGGCTTGAGGCCGAGCGCCTCGCCCACGAACGCCGCCCCGCCCGAGATCCGCCCCGAGCGCTTGAGGTGCTTGAGGCTGTACACGCCGAGAAAAGCCTCGACCCGCGCCAGTCGGCTGCGCACCACGCCGCAGATCGCCTCGAAGCTGTCCCCTTGGTCGCGCAGCGTGGCCGCCAGCACGACGATATGGCCATAGATATAGGTATAGGTGGCCGAGTCGAACAGCTCGATGTGCATACTGTCGCCATAGGCCTCGCGGAACATCTCCCGCGCCAGACACGCGGCCTGATAGGTGCCCGAGCCGTTGCCGTTGATCAGCAAGCCCAGCAGATGGGTGCAGCCGCGCTCGGCCGCCCGGCGATAGGAGTCCAGAAAGGTCGCGGGCGTGACCATGGCGGTCGCGGGGATCTCGCGGCTGTCGGTCAGCAGTTTCCAATACTCCTCCGGGGTGATGTCATAATATTCGCGGAAGGCGCGTCCCTCGTGCGTGATCGTGATCGGCACGATCTCGATGCCATGCGCCTGCACCAGCGCCTGCGGGATGTCCGCAGACGAATCGGTCAAAATGTGGATCTTTTCCATGTCTCCTCCTTATCCCCCGCTCTGCGGGAACGGTCCCGCGAGCTTCAAATTCTCGAAACCGGTCTGCCGCAGCGCCTCGAACGCGATCACCGCCACCGAGTTGGACAGGTTGAGGCTGCGTGCGCCCGCCCGCATCGGGATGCGCACGCACCGCTCGGGATGCGCGATCAGCAGCTCCTCGGGCAGGCCGCGCGTCTCCTTGCCGAACATCAGATAGTCCCCGTCGTGGTAGGCGACCTCGTGATAGGCGTGCGGCGCCTTGGTGGTGGCGTAAACATAGCGGCCGTCCGGGTTTTTCTCAAAAAACTCGTCTAGGTTTCGATACATCCGCACATCGAGCAGGTGCCAGTAGTCCAGCCCCGCGCGTTTCATCCGCTTGTCGTCGATCGCGAAGCCGAGCGGCTCGACCAGATGCAGCACGCAGCCCGTCGCCGCGCAGGTACGCGCGATGTTGCCGGTGTTCTGCGGGATCTCCGGCTCGACCAAAACGATATGTAGCATATTTTCCCTTCCTTTTCCGTTCTTTCTCTATTTTATGCGGTCATCGGATATTTTTCAAGCGGTCAAGGCGTTTTTTTGCAAAAACATCCCCCTGTCTGACAGACAGAGGGATGGTTTCGTGTCTATTTTCCGGTTTTTCAGTCCAGCGCGGCGTATACGCCGTAGGTATAGGGCGTGGTCATGCCCTGTTCCTCGGTCAGCACCTCGCCGGTGAGCTGCGGGCCGCTCGTCTCGTCCGGGTAGCAGACCGCCAGCCGCCCGGTGTGCAGGGTCATCGTGCGGGTCTGCTGCGTGCCGTCGGTGAAGGTGACGGTGACGCGCAGCGTCGCGCCCTCGAAGTAGTCGATGTTGGTGTGCCATTCGAGCGACAGATCCATATCCGGGTCGAACGCCTGATAGGGCGCCCAAAAGCCGTAGCTCGCGTCGGGGTCATAGGCTTCCTCGAAGGTGTCGCCCAGCTGCCAGCTCAGATCCGCCCAGCACTTGCTCTGATCGGGCAGGCCGCTCACGCTGACCTCGTCCGCGCCGTCGATGCGCGGATCGGTGCCTTGCAGCATCGCGGCCGTGTCCGCCTCGTCGATCGCGAGGCGCTTGGTGCGGTACAGGCCGCCCTTGTCCATCGACGCGCGCACGCTTTGGATGTCCTCGCCGGTCACGCGGAACACGCAGCCGGAAAAGAAACCCTTTTCCGGGTCGTTGACGCCCGCGCCGTCGTCGAACACGATCTGGCTGTCCTTGGGCGCCATCGTCTCGCCGGTGTCCGCGGCATAGGCCACGATGCCGAACGAGTGCGCGACGGTCGCCGCCACCGCGTCGGACGCGGGCACGCCGGTCTGCTGCGACCGCCACACCGCCGTTCCGCCGATCGCGATGCCGAACGCGCACGCGGTCGCCAAGATCCGCTTGGCCATGCCCCAGCGGCGGCGCGGGGCGGGCGTCAGGTGCTGCGGGGCATCCTGCATGGCTTCGCGGCGGGCTGCCCGCGCGGCCGCGAGCGTGCGTGCCTTGAGCTCATCGGGCGCTTTGATATGCTGCATCTGCTGCCAATCGTTCTTGTTGTTCATCGTCAGATCCCTCCAGTTCGTGTTTGAGCCGTTTGCGGGCGCGGTGTAGCCGGGTGCGTGCGGTCGCCGGGCGGCAGCCCGTGAGCGCCGCGATCTCGTCCGTGCCGTAGCCCTCGACATAGTGCAGCCAAACGGCGGTGCGCAGGTCGTCCGGCAACGTGCGCACGGCCTGCCACAGTGCCTCATGGCGTTCGGCCACCGGCGCGGCCATCGTGGCCGCCGCTTCGAGCGGCGCGGTGCGCCGGGACCACGCCGAGCGGCGCAGGTCGTTGCAGCGGCTGACCGTCACGCGCAGCAGCCATGCCTTGAGGTGCTCGTCGTCTCGGAAATCGGTCGTGTCGCGCAGCAGCCGGAGGAACACCTCCTGATACACGTCCTCGGCATCGGCGCGGCTGTCCAAGCGGCAGAGCGCCAGCCGATAGACCACGTCCCCGAAGCGCTCCATCGCTTCGCACAGGAAGGCGTCGTCCCGCAGCGCGGTGTTCGTTCGCATCCTATCCTCTCCTCCTTTCTGCCCATAACACGACCGAGCGGGCGCGATCGTTCCCGCCGTTGCCGGGCGCGTCGTTCGATCCGTCCGACGCGCGATCTGGGTTTTTGTGCGATCTGACTGGATCTTCTGTGCATCCTTATACACTTTCCACAATAATCATGCGCGATCGCCCAAGATCTTGATCAGAATATGTCTTGCATTTTCATAAAAAATAGTTATAATAGAACTATACTGTCTGAGCGACGGGTCAGCGACCCGGCGGCCGTCCTGCGATGCAGGCCGCTGCCCGTGTCGAGCGCCGACCTGCTGCGCATCGACCGCGGCCGTGCCGCCCACCGGGGCGCACCGTACGCCGCTTTCCTTTCAACACTTCCTATTACCTTTCTTTTCTTCACTCTCTTGGAACAGGGGACTGCATCTCGCAGTTCCCTGTTCCACTTTTTTGCCCAAAACCGTCCGGATATGAAAAAGCGGACTGCCACAGCAGTCCACTTCCCTATCGTCTCGCGCCGCTCAGTCCTGCTGCGCGAAAAAATCTCTCGTCTGGCGCACGTTCTCCGCGATCGCCGCACGCAGCGCCTCGACCGACTCGAACTGGATCTCCGGCCGCAGGAACTTGTGCAGCTCGACATGGATCATCCGGCCGTACAGATCGCCTGTGAAGTCGAGCAGATGCGGCTCGATCGTGGGCGCACCGCCATCGACGAACGTCGGCTTGACGCCGATGTTGGTCGCCGCGATATAGCGCTTGCCGTCCACCAGCACGCGCGTCGCATACACGCCATACGGCGGCAGCGCCATCTCGGCGGGCAGGCGCAGATTGACCGTGGGCACCTGGAGCACGCTCGTGCCCACCTTGCGGCCATGCTCGACCACGCCGGTCACGGTGTACGGATGGCCGAGGAACCGCGCCGCGCCCTCCATATCGCCCTGCGCGATCAGCTGGCGGATATAGGTGGAGGACACCACGATGCCATCCATCTTGACATCCTCGATACAGTCATAGCCGATGCCGGCCTTTTGACACTCGACGGCCATGCCCTCGGCGTTGCCCTGTCCCTTGTAGCCAAAGCGGTTGTTGCGGCCGGAGATGATCCAGCCCGCGCCGAACTGGCCGATCAGCATCTTATGGATGAAGTCCCGCCAATCCATGTGCTGCATCCTGTCGTCGAAATGGCCGAAGATCACTTCGTCCACGCCGCCGAGCTGCTTGATCTCGTCGCGGCGGTAGGCGTTGGCGGTCAGCAGCGGCACCTGCCGCCCGAGCACGACCGAATCCGGGTGCACATCGAAGGTGAACACGGCGCTCGTGCCGCCGATCTGGCGGGCGCGCTCGACCGCACGCTGCATCAGCGCCCGATGTCCCAGATGTACGCCATCAAAATAGCCCAGCGCGATCGCGCGGGGCTTTTGGTATCCCTGCATAGGATCGACCCCTTTATGGTGATAGAAAATGCAAGCGGCCAGCCGACGGCCGACTCAGCGGAAGTTTTTGAACACGAACAGCCCCAGACCGCCCTTGTTCAGCGCGCGCACCTGACCGAGCATCAGAAAACGCCCGCCGTGATACACGCGGCACAGCGCGCCCGCCTCGTCCGGCAGGCCGTCCGCCTGTCGGGGGAACACCACCGCGCCCCGCGCGATGCGCTCCGCGCCCTCGTCGGTCAGCTGCACGGCCGGATGCGACAGGAACAGGCTGTCGGTCGGCAGCAGCAGCTGCTGCACCGTGCCCGCCTCAGCGGCGCGTTCCACCTCGTCGAAGGTGTGGCAGTCCGCCAGCGCATACGCGCCCGACCGGGTGCGCGTCAGGCTGTGCAGCACGGCCAGCGTGCCCAGCTGCTCGCCCAGATCGTTGACCAGCGTGCGCACATAGGTGCCCTTGCTGACCTTGAGGCGCAGCGTGCCCTTTTGTGCGTCCTCGTCGAAGTCGAGCAGCGCGATCTCGTGCACGACGATGGAGCGCGCCGGTCGCGCGACCTCCTTGCCCTGCCGGGCGAGGTCGTACAGCTTGCGCCCATCGACCTTGACGGCCGAATACATGGGCGGCACCTGCTGCTGCGGCCCCAAAAAGCGGCGCACCGCCCGCTCGACCGCCGCCCGCGCCGCATAGCGTGCGCTGCACTGCGTGATGGTGCCGGTCACGTCCTGCGTGTCGGTCGCGTAGCCGAGCGTGAAGCCCGCCACGTATTCCTTATCCTGCGCGGCGGCGAAGTCGGCGGCCTTGGTCGCGCCGCCGACGAACACCGGCAGCACGCCGGTCGCCATCGGATCGAGCGTGCCGCCGTGGCCGATCCGGCGCGTGTGCAGGATGCCGCGCAGCTTGGCCACCACATCGTGCGAGGTGAAGCCCTGCGGCTTGTCCATCAGCAGCACACCGGCCAGCTCAGCCGACTGCATGGAATTGCTCCCGTGCGGCACGCAGGATGGCCGCCTTGGCCTGCTCCATGCCGCAATCGAAGGTCGCGCCTGCGGCGCGGATGTGTCCGCCGCCGCCGCATTTTTTGCACAGCGCGGCCGCGTCCATCTCCTTGGTGGTGCGCACCGAGGCTTTGACCGTCCCGGCGCGGTTCTCGGTCAGCGTGATGCCGATCTGCACCCCCTCGACCTGCCGCGTGAGCGAGGCGATCGAGTCCAGATCGTCCATATCCGCGCCCGTGCGGTCGATGTCCGCCCGCCACAGCAGCGCCAGCGCGATCGCGCCATCCTCGTAGAACTCCATCGTGTCGAACACGATGCGCTCCATCTCGAACCGCGGGCGGGATTTGGTCTCGAACAGGGCGCGGTTGATCTCGCCGCCATCGACCCCGGCGGTCAGGCAGGCCGCCGCGACCGCATGGGTGTGCGCGGTCGTGTTGGAGAACTTGAAGCAGCCGGTGTCGGTCGAAACGCCGATATAGATGCACATGGCGATCTCGGTCGTCAGCTTGGCGCCCAGCGCCACGATCACATCATACAGCACCTCGGCGCACGCGCCTGCGTCCGGCCGCACCAGATCCTGCGCACCGAAGCCGGTGTTCGAGCCGTGGTGGTCGATCACCAGATCGACCTTGCCCTTGTACGCCTCTGCCGTATCCGGGAACAGCTTTTCCTCCGCGATGTCGGTCGAAACGATGAAGCCCGGCACGAACCCCTCCGACGGGGCATAGGGCACGATCAGCGGCGCATAGCGCGGGGTGATGTCCGGGTTATCGAGGATATAGGCGGTCTTGCCGATCTGGCGCAGCGCACGGCACAGTGCGCCCGCGCAGCCCGTCGTGTCCCCGTCCGGGCGGCGATGGGTCAGGATGAGGATGTCCTCTGCGGCCAGCAGCGCGGCCGCTGCGCCTGCAACGTCTACGGTCACTCGCCGTCCTCCTCTCCGAGCCGTCCCTCGGCCTTGAGCTCATGCAGCATCTCGGCGATGTGCGCGCCATGCGTGATCGAGTTATCCAGCTCGAACACCAGCTCGGGCGCATAGCGGAGCTGCACCTTGTGGCCGACCTCGCGCCGCAGCCAGCCGGCCGCCGACCGCAGCCCTTTCATGACCGCCTTGGCCTGCTCGGCGTCGCCCAACACCGAGACGAAGCACTTGGCATAGCGCAGGTCGTTCGTCACCTCGCAGTGCACGACCGACACCAGCCCGCCCTGCACGCGCGGATCCTTGACCGCGCGGATCGCTTCCGCCAGCGCCTTGCGCACCTCCTCCGAGATGCGGTCTATCCGTGTTGACATATCCGCTCCTCCTTTTATGCGGGATGCGTGAGCGGGTGCGCGAAGCGCACCCAAAACCCGCGGTATCCGCAGCATACCACGGTCTGATCCTGCACGAAACCACGGCTCCGCCGCGGTTTCGTACCACTATTTCGGGACACGTGTCCCGAACCGCTGCTGCCGTGCAGCAGCGAGGGGGGGTATCGAAAAAAGTTTCCTGCGGGAACTTTTTTCGTATATAGGGGGGACGGAGTCCCCCCTATATACCCTGCCCGTCAGGGCTTGACTTCCTCCATCACGAAGCACTCGATGATGTCCTGCTCCTTGATGTCGTTGTAGTTTTCGATGCTCATGCCGCACTCATAGCCCGAGGCGACCTCCTTGACATCGTCCTTGAAGCGCTTGAGCGTGTTGAGATGACCCTCGTGGAACACGATGCCGTCGCGCACGACGCGCACCTCGGCGTTGCGGCGGATGTTGCCATCCTGCACATAGCAGCCCGCGACCGCGCCCGCGCCCGTGATCTTGAACACCTGCCGCACCTCGGCGTGGCCGAGCACGACCTCCTTGAACTTGGGCTCGAGCATACCCTTCATGGCCTGCTCCATCTCCTCGATCGCGTCGTAGATCACGCGGTACATCCGCATATCCACGCCCTGCTGCGCGGCCGAATCGGTCGCCGTGCGGTCGGGACGGACGTTGAAGCCGACGATGACCGCGCCCGACGCCGACGCCAGCATGACATCGGACTCGTTGATCGCGCCCACCGCGCCGTGGATGACGCGCACGCGCACCTCGTCGTTCGACAGCTTTTCGAGCGAGGTGCGGATCGCCTCGACCGAGCCCTGTACGTCGGCCTTGACGATGATGTTCAGCTCCTTCATCTCGCCCTGCTGGATGGAATCGAACAGGTTGTCGAGCGTGACCTTGTGGAAGCGCTTGTTGCGCTCCTCCTTTTCCTTGTCCTTGCGCTGCTCGACCAGCTCACGCGCCATCTTCTCGTCGTCTACCGCGTCGAAGATGTCGCCCGCGCCCGGCACCTCGGCCAGACCGATGATCTCGACCGGCACGGACGGCCCCGCCTGCTGGATCTTCTTGCCATCGTCGTTGGTCATGGCACGGACGCGGCCGACCGCCGTGCCCGCGATGACCGTGTCGCCCGCGTGCAGCGTGCCGTTTTGCACCAGCAGCGTCGCCACCGGGCCGCGGCCCTTATCCAGCTTGGCCTCGATGACCGTGCCGTGCGCCTTGCGCGCCGGATTGGCCTTGAGGTCGGCGACCTCGGCGGTCAGCAGCACCATCTCGAGCAGGTTCTCGATGCCCTTGCCGAACTTGGCCGAGATCTGGCAAACGATCGTATCGCCGCCCCATTCCTCGGGCACGATCTCGTACTCGGTGAGCTGCTGGAGCACCCGGTCGGGGTTCGCGCCCTGCTTGTCGATCTTGTTGACCGCCACGATGATCGGCACGTTCGCCGCCTTGGCGTGGTTGATCGCCTCGATCGTCTGCGGCATGACGCCGTCGTCCGCCGCGACCACCAGGATCGCGATGTCGGTCACTTGTGCGCCGCGGGCGCGCATCGAGGTGAACGCCGCGTGGCCGGGCGTGTCGAGGAAGGTGATCGGCTTGCCGTCCACCGCGACGCGGTACGCGCCGATGTGCTGGGTGATGCCGCCGGCCTCGCCCTCGGTCACTTTGGTCTTGCGGATCGCGTCGAGCAGGCTGGTCTTGCCGTGATCGACGTGACCCATGACCACCACGACCGGGTCGCGGGCGACCAGCTCATCCTCGCGATCGACGTGCTCATCGAACAGCTGCTCCTCGATGGTGACGTGCACCTCTTTTTCGACCTTGCAGCCCATCTCCTCGGCGACGATCGCCGCGGTGTCATAATCGATGATCTCCGAGATCGACGCCATCACGCCCAGCTTGATGAGCCCCTTGATGACATCGGCCGCCGTGCGCTTCATGCGGCTGGCCAGCTCACCGACCGAGATCTCGTCCGGGATCATCACCTTGACCGGGATCTTCTTGAGCGCGGCCATCTGCTGCTGGCGCTGCAAGCGGCGCATCTTCTCCTGCTCCTCCTGCCGACGCTTGTTGCCGAAGGGCTTGGAGCGCTGGTCGGCCTTTTTGGTCAGCTTTTGCTTTTTGGTGCCGCGCGACTCCATGCGCTCGGCCTTGGCATCGACCAGCTTATCCACATGGTCATCATACTTGGCCAGATCGACGTTGCCGCTGCCGCGCGTGTCGATGCGGTGCACCTGCTTGACCTTGCTCTGCGTCGGACGGGCGGCCTTATCGGCCTTGTCGGCCTTGTCCGTCTTGCCCGATGCGGTCGGCTGCTGCCCGGCGGCGCCCGTCTTGGCGGGCTTGCTCTGCCGCTGCGGCTCGGCCTGCTGCCGCGCAGCCTGCTGCGCGTTCAGGGTCGCCTCTATATCATCTACCGGATGATGCTGCGTCATGTATTCAAAAATGACCGACAGCTCGCGATCGCCCAGCACCTGCATATGGTTCTTGGGCGTGGTGCAGTAGGTGGTCAAGATCTCGGTGATCTCCTTGGTGGATGTGCCGAGATCCTTGGCGACCTCGTGCACGCGATATTTATTCTCTATTGCCATGGGCTGATCCTCCTTAACGCGATTTCGATCGCGACTGCGATCGCGCGGATGCGCCGCCCAGCGGCACACGAACCCGCTTTATCCTATCATTGGCCGCGGACGCGCCCACGCCCGCTCGTCGGGCGCTCGGTACGCGGCTGGCTGCGCCGCGGCTGGGTGGAGCGGCCTCTCCCTGCGCTGCGGCCGCCCGGCGCGGTCTGGGCGCGCGGCGCTGGCTGGTCTTTGCGCGTCGGCCGGGCGTTCCGGGGACGCGGCGCGGACCGTTCCGGCCGTTCCGGCCGCGCTGGCCGCGCGGCCTGCTCTGTCTGGGGGCGCGGCTCGCTCCTGCGGGGCTTCTTTTTGCCCCGGCGGGACTGGATGCGCGTGTTCTTCTCCGCGATCTGCGCCGCCAGCGGCGCATAGGCCGCATCCGCCGCCGCCAGCTTTTGCAGCGCTGCCGCCGCCAGTCCGATGTCGGTCACGGCGCACACCGCGCAGCCGTTTTTGCCGATCGCCGCGCCCAGCGCGTCCTTGCTGTGCGGCAGCGTGACGGCGGGCACGTTGGCGCTCTGCGCATAGAACGCGGCCTTTTTGGCCGTGCTCACGCCCGCATCGGCGGCGATCAGCACGCAGCGGGCTTTTTTGTCCACGCAAGCCTCGCGCACCAGCTCATCGCCGAAGGCCAGCTTGCCTGCCCGCCGCGCCAGACCGAGCAGCTGCAACACCGGATCATTGGTCATTCGCGCCCTCCTGTTCCATCTGCTGCTCGAGCCGGTCATACACCTCGTCGGGCACGGCCACGCCGAGCGCCCGCTCGATCGCGCGGCTCTTGCGCGCCTTTTTGAGGCACGCGGGCTGCCCGCACAGGTATGCGCCCCGCCCCGGTGCCTTGCCCTTGAGATCGAGCGCGATCTCGCCCTCCGGCGAGCGCACCACGCGGATCAGCTCCCGCTTGGGCAGGGCCTGCCGACAGCCGAGGCACTGCCGCAGGGGTATCTTCTTTTGCGCCATGCTCTCTGCCACACCCCCATCTGCTCATTCGCCCTGCGAAGCAGGCGCGATGTCGATCTTGCAACCGGTCAGCTTGGCGGCGAGGCGAGCGTTCTGCCCCTCCTTGCCGATCGCCAGCGAGAGCTGGTCGTCCGGCACGATCACGCGGCACGATCTGCCCTCGGCCTGCATCGAGGCCGACACCACATCGGCCGGGGCGAGCGCCGCCGAGACGAAGGTCGCGGTATCCTCGTTCCACTTGATGATGTCGATCTTTTCGCCGCCCAGCTCGTTGGTGATGTTGGCGACGCGCGCGCCGCGCGTGCCCACGCACGCGCCGATCGGATCGACGTTCTCATCGTGCGAGGTGACGGCGATCTTGGTGCGGTTGCCCGCCTCGCGCGCGATCGACTTGACCTCGACCACGCCGGTGTGGATCTCCGGCACCTCGAGCTCGAACAGGCGCTTGACCAGACCCGGATGGGTGCGGGACACCACGACCTGCGGGTCGCGCGTGCCGCGGCGCACCTCGATCAGATAGACCTTGAGGTGCTGCCCCTCCCGGAGCGTCTCGCCGCGCACCTGCTCGGTGGCCGACAGCACGGCCTCGCTCTTTTCGCCGCCGGAGACCACGTCCAGATAGGCGTTGCCCGTGCGCGGATCGATGCGGGCGATCACGCCGGTCAGGATCTCGTGCTCCTTGCTCTCGAACTCGGAGAGCACCATGCCGCGCTCGGCCTCGCGGATGCCCTGGATGATGACCTGCTTGGCCGTCTGCGCGGCGATGCGGCCAAAGGACTTGGTCGGGATGTCGATGTCGATGATGTCGCCCAGCATCGGGTTGTTCTTGTATTCGGCCGCTTCCTCCAGCGTGATCTCCTCATAGGGCTCATACAGATCCTCGGCCTTGACCACGGTCTTGCGCACATACATCCGGATCGTTTTCTCGTCCCGATCGGGCTCGACGAACACGTTGTCCGTCATGCCGTCGTTCTCGCGCTTGTAGGCCGTGATGAGCGCCTGCCCCACGCGGTCGAGCATATAATCGACCGGTATGTTTTTTTCCCGCTCCAGCTGCTCCAGCGCATCAAAAAATTCTGCGTTCACCATTTTTCCGTCTCCTTACTCATATCTCGACCGCGAGGTGGACCGCGGCGATGTCCTGCGGCTCGTATACCGTGCGCCGTCCGCCGCTCTCCAGCGTGACGCGCCCCGCATCATACGCGACGAGCGTGCCCTCGACCTGCTTGGCACCGTCCACCGGCTTATAAAAGCCGATCTCGACCGTGTGGCCGAGGAAGGCCGCGAAATGCGCGGGTTTTTTCAGCCGCCGCGACAGCCCCGCCGAGGAAACGCACAGCGTATAGGACGGCAGCTCGTCGAACTCCTTCGCATCCAACAGGGGATCGAGCGCGCGCGACACCTGCTCGCACTGGTCGATGTGCACGCCCGCCGGGTGATCGACGGTGACGGTCAACATATAGCGGCCGCCCTCTTTTTCAAATTCCACGTCCCACAGGGAAACGCCAGCCTGCTCGCACAGCGGCCTGACCAGCTCCTCCACGCGGGCGACGATCTGCTTGGTCTGCAAAGCCGTCCCTCCTTCTGAAGTTCCTCTAGCAAAGCGTAAGGAGTGGCTTTCGCCACTCCTTACGGTCTCTTCTTACTGAACGCATATAGTATATCACATCATCTGGCAGATCGCAAGGGTTTTTTATACAGAAAATGCGTACCGCGCCAAAAAAGCGCCGCTCCCCTGCCTCAGATCAGCGTCAGCAGCTCGTCCACGCTCTTGCGCTTGGGGCAGTTGGGCTGCTCATCCGGGTAGCCGAGCGCGATCAGCGCCGCGACGGTCTGCCCCGCGGGCACGCTGACCACGTCCGCGACCTTGTCGCCGTCGAAGATGCCCATGATGACCGTGCCCAGCCCGCAGTCGTGCGCGGCCAGACAGAACGTCTGCGCGGCCACGCCCGCGTCGAACGACTGCCAGTGCGCGCCCAGCGCGGTCGAGAACGAGCCGTCTCGCTCGTAGCCCGAGCGACCCGTCACCATCGTGAGCACCACGAGCGCGGGCGCCCGCGAGACGATGCCCTGATTGTGGGCGAAGTCCATCATGCACGTGTCGGCGATCTGCTGCTTTTTGTCCGCATCGGTCACGACCAGATACCGCGCGACCTGCGTGTTCTTCCAGCTCGGCGCATAGGCCGCCGCGGCCACCACACGCTCGATCGCTTCCTTGGTCACGGGCTGCGCGGTGAACTTGCGCACGCTACGGCGCGTTTCGATACATCGTGATGTCTCCATCGATCATGCTCCTTTTCTTCACTTCTTCGTTTCTTCATCTTCGGCTCTCTGCCGGTCATCCCATCGTTCCCATAGGTATTTTACCATAGATGGCTGTCGCGTGCAACGCCCTTCGCACGCATCCGCCCGGTCACTCGCTCCGGCTCTCGTGCAGGTAGGTGGCCTCCAGATCGGACAGATGCAGCTTGACCGCGAGCGGGTATTTCTCGAACGCATGGGCGAGCGCGAAGCTGCCGCCGCGCACCGATTCATCGAAGCCGCCCATGTGCCAGCGGATCGCGATCGCCTCCTCGGTCTTGAGGCGCATGAAGCGCTCGATCAGATAGACCGACTTTTCGCCGTGGCCATAGGGGAACTGATCGTCCACCGCATAGAACGGCACCTTTTCCCACTCGCCGCGGTCGTTCTTGCGGTTGCGCAGCTCGGTCTTATAGTACCCCGCCTTGCACAGATCGTGCAGGAGCGAAGCGATCGTGAAGCTCTCGAGGTCGTCGGCCGCCGGATCGTAATGCTTGGAGATCAGCACATTATATACATTGAGCGAGTGATCGAGCAGCCCGCCCTCATAGGCCGCGTGATAGCGGGTGGACGCGGGCGCGACGAAAAAATCCGTGCTCTCCATCCACGTGAGCAGCTTTTCCGCGCCCGGGCGTTGGATATTCTTTTGATAGGTCTGGATAAACAGTTCTCGAGCGGTCATATCGTTCCCTCCATTCGCGCACGGACGAGCGCCAGCAGCGCTGTCCGCGTGTTGTCTACCTGTCCATCGATCGTCGCGTCGAGCAGGGCGCGCAGCATCTCGCCCACCGCCGGTCCCGACAGGCCGAGCGCGGTCAGATCGTCGCCATCCACCGCGAGCTGGCGCAGCGAAAAGCACGCCTGTGCCGCAAGGACATCGTTCAGCTGCTGCTCGATCGCTTGCAGGGCGGCGATCGCCTCGGGATGCGTGCCCTGCCCGACCGCGTCGCCCTTTTTGAGCGCGAGCAGGTCGCGGAAACGCGCCTCCCCGATCGCCGACAGGCGGCGGCGCACCAGCTGCGCGGTATCGCCTAGCGGGCGGTCGTGCTGCTCGACCAGCAGCAGGATGCGGTCGCGATCGGCGCCGGAAAAGCGCAGCCGCCGCAGCAGCTCGTCGGCGATCGCCCGCCCCGCCTTGGGATGGCCGTAAAAATGCCCCACGCCCTGCTCATCGATCGTCTTGCAGGCGGGCTTGCCGCAGTCGTGCAGCAGCGCCGCCCAGCGGAGCGCGGGCTCGGCAGGCACCTGCTCGACCGCCCGCACGCTGTGCTCCCACACGGTGTAGCGGTGGTGCCGGTTGCGCTGGTCGCAGCCGATCATCGGCGCGAGCTCGGGCAGCACATAGCCGAGGACATCGGCCAAGCCCAGCAGCGCCCGCCGGGCGAACCGCCCGCACAGCGTCCCGGTCAGCTCGGTGCACACGCGCTCGGCCGCGACGCAGTCCAGCCGCGCCACCTGCCGCCGCATGGCCGCCGCAGTCGCCGGCTCGACCGCGAAGCCCAGCTGGCTGACGAAGCGCACCGTGCGCAGGATGCGCAGCGCATCCTCGCGAAAGCGGGCATCCGGGTCGCCGACCGCCCGCAAGACCCCCTCTTGCAGGTCGTCCAGCCCGCCGTAGGGGTCGCACAAGCCGCGCTGCGGGTGCCACGCCATCGCGCCGACCGTCAGATCGCGCCGCGCCAGATCGTCCTCGATGCTGCCGACGAAGCGCACCCCGTCCGGGTGGCGGCCATCGGCATAAGCGCCGTCGGCGCGGAAGGTGGTGATCTCGAGCGGACCGTCCGCGGTCAGCAGCGTGAGCGTGCCGTGCTGCACGCCGGTCTCGAGCAGACGCTCGCCCGCGAACACCGCCCGCATCTCGTCGGGACGCGCGGCCGTGCACAGATCCCAATCGTGCGGCTGCGCGCCGCGCAGGCTGTCGCGCACGCAGCCGCCGACCACCCAGCTCTCGTACCCTGCCGCCTCCAGCCGCTCGATCGCGCGGGCGGGCGCGTCCGGCAGGGCGATCACTGCGCCTGCCCCTTTTGGCGCAGCCTGCGGGAGGTGCCGTCCGGCTCGACGATCACCGTGTTGTCGAGCTGCGCCTTGAGGCTGCGCCGGAACCCCTCGATATATTCTGCGCGGAGCGCCTGCTGCTCGGCCTTTTCGGCCTCGGTCAGCCCCTCGCCCTTGGCTTTTTTCGCGAGCGCGTTGATGCGTGCGATCTTTTCATCGGTCATGCCCGTATCCCTCCATGGATGTTGATCTGCCCCCATTATAGCAAAAGATACGGGCAAAGTCTATGCCCGACCGCGCTGTCGCGCCGAACGAAAGCCCACCGCAGGCGCGGGCGCGTCCACGGTGGGCTGCTCTCTTGCGGGCGGTCGTCCTCACAGCATCCGATACAGCGTGGCGATCGCCTGTTCGCGGGTGAACCGCCCCTGCGGGCTGAAGCGGTCGTTGCCCGTGCCGTTCATCAGGCCGTTGGCGACCACATACTGCACGCCGGGCTGCGCCCAGCCCGCGATGCTGCCGCCATCGGCGAAGGACACGCTGCCGGCGGGGCGTGCATCCGCACCGGCGAGCACCTGATGGGCGCCCATGACGATCTTGGCCGCTTGCTCGCGGGTCAGGCTGTCGTTCGGGCGGAACTTGTTGCCGCCCGTGCCGTTGATGATGCCCAGCTGATAGCACTTCATGACATCGGCATCGAAGGTGTCCGTGAGCGCGGCACGCGCCTGATCGTAGGTGATGCCGGTCTGGTATAGGCGGGCGGGCAGATCGGGCAGCTGCACGGTCAGCAGCGCCCCGATCAGCTGGCAGAACTCCTTGCGGGTGATGTTCTTCTGGTAGCCGCGCTGCAAGGCCGTCGGCACGATGCCCGCTGCGGCCGCGTCGCGCAGGGTGTCCGCCGCCCAGCCGGAGGGCGTGTCGAAGTCGCGCGGCTGGACGCCCTGCGGCAGCGTGCCCGCGCTGTGATCGACGATGTGGAGCACGTTGCTCAGCGCACGACCGGCGCGATGCACCGTATCCCCACCGACATCGAGGAAGGTGGACGCGCCGCCGTCCAGCGCCATCGCATCGACCGCGCCCAGCCCCTTGAGGTAGGCGGCGATCTGCCGCATCGAGGCGCTCCGGGCGCTGCCGAGCACCAGACGGCCATCCCCCATGATCGCGGCGAACGACCGCGCGGAGACGAAGTCCGGCCGCTGCTTGGGATCGGTGAAGTCGGTGTTCTGGTCGCAGACATCGACGCCGTTCTTGAGCAGCAGCGGCCCCGCGCCCACGCCGTTGACCACGTTCGTCCACTTGTCCGCCGCGTCGGTCTGCGGCGTATAGACCGTGCTGCGGATCGCGGCATTGCCGATCTGCGGCTCGTTGGTGTACTGCGCCAGACCGTTCCACGCGCTGCTGTTGATGATGAGCACGTTCGTGCCCCACGGCAGCGCGGGCACCGTGCCGCCGACGCGGATGTCGGTCACTTCGCTGTTTCGCATCGTGACGATCCGCGCGTCCGGCGCGACGGCGATCGCACGCCCGTGATACGGGGTGATGAGCGCGATCATCCAGCCGTTCTTGCGGTCGCCCGCGTCATAGCGATCGACCGCATAGGCCGTGACCGTCGTGCCGCCCGCGCCGGTGTCGCGGAAGGAGACCTTGCTCTCGATCTTGACGCGGTCGATCAGCGGCGTGCCGCTGCCGGTGAAGGCCAGCGTGGGCTTGTTGCCGCCGCCGTTGATCACCTCGCCGTTGTCGATCACAGTCGCATAGGTGGTCAGCTCGCTGCTGTATGCGTCGAAATAGCCGCCGTTGATCGAGGCCACCACGGTCTTGCCCGGCTCGGCCGCCTTGCCGGCGCGGTGCGCCAGCGCATCCTGCGCGCGGAACAGCCGCCCACCGGCCAGCGTGACCTCGCCCGTGCGCCCCGCGCCCATCTCGAGGTAGACCATCGTGCCGCCGATCGCCATATCGGCCTTCGTGACGCTGCCCGCAGCGCCCGCCGTGGCCGTGAGCAAGCAGCCGCAGGCCAGCGCAGCCGCGAGCAGTCGTTTTCCCCCATGACCCATCCGTGATACCTCCTTTTTCGCTCGGTCGTTTTCGTCGAAAAGATCCGCCTTCATTTTACCCCGTCTATCTGCCCCGGTCAATAGGGGAACGCCCGCTCGGCCGCGCGGGCTGTCCCTTCATTTTCGCGCCGATCGCCCATCGCCCGCGACAGAGGTTGACCAGCCGCCCATCCCCGTGATAAAATACCTTTATATCCACAGTAAAGCAGTAAAGGAGCAACATCGCATGAAGATCGAGACCCAATGCCTGCACGCGGGCTATCAGCCCGAAAACGGCGGGCCGGGCGTCATGCCCATCGTCCAATCCACCACCTATCGCTTCGATTCGACCGAGAAGATCGCCTCGCTGTTCGATATGCCGACCGAGTGCATCTACTCGCGCTTCGCCAACCCGACCTGCGACGCGGTCGAAAAGAAGATCGCCGCGCTCGAGGGCGGCGTGGGCGCGATGCTCACCTCGTCCGGGCAGGCGGCCAGCCTGCTGTCCATCCTCAACCTGTGCGCGGCGGGCGACAGCTTCATCGCGGCCTCGACCATCTATGGCGGCACGATCAACCTGTTCGGCGTCACGCTCAAGCGGCTGGGCATCGAGTGCATCTGGGCAGATGCCGAGGCCGACGAGGAGGAGATCCAAAAGCTGTTCAAGCCCAACACCAAGGCCGTGTTCGGCGAGACGCTGGCCAACCCCGCGCTGACCGTGTTCGACATCGAGAAGTGGGCGGCCATCGCGCATAAAAACGGCGTGCCGCTCATCATCGACAACACCTTCGCCACCCCCGTGCTGTGCCGTCCGTTCGCGTTCGGCGCGGACATCGTGGTCCACTCGACCACCAAGTACATGGACGGCCACGCCGTGCAGGGCGGCGGCGTGATCGTGGACAGCGGCAAGTTCGACTGGGCGGCCTCGGGCAAGTTCCCGGACTTCACCGAGCCGGACGAGAGCTACCACGGCGTGGTCTATACCCGCGAATTCGGCGCGATGGCCTATATCATCAAGGCGCGGATGCAGCTCATGCGCGACTTCGGCTGCTATCCGGCGGCGCACTCCGCCTTCCTGCTCAACCTCGGGCTGGAGACCCTGCCCGTGCGCATGAAGCAGTATTGCGACAACGCGCTGACCGTCGCCAAGCACCTGCAAGCCTCGGACAAGATCGCCTCGGTGCGCTATCCCGCGCTGCCCGGCAACGAGCACTATGAGCGTGCGCAGAAATACCTGCCGCTCGGCACCTCGGGCGTCATGAGCATCGACATCAAGGGCGGCCGCATCCCGGCGATGCGGTTCATGGACAGCCTCAAGCTCGCCTGCAACGAGGTGCACGTCGCGGACATCCGCACCTGCGTGCTGCACCCCGCCAGCGAGACCCACCGCCAGCTGACCGACGAGCAGCTGGTCGCGGCGGGCATCGAGCCCGGTCTGGTGCGTCTGTCGGTCGGCCTGGAAAACGTCGAGGACATCATCGCCGACCTCGATCAGGCCCTTGCCCAGCTTTGATATGGTGATCCGCGAGATCTTGCCGTGGGATCGGGCGCCGTTTTGCCGCATGGTCGAGCAGTTCTATGCACTGCCCGCCGTCGCGCACCCGATCGACCCGGCACACGCCGCGCGCACCTTCGACCTGCTCATGGGCGACACGCCCTATGCCCGCTGCTTCGTCGCGGCGGACGAGCACGACGTGCCCCGCGCCTATTGCCTGTGCGCGATCACGTGGTCGAACGAGGCCGGCGGACTGTGCGTGTGGCTGGACGAGCTGATGGTCGATGATGCGCTGCGCGGACAGGGCATCGGCCACCGGCTCATCGCCGCCGTGCGGTCGGCCTACCCGGATGCCGCGCGGTTCCGACTGGAGGTCACGGACGACAACCCCCGCGCCGCCGCGCTCTATCGCTCGCTCGGCTTCGAGGGGCTGCCCTATCGCCAGATGGTGATCGATCAAGGCTGAGCCAGCCGTCAAAAAAAGACCTGCGCCGCAGGTCTTTTTTTCCTATCTCGGCCGCGAACTACGAAAAGGAGGGGACACCATGGCCGAACGGATCGACCAAAACACCGCAGCGGCGCAAAACAAGATGGGCACCATGCCCGAGGGACGGCTGCTCGTCACGATGTCGCTGCCGATCATGCTGTCCATGCTGGTGCAGGCGCTGTACAACATCGTGGACAGCGCCTTCGTCGCCCGCATCAGCGAGGATGCGCTCACCGCGGTCTCGCTGGCGTTCCCGGTGCAGCTGCTGATGATCGCCTGCGCCACCGGCACGGGCGTGGGCATCAACGCGCTGCTCTCGCGCCGTCTGGGCGAGCGGCAGCAGGCGCAGGCCGACCGCGTCGCGGCCAACGGGATCTTTCTGTCGGTCTGCCTGTGGCTGGTGTTCGCCGCGCTGGGGCTGCTGTGCGGGCGGCGGTTCATCGCGGCGTTCACCGACGTGCCCGCCGTGATCGACATGGGCACGCGCTACGTCACCGTGGTCACGACGGCCTCGTGCGGGGTGTTTTTGCTCTTCACCGCCGAGCGGCTGATGCAGGCGACCGGGCACACGGTCTATCACATGGTCACGCAGCTGATCGGCGCGAGCCTCAACTGCGTGCTCGACCCCATCCTGATCTTCGGCCTGTGCGGCTGCCCCGCCCTCGGCACGACGGGCGCGGCGCTCGCGACCGCGACCGCGCAGATCATCGCGATGGCGATCGGGTTTTTCATCAACGTGCGCTTCAACCGCGACGTGCACCTCCACCTGCGCGACTTCCGGCCGGACGGCGCGATCCTCGCCGCGATGGTGCGGATCGGCCTGCCCGCCACCTTGCAGCAGTCGCTGATGAGCGTGCTGACGATCGGCCTCAACCACATCCTGATGGCCTTCTCGCAGACCGCGGTGGGCTTTTACGGCGTGTATTTCAAGCTGCAAAACTTTCTGTTCCTGCCGGTCTACGGGCTGAACAACGCGCTGATCCCGATGGTGGGCTACAACCTCGGCGCGGGGGCGCACCGGCGGATCGCCCGCATCACGCGGTACGCGCTGCTGCTGGCGCTGGGCATCATGGCCGCCGGGACGCTGCTGTTCGAGCTGTGTCCCGCGCCGCTGCTGCGGCTGTTCGATGCGTCCGACGCGATGCTGGCGCTCGGCGTGCCCGGGATCCGGATCATCTCGTCCTCGTTCTGCGCGGCGGGGCTGTCGGTCGTGCTGTGCGGCTGGATGCAGGGGCTGGGGCGCAGCGGCGCTTCGCTGGCGGTGGCGCTGCTGCGCCAGCTGGTCGTGCTGCTGCCGGCGGCCGCGCTGCTCGCCCGCGTCAGCCTGACCGCCGTATGGCTGGCCTTCCCGCTGGCCGAGGTCGTCGGCCTGCTGGCCGCCGCGCTGCTCTGCCGCCGGATCGGCCGCCGCCTGTCCGATCCGCCCACAAAGTGCTGATATCCGTGAGCTGCCTCTTGCTTTTGGGCGCAGCATGGCATATGATAGGGATAGGATAACAGAAAGGGGTGAGTCCGATGGAGGATGTCCTGCCGTCCATCGCGGCCGAGATCATGCTGCACCCGCGCTTCGTCCGCCTGCGCACGCTGCGCCACCACGGCGCAGGCAATTCGGTGTACGATCACTCGGTCGCCGTGGCCAAAGCGGCCTATGGCATCGCTTGCCGAATGCGGCTGTCTGCGGAGGAGACCGCCTCGGTCGTGCGCGCGGCGCTGCTGCACGACTTTTTCGGCTACGACTGGCACGGAGCGGCCTTCCGCCGCTATCTGCGCCGCTTTTCCGGCCTGCACCGCGTGATCCGGATGCACGCCTTCGCGCACGGACCGATCGCGGCGCAGCGCGCCGATCAGGTGTTCCATCTGACCGACCGGGAGCGCGAGGCCATCGCCCGCCATATGTTCCCCCTCGCGGCCATGCCGCGTTCGCGGATCGCCTGGATCGTCACGCTGGCCGACAAGGCCGTGGCCGCCCGCGAGATGACCGCCGCGCTCGGCGGATACCTGTGCGCGGCCTGCCGCTGGGTGACGGCGTGACCAAAAAGACCACCG
>JAUNJI010000013.1:23370-26762 GCA_030533295.1 Eubacteriales bacterium
CCGCGCGTTTTTGATACGCCAGCCGTTCGCCCTTGCCGCCCGACAGCTCGACGACCCCGCAATAGGTATAACCCAGCCGCTCGAGCAGGCGCTGCATGGGGCGATTGTCGCGATGGGTGTCGATGCGGATGTTGCCGCACTGCGCCAGACACCAGTC
The DNA here is from genome assembly GCA_030533295.1 of Eubacteriales bacterium. Classification (GTDB taxonomy): domain Bacteria; phylum Bacillota; class Clostridia; order Oscillospirales; family Butyricicoccaceae; genus Agathobaculum. The sequence goes on from JAUNJI010000013.1 coordinate 23,528, forward strand.
CAGACAGAACGCCGCCACGCCGCGCCCCGGTTCGCCCACCGCGATGCGGTGCACCACGCCATACGGGGCATCGTCCAGCCATGCGCCTTCGTCGATCGTGCGGTAGTCGGCCTCCTCCGCGGTCGTCAGGCAAAACGTCGCCAGCAGGCGGCCGTCCGCCTCGCAGACATAGCTGCGCCCCAGCGCGATGTCCTGCTCGAGCAGGTCGCGGTGGGGATAGCCGTCGCCCCACTGCTTGGGGTTGCCCGCCTCGGCCATGAAGCGCCGCGCCGTGTCGTAGATCGTGCGCAAAGCGGGCAGATCGGCCGCCGTCGTGCGGCGGATGTGCATTTTCTCCATGTTCACAGCTCCTTTAGCCATTCTGCGCAAAGCGCCTGCCAGCGGTTCACGTGCCGGTCGGGCAGCCGCCCCCGCGCGGGATCAGATGTTTCATAGTCGGCCAGCGACAGCCCGTGCGCCCCCCGCGGGAACAGGTGCAGCTCATGCGGCACGCCCGCCCGCCGCAGCGCGGCCTCGAGCAGCAGCGTGTTCTCGACCGGCACGGTCGCATCGGTCAGCGTGTGCCACAAAAAGGTGGGCGGCATCGCCGCTTCGACCAGCGTTTCGAGCGAAAACGCCCGCTGCTGCGCCTCGTCCGCCCCGGCGAGCTGCTCGAAGCTGCCCCGATGGGCGTATGCGCCCGCCGTCACCACCGGGTAGCACAGCACGGCGGCGTTCGGGCGGTGCTTTTGCAAGTCCGTGCCCGGCGCGGCCCACGCCTCGCGGTGCCAAGTCGCCGCCAGCGTGCCCGCCAGATGCGCCCCGGCGGAAAAGCCGCCCACGGCGATCTTGTCCGGGTCGATCGAAAACCGCGCGGCGTGCTCCCGCACCCACGCGACTGCCGCCGACAGCGTGTGCAGCGGCATACTGCCGAGCGGCGCGGGCGCACAATCATATTCGAGCACGAAACTCTCGATCCCGTCCCGCGCGAAGGCGCGGGCGACGGGCGCGCCCTCCCGGATCGAGCAAAAGCCGTAGCCCCCGCCCGGACAGATCACCAGCGCGGGCTTGCGCCAGCCGGGCGCGGCGGCGGCGTGGGTCAGTCTGCCGTGCGGCAGACGCAGCACCTCGGTCATGCCCCTTCCCCCTTTCGTGTCGCGCAGCGTTTTTTTCATCTTACCACATCCCGCCCGCCGATGCAACCGGCCTGTGCGCCACGAAAAATCGGTCATCCGCCCGCTCGCCCTTGCCAGAACGGCCAGATCCGCGTATAATTGGTCTATGTTTATCTTCCGACGTGCGCAGCCGGGCGCACATGAGATGCGTCAGCATCCCCCCGGCGACTTTTCCCCGCGCCGCAGCCTACCGCTGCATTGGGCCGCGGGCTGGAGCCTGCCGCTGGCCGTGCTCCTCTCGATCGGCATCTGGTATCTGTGCCTGCGCACCATGCCGGTCATCCCCTCCACCTTTTTCACGACGCCGCTGCTCGGCCTGCTCAATTGGGCGCCCGTGCTGCTCGTCGTGCTGGCGTGCACCTGCGCGTTGGGCAACGTGTTCGCCGGTTCGGCGGTCGCGCTGCTCGCGCTCGGCCTGCTCAACTTCGCCAACCAGCTCAAGATCGCCGCGCGGGACGACCCGGTCGTGCCGCAGGATCTGACCATGCTGCGCGAGGCGCTGGCCGCCGCAGGCAGCTACGATCTGTCCATCGACTGGGGGCTGGTGCGGCTGTTCGCGCTGGCGCTGGCGGCGCTCGTGCTGGGCGCGGCGCTGGTGCGCACGCGGCGCAGCCGTCTGCCGCTGCCCGTGCGGCTCGTCGGGCGGCTGGCGGGCTGCCTTGCCTGCTGCGGCGTGCTCACCGGGCTGACGCTGACGGTCTACGCCTCCCCGGCGGTGTTCGACGCCTTGCCCTGCACCAACCGCTTCAACATGACCACCGTGTACGACCAGACCGGCTTCCACTTCGCCTTTTTGCGCAACGTGACGCAGAACGCCCTGCAAAAGCCCGCGCACTTCGACAAGGCCGCGACCGAACGCGCCATCGCCGCCACGCCGACCACCGCCGCCGACCCCGTGCCGGTCAACGTGATCTTCGTGATGAGCGAGGCGTTCTGCGACGTGACCGACGACGATGCCTTCGCGTGGACGGCCGAGACCGACCCGCTCCGCAACTACCACGCCTTGCAGCAGTCGGACACCGCGCTGTCCGGCCGCCTGATCGTCCCCAACTACGGCGGCGGCACGGCCAACACCGAGTTCGACGTGCTCACCGGGATGCAGACCGCCATGCTGTCCGATGCCGGTGTCTCCTCGTTCCGCGTGCTGCACAAGAACGTCGATTCGGTGTTCCGGCAGGCCAGCGCCCACGGCTGGCAGACCGCCTTCATCCACCCCGGCAAGGCTTGGTTCTACAACCGCCAAAACATCTACCGCTGGCTGGGCGCAGACAGCGCCGTATTCGAGGATGCGTTCGCCGATGCGGCGTACAAGGGCGGCTATGTGTCCGACGCGGCGCTGACCGACTACATCATCGCCGACTATGAGGCGCGGGCGCAGACCGGCCGGCCGCAGTTCACCTATGTCACCACGATCCAAAACCACATGGCCTACACCGAGTCCAAATACGGCAAGGCGCGCGATCTGTATCCGCTCCGGCTGGCCGCCCCGCTGCCCGCCGAGGCCGAGACCATGCTGACCGTCTATACCCACGGCCTGCGCGACGCCGACGCCATGCTGGGCGAGCTGGCCGCCTATTTCGCCCAGCGGGACGAGCCCGTGCTACTGATCTGGTTCGGCGATCACCTGCCCAGCTTGGGCGACGACTATCTCTGCTACCGCGCGCTCGGGCTGGACATGGCGAGCGACCCCCGGCAGGACAGCTGGCTGGATGCCTATGCCCCGCCCCTGCTGCTGTGGGCCAATCCGGCGGGCGCGGCCGCGCTCGACTTCGATACGCTGGCCGCGCGTCTCGCCCTGCCCGCCGACGGACGGCTGAGCGCGAGCTTCCTCGGCGCGGCCGTGCTGGAGGCGATCGGCTGCGGGACGAGCGACCCCTTTTTCGCCTTCGTCAACGAGCTGCGGCGGGCGCTGCCGGTGATCGAGCGCGGCACGGCGGTGGACGCGCAGGGCACATATCATCCGACGATCCCCGCCGCGCTGGCCGAGCAGGTGCAGGCGTACCGGTCCCGCATCTACCATCGGATGAAGCACGAGACCTGTCCCGCCCCTTAAAGCGGCAGCCACACGCGAAAAAGAGCCC
>JAUNJI010000014.1:0-17205 GCA_030533295.1 Eubacteriales bacterium
CGCCCAGCGCGCCCAGCGCCTCATCCAGCGCCGCGCCGTATTCCACCTTGAACTTAGGCACGGAGACGCGCACATCCCCGTAGGTGAATGTGACGTTATCCAGCAGATATTGCACGTCCAGCGCGTCATCCGCCTTGATGAGGTACATACTGAAGTCCGCGTCGCGGAAGTATTCCCAGCCGTTGCCCTCCCAGTCGTCCACCGCATACTTGCGGTAGTCCATTTTGAGCACCTCGGCGCCCGGCGTCGCGTAGTAGCCGAAGCCGTCGGTCTGGTGCATCATATCGACCGTGCCGGTCGTGCCGTCTGCGTTGATGAAGGTCGCCTTGTCCGTCCGGCTCTCGTCGAATTCGTTCTCCCATGCGGCCTTGAAGTACACCGCGTTGACCAGCGCGGTCACGAAGTCGCGGTTTTGCTCGGTCAGGATCGTCGGGATCTTGCCGTGCGTCTTTTCGTTCACCCAAGCGTTCACCCGCTCGACTGAATCCGCCCGCGTGACCTCCTCGACCGCCGCGCGGTAGTCCGCGCCCATCTTCTTTACATAGTCCGGGCGAAATTCGCCCTTGCCGTCGAACCAGCTTTGGTTCAGCCACAGCGAGTTGGCCGTTTCGAGCGACATGATCCGCGCGTAGCCGTCATAGGTCGCGAGCTGCGCACGGGTATCCGCGTTGAAGGCGTCCAGATCGTCGATCTGGAGCGCGGTCAGCAGCTCCTGCCGCGTTTCGCCCTGTGCGCCGTTGGCCAGCATGGCGAGGCACAGCCGCACCGAGTACGGCGAGACCGACCAGTTGCCCTGCGGCTCCAGCGCACGCACGAGCGCATCTGAGAACGACGCGGGCTGCGCGGGCGTGTGATACGCGCCAAAGGTCAGGGCGTTGGCGTTCGCGATCCACTGCGCGGCCTCCTGCCCGGAGACCCAGTCGTCCGGGTGGAAGTCGGGCGCGTCGCCCGTGTCGATCACGCCGTACATCCAGCAGGCCATCACGCCGCGCTGCGCCCACGGCGCGATGTTCGCCATCGAGGGCGCGCCCGTGCCGCAGCCCGCAGGCAGCTCGGTATACCGGTAATCCAGATAGCGGCCGAGCAGCGCTGCGGCCTCCTGCCGGGTGATGGGGTCATTCAGCCGGAGCGTGCCGCGCTCCCCTTGCCCGCCGCCGTAGCCGTTGAGGATCCATTTGTGGAACGCCCATTTGACCCCGTCGGACGCGCCCGCGCCGTCGGTGAAGTAGTCCTCCATGTCGATCCATGCGCTGTTCGACAGCGTTTCGCCCGAGGCCGCTGCGAGCGCCTCCAGCAGATCGCCGCGCCGCACCGTTTTGGGCATCGCCTGCCCGGTCTGCACGGCATCGGCCGTCGGGTAGCCGCACAGCGCCTGCTTTTGCGCCGCGCCCGCCAGCCCCAGCCCGACCAGCAGCGCGAGCGCTGCCGCGATCGCTCGTTTTTTCATATCTATCCCTCCGTTCTGCTGTTTACCGTGTTAGACGAGCACACCGCGGAAAAGTTCCCCGGCAAAACAAAAAACTCCCCGATCGGGGAGTCTTGTTCAGCACTTGAGCGCTTCGTCTGTGATGCACGCGGTGATGCGGTCGTAAAAATCCCGCTTCTGCCCCTCGTTTTCAAAGGCGGTGAAGGGGATGATGAGCCCGGAGAACTCATCGACGAAGATGTAGTAGTGTCCCTCGTCGGTCGCGGTGCGCTGCACCGCCTCATACTGGTACACCGTGTCCTCGTTCTCGCCCTTGAGCTCGAAATCGGTCTCGCGCAGGATCAGCGTCTTGGGGCCGCAAAGCTGCTTGTTGTTCGCATTGCGCAGGATGCGCTCGGTGTTTTTGGCCACCTTGCGCTTCATGTACCACGGCGTGCCGAAAAAGCACACCGCCGCCAGCGCCAGATAGACCGCCGTGGACAGCACGCCCAGCCCCTCGACCCAGTACATCAGCAGCGTGCCGCCGATCAGCACGAGCACCGCCGTCATGATGCGGGTGATGAGCAGGCTGCGCTGGACGACCGCATTATTCATATAATAATGCAGATTGAAGTCGATATAATCCTGCTTGGTGATCTCGTAATGTAGTTCCATCGGTGCGCTCCTCTCCGCGTTCTACGGCTATTATAACCCAAAAAAAGCGCAGGTGCAACCCTGCGCCCGCTTGACACGGCCACCTCCGCCGGCCTATCATAAGGACAGAAAGGGGGCGATGCCCGTGACACGTGCCAAGCGCCTGCTGTTCCCCTGCGCCGCCGGGGCGCTGTATGCGGCCTTGCTGCTGCTCGACCTGACCCGCTGGGCTGACAGCACGCCGATCAAGTTCGCGGCGATCGTGCTGTGCCTGCTGGCTGCGCTGTGCCGCGCCCGCACCGCAGACGGCTGGCTGACCACGCTCGCGCTGGCGCTCGCCGTGAGCGCCGACTGGTTTTTGCTGTTCCCGGGGCGCAGCTACGCGACCGGGGTCGCGCTGTTCCTGCTGGTGCAGCTCGTCTATGCGGCGCGGATCGTCCGGCGGCGGGGCGCGATAGGCTGGCCGCTGCTGGCCGTGCGGCTGGCGCCGCTCGCGCTGTTTTTGACCCCGTTGCCCCCGCTGTATGCGCTGGCGCTGCTCTATTTCGCCCAGCTGCTGTGCAATATCGCGGCGATCCTGCGTCTGCTGCACGACCGGATGCAGCGCCGCTTCGCCGCCGGACTGATCTTGCTCGCGTGCTGCGATCTGTGCGTGGGCGCGTCCGCGCTCGGCCTGTGCACCGGCTTCACGCGCATCGGGATGTGGCTGTTCTACCTGCCCTCGCAGGTATGTGTCGTGCTATCCGCCCCGTGGAAGGAGGACGCTGATGCGACCGTCTAAACTCTTATCCCTCGCACTGGCGGCCACGCTGGCCGTGTTCTTTTTGACCGCAGCGGTCGCCGTGCCCATGCTGTGCCGCCCCTATTACTATGCGCAGATCGACGCGCTCGACCTGCCTGCGCAGACCGACTGGAGCGAACAGACCATCCGCACCGCCTACGACGAGGTGATGGACTATCTGGTATACGGTGCGCCCTTCGGCACGGGCGCGCTGCGCTCGTCGGCGAGCGGCCGCGCCCACTTCGCCGACTGCCGCGTGCTGTTCCGGCTCGATCTCGCCCTGCTGGGCGGGACGAGCGCCGTGCTGCTCGTGATCGGTCTGCTCTATCACCGCGGACGGCTGGCTTTCCACCGCTTTTGGGGGCGTGGGCCTGCGTTTTGGGCGGCGGTCTGCCTGACCGTCGCGTTCCTGCTGCTCGCGCTGTGGGCGATCCGCGATTTCGACGGTCTATTCACCGCGTTCCACCGCGTGTTCTTCCCCGGCAAGACCAACTGGATCTTCGACCCGCAGACCGATGCGATCATCTGCATCCTGCCCACCGCCTTTTGGGCGCGGACGGGTGGACTGGTGCTCGCGCTGTGCCTCGGCGGCGCGTCTCTGACCGCCCTCGTCGCCGAACGGCGGGCGCGGCGCAGGCCGTTCGACCGGCACGCTCAAAAGCCCTCTCGCCGGACGAGCTGATACAGCAGCGCATTGACGATCGCGGCGGCCACGTTCGAGCCGCCCTTGCGCCCCCGCGCGATGATATACGGCGTGTCGCCGCCGAGGAACAGCTCCTTGGACTCGACCACGTTGACGAATCCGACCGGCACGCCGATCACCAGCGCGGGCGACATCGCGCCCGCCTCGATCAGCTCATGCAGGCGGATCAGCGCGGTCGGCGCGTTGCCGATCGCGAAGATCAACGGCCCCTCGAGCGTGGCCGCGTGCTCCATCGAGACGACCGCGCGGGTCACGCCGCGCGCTTTGGCCTCCTGCGCGACGCGCTCATCCGCCATCAGGCAGAGCGCCCGCCCGCCGAGCCGCGCCAGCGTGGGCTTGCTGATGCCGGCCAGCGCCATATTGGTATCGGTGACGATGGTCGCGCCCGCCCGCAGCGCCGCCTTCGCCCGCTCGACCGCGCATCCCGAAAAGCACAGGTTTTCCGCATAGTCGAAGTCCGCCGTGGTGTGGATCACGCGCTTGACCACCTCGGACACGCCCGCCGGGAACGTCCGATCGCCCAGCTCGGCGGTGATGAGCGCGAACGAGCGCTTTTCGATGTCCTGCGGCCGCATGATCCGGCTCATAGCTCGATCCCTTCCCGCGCGGCCAGCCCCTGCTCGAACGGATGGCGGTGCGCCACCATCTCGGTGATATAATCCGCCCGCGCACACAGCGCGTCAGAGGGGTCGCGCCCGGTCAGCACGACCTCGAGCGTGTCCGGGCGGCTGTCCAGCAGCGCCGTTACGGCCTGCTCGTCCAAAAAGCCGCAAGCGATCGCCGCGCAGACCTCGTCCAGCACGAGCAGCCGCGCGTCCTCCTGCACGGCGAAGCGCACCGCTGCGTCAAAGGTGCGGCGCACAGCCTCCGCTGTGCGCTGTTTTTCTGCCTCGTCCATCTGGAACGAGAATTTGCCCACCGGATTGGCTGCGAGCAGCGTCACGTCCGGGCGGCTGGCCAGCGCCCGACATTCGCCCGAGGTGCCGTCCTTCAAAAATTGCGCGATCACGACCTTGCCGCCGCGCCCGGCGCACCGCACCGCCAAGCCGATGGCCGCGGTCGTTTTGCCTTTGCCGTTCCCATGATACAGGTGTACACAAGATGTGCCTTTCATCTATTTCCCTCCACTATCCGCATGATCTGTTCCATATCGAGCGACCGCCGCACGGTATCCGCCAGCCGGTCGTACTGTGCCTGCCGGTCGTCTGCCGCGCCGGCCGTTGTGAGCGACACGCCCTTGTGCGCCGCGAGCGCCTGCACGAGCGCCTGCGCCACGCCCGGCGCATCGAACACGCCGTGCAGATAGGTGCCGCAGACATCGCCCGCCTGACAGCCGTCCGCGACCGCCGTGCCGTCTGCGCGGCGGAGCGCCGCGAAGGGCTGCGCCGCCGGGTCGCGCGTGGTCTCGCCCATGTGGATCTCGTACCCCGTGACCGCCGCGCCCGCGAGCGTCGCGAACGCGCCGGACAGTGCGCCCACCGTGCCCTGCGCCTGTGCGGTCGTTTTGCGCGGGCAGAACACCGTATCCACCGGCAGCAGACCGAGACCGCGCAGCTGGCCGCCGCCCTCGGTGTTTACCGGATCGGACACCGTGCGCCCGAGCATCTGATACCCGCCGCAGATGCCGAGCACCGGCGTGCCTGCGGCGTGCTGCTTTAAGATCTGCGCCTCCATGCCGCTCTCGCGCAGCCATTTGAGGTCGGCCATCGTCGATTTGGTGCCCGGCACGATCAGCAGATCGGCATCCGCGAGCTGCGCCGGGCGGTCGGCATAATATACCCCCGCCCCCGGCACGCGGGACAGCGCAGAAAAATCGGTGAAGTTGGACAGGCGCGGCAGCCGCACCACCGCGATCCGCACCGCCGCGCCGCGGGCGCTGTGACCCAGCCGCGCCGACAGGCTATCCTCGTCGTCGATGTCGAACCGCTCATAGGGCACCACGCCGAGCACCGGCTTGCCGGTCAGCGCCTCGAGCTGCGCCAGACCGGGGCGCAAGATCGCCACGTCCCCGCGGAATTTGTTGATGATGAGCCCGCGGATCCGCGCCTGCTCGTCGGCCTCGAGCAGCTTGACCGTGCCGTAGAGCGAGGCGAACACGCCGCCTCGGTCGATGTCGCCGACCAGCAGCACGGGCGCATCCACCAGCTTGGCCAGCCCCATGTTGACGATGTCATCCTGCTTGAGGTTGATCTCAGCCGGGCTGCCCGCCCCCTCGATCACGATCAGGTCGTGCTCGGCGGCCAGACTGTCATACGCCTGCGCGACCACCGGGAGCAGCGCTTTCTTGTCGCCCCAATATTCGCGGGCGGTGCGGTCGCCGCGCACCTCGCCCAACACGATCACCTGCGAGCCGGTGTCGCTCGTCGGCTTGAGCAGGATGGGGTTCATGCGCACATCGGGCGCGATGCCCGCCGCCTCGGCCTGCACGACCTGCGCCCGCCCCATCTCGCCGCCGTCCGCCGTGATGAACGAGTTGAGCGCCATGTTTTGCGCCTTGAACGGCGCGACCCGGTAGCCCTGCTGCCGGAAGATCCGACACAGCGCCGTGCAGAGCAGGCTCTTGCCCGCGTTCGAGCAGGTGCCCTGCACCATGATGCACTTGGTCATCAGCGTGCCTCCCTTCCGATCTCGTCGAGCGCGGCCAGCAGCGCGTCGCTCTCCCGCGCGGTCTTGACCGCCGTGCGATAGTAGCCCGGCGCCAGCCCCGGATAGCCCGCGCAATCGCGGATCAGGATCCCGCGCTGCGCGAGCTCGTCCCGCAGCGCGGGATCGGGCGCATAGAACAGCAGAAAATTCGCTTCGCCCGGATAAACGGTCAGCCCGCGTGCGGCCAGACCGCGCTGCAAGCGGCTGCGCTCGTGCGCGATGCGCTGCACGGTCTGGCGAACGTAGTCCCGCTCGCCCGCGCACGCCACCGCGCACGCCTGCGCCAGCACGGACACGTTCCACGGCTGCCCCGCGCGATAGAGCTGCTCGATCAGCGCGGTGTCCGCTGTCATGCACCAGCCAAAGCGCACGCCCGGCACGGCGAACAGCTTGGTATATGCCCGCAGCAGCACGAGGGTCGGGTATTCGTCCAGCGCGGGCACGCGCGACAGCCCATCGGCCACCAGATCCAGAAAACACGCATCCACGATCAGCCGCGCCCCGATCGATGCGCAACGCGCCGCGATCGCCCGCAGCAGCGCCGGTTCGATCGTGCGGCCGGTCGGGTTGTTGGGGTCGCACAGGTAGACCGCCTCGATGTCGGGCGTGATGTCCGCCAGCAGCCGTTCTGTGACCGCGAAGCCCTCATCGGCGCGCAGCGTGTGCAGGCGGATGTCCGCCCCGGCCAGCGTCCGCGCGTATTCTGCGAACGTCGGCGCGGTGAGCAGCGCGGTCTTGGGGCGCAGCACGGCCGCCAGCCGGTCGAGCACATCGGCTGCACCGTTGCCGCAATAAAGACGCGCCGGATCGACGCCCTCGGCCTCGCCGATCGCCGCACGCGGCGCACGGCAGAACGGGTCGGGATAGTGCGTGCAGGCCGCGACCGCGTCGTGCAGCGCCTGCCGGACGGCATCCGGGATGCCGAACGGCGCGATATTGGCCGACAGGTCGATCGGCATCCGGCCGAACTGCGCGGCATAGGAATACACGTCGCCGCCGTGGATATAGTCGGGCATGGTCGTCTCCTCTCCTCTCATCCCAGCGCCGTCCCGGTGAGGACGAGCCGCACCATCGCGCACAGCACGAGCGCGAGCACGCTGGCCGTCGTCATCAGGTCGCAGGTCTGCAAAATATCCGGCCGACGCACGGCGCGGTCAGGATCGCCGAAGGACGCTTTGCGCACGGTCTCGCCGAAGTAGCTCGCGTCCCCGCCGAGCTGCACGTGCAGCGCACCGGCGCAGACCGACTCGGTCTGTCCGGCATTGGGGCTTTTGTGGGCGTTCCGATCGCGCCGGAACACGCGCAGCGCGTTGCGGCTGTCCAGCCCCAGCATACCCGCCGCGACCAGCAGGCACACCGCCGACAGCCGCGCCGGGATGAAGTTGCACACATCGTCCATCCGCGCCGCGCACTTGCCCAGATGCTCATAACGCTCGTTGTGGTAGCCGACCATCGAATCCAGCGTGTTGACCGCTTTGTACAACATCCCCAGCGGCGCACCGCCGATCAGCAGATACAGGAGCGGTGCGATCACGCCATCGGTCGTGTTCTCCGCCACGGTCTCGACCGCCACTTTGATGACGCCCGCCTCGTCCAGCGCCGCCGTATCGCGGCCGACATAGCGCGCGACCGCACGCCGTCCCGCGTCCAGCGACTGCCCCAGCGCGTCATATACCGCCTTGCCCGCGTCGGCAAGGCTTTTTTGCGCGAGGATCAGCCAGCAGAGCAGCGTTTCCGCGGCGAAACCCAGCCATGCGCTGCATCCGCGCAGCCAGCGCAGCGCGAAAAACGGCACCGCGAAGCTGACGCTGCACACCACGAGCCACAGCAGCACGCCCGCCACGAACTCGCCGCCGGGCGTGTGGGGGAACACGCGCCGCAGAAGGCGCTCGCTCCGCGACACCAGACGCCCGATCAGGCACACGGGGTGCCACGCGCTGTCGGGGTCGCCCAGCAGCCAGTCGAGCGCGAAGCCGAGCAGCACGACACCGATCAAATACATGGCTGTTCTCCCTTGAGATACTGCGGGAGACCGGCCGTCACGCGGATGACCGCATCTGCGCGGGCAGCGAGCACGCAGCACAGCCGCCCAACGGCCTCGCGATAGGCTTCGTCCGCCGGGTCGAGCGGCACGACGCCGCAGCCCACCTCGTCGCAGGTGATGGCGCAGCCGTACAGCTCGCTCAGCAGCGCCAGCGGATCGCGCCCCGCGGCCAGCTCGGCCTGCACGCGGCGGTGCAGATCGCGGACGAGCGGCAGACCGGGGTATAGCCGCTCGACCAGCGCCGCCTTGCCCTGATGCGCCCCACCGATACATAATACCGTCATATGAACAGCCCTCCTAATGCAGCGCAGAGCAGTGCCAGCAGCTCGGCCACCGAGATGCACAGCCCCGCCAGATCGCCTGTGATCCCGCCGAACACGCGGCGGGTCATGTTTTCATGCACAGCGCCCCACGCGAGCAGCACGGCCGCCAGCACGCCGACTGCCGTCCGCCCGTGCGGCACGGCACACACGGCCTGCCCCGCCACGACCGTGAGCAGCAGGAACGCGGTCGCCAGCGCGGCCGCGACCGCCTTTTTGTCGCTGTTTTCCGCGAACAGATGCGCCAGCCCGCTGTCCTTGGCGCAGGGCGAGCACACGACCTTGCAGCCGCCCAGCGTGCGCGCCAGCGCGAAGCCGCAGAGCGCCAGCGGCAGCAGCACGGGACGGTCGTAGAGCTGCGCGAAGCAGCCGACCTCGGCCAGCAGGAAGGCCATCAGCCACAATGGCCCGAACGCGCCCACGTGCGGATCCTTGAGGATGGCCAGCCGCTTTTCCCGGTCGCCGAACGAGCACAGCGCATCGCAGCTATCGCACAGCCCATCCAGATGGATGCCGCCCGACACCAGCAGCGGGAGCAGCGTCGCCCCGACCGCGTAAAACAGCGCGTTCGCCGCCAAACGTGTGCAGAGCGCAGACCATCCCCACTCGAGCGCACCGATCAGCACGCCGACCAGCGGCAAAAAGGACAGCGCCCAGCGCATCGTGTGCCGCTCCCACTGCACCTGCGGCACCGGCACGGTGGAATACAGCGAAAACGCGACCAGCAGGCCGCTCCACGCGCTTTTCATGTCCGTCCGCCCCCCTTCAGCGGCAGCAGGATGCCGCAGACCGACTCATAGACCGCGTCGGCCTGCGCGGCGAGCGCGGTGTGCAGCTGCCCGAGCGTGCGGATGTAGGACGCGGTCTCCGGCGGGTAGTCCATCCCGTCGGAAAAGATCTCGTTCGACACGATGACCAGCGTTTCGCAGCAGTCTTGCAGATGCGCCACGCCTGCAAGGATGCTGCCGAACGCCGCGTCGCCCGCACCATCGGGCGCGAACTGCTCGTTGGCCAGCAGATTGCCCAGATCCTCGAGCAGGATCCCATCATACCGGCGCGGCAGGTGCAGCTCGGCCAAGCCGAACGGGCGCTCGACCGTCTCGAAGCCCTTGCCCTGCCGCAGGGCGCGGTGCCGCGCGATCCTGCTCTGCGCCGCCGCGCCGAAGGGCTGCATGGTCGCCAGATACAGCCGTGCGCCCGGCGCATACGTGCACAGCAGCTGCTCCGCGTGCGCGGATTTGCCGCTCGCTGCGCCCCCTGTGACCAATATCAGCATCGTCCGTCCTCCCTTCCCTGCCGCTCAGTGCTGCGGCGTATACGCCTCGATGCCGGTCTCGTCGAAACGCGGCATCCCATCATATGCGGCGAACACCAGATCGAGCAGCGCGACCGCCGCGACCGCGCCCGTGCCCTCGCCCAGCCGCAGACCGGCCGTGATGAACGGCCGCAGCCCCAGCGTGTCCAGCAGCAACGCGCCCGCCGGCTCCTCGGCGCGGTGTCCCGCCAGCAGATAGCCGCGCACCGCCGGACACAGCCGCACCGCGACCAGCGCCGCCGTGCACGCGATCACGCCATCCAGCACGACGGGCAGACCGCAGGCCGCCGCGCCAAGATACAGCCCGGCCAGCCCGGCGATGTCCAGTCCGCCGACCTTGTGCAGCACGTCGAGCGGGTCGTTCGGGTCGGGGCGGTGCCGATCGAGCGCTGTCTCGATCGCGCGCACCTTGCGTTCCAGCCCGGCGGTGGACAGACCGGCGCCGCGTCCGGTCACGGCACGCACCGACGCGCCGGTGAGCGCTGCGGTGACGGCCGCGCTCGTCGTGGTGTTGCCGATGCCCATCTCGCCGCCGCACAGCAGCATATGCCCCTGTGCGGCGCACGCCTCGGCCAGCGCGATGCCGACCTCGATCGCGGCGATCGCCTGCGCGCGCGTCATGGCGGGCTGGCGGGTCATATCCGCCGTGCCATAGCAGATCTTACGGCGCAGGATGCGCGCGCCCTGCACGTCCCGCGCCACGCCGATGTCCACCGGGATGCTGTCCATGCCGATCCGCTCGGCCATCAGGCAGACCGTGGACAGGCCGCGCCCCATGTTTTCGGTCACGACGGCCGTCACCTCCTGCCCGCATTGGGTCACGCCCTGCGCGACCACGCCGTTATCCGCGCAGAACACGACGACCGCCCGCTTGCCGATCGACGGGCGCGGCGTGCGCTCGATCGCGGCGATCTGTGTCACAGCCTCTTGCAGCAGTCCCAGACTGCCCAGCGGCATAGCGATCGCCGAAAAGCGTGCCGCCGCCGCTGCGCGGCTCTGCTCACACGGCGGGCGCACCGCCGCGATCGTCTGTCGCAGATCCATATCGCTCATCCTTTCCGCGCACAACGGCGCACGAGATCCGCTGCGAACGCAGCGTTCGACCGAAAATACAAATGCGGGAAGCCCGCATAGAGCGTTTTGCTCCCGTGGACGCACGCCCACGCGCGGCCATTGGGCTTGGTGGCCTGATACTGCGCCCCCTCATCGGTCGAGGCGGCATAATGGAACACGTGTGCGCGGATCTGGCCGCCCGCGCGGCTCAGCAGGCCGTCCTGCCGGGCGGTCAGCGTCACATAGCCGAAGGGCTGGAGCTTTGGGGTCATCCGCGCGTCGGCATCGAGCACACCGGCCATCGGATGACCGTCCAGCGTGCGGTGCAGATAGAGGAAGCCGCCGCACTCGGCCACGGTGGGCAGACCGCCGCACACCGCCGCGCGGATGCTGTCCCGCATCGAGCAGTTGGCGGAAAGCTGCGCCGCGTACAGCTCGGGATAGCCGCCGCCGAGGTACAGCCCGTCGATATGCGCAGGCAGCCTGTCGTCGCTGAGCGGGGAAAATTCGACCAGCTCCGCGCCCAGCTCGCGCAGCACGTCCAAGTTGTCCGCATAGTAAAAGCAAAACGCCTTGTCCCGTGCGACCGCGATCCGCACTGGCCTTTCGGTGACTGGCCGGAGCGGCGCTGTCTCGTCGGCCAGCGGCGGCGCGGTGTGCGCCAGCGCCAGCAGCGCGTCCAGATCGAGCCCCTGCGCGGCGGCGTCCGCGAGGCGGTCGAGCTTGTCGGGCAGGTCGCCGATCTCCTCTGCCGTCACCAGCCCGAGGTGGCGCTCGGCGATCGCGCTCTCGGGCACAGGCGGCAGGCAGCCGAGCACGGGCAGCCCGGTCTGCTCGACGATCGCGCGGTAAAAGGGCAGCATGGCCGTGGACACGCCGTTGACGATCACGCCCGCGAGCGTGTTGGGCGCGAAATCACGAAAACCCTGGATCTGCGCGGCGAGCGACAGCGACTGTCCGCGCGGCCGCACGACCAGCACCGTGGGCGTGCCGGTCGCGCGGGCGAGATGCGCCGCCGAGGCGGTATCGGTGTCGCCGGATACGCCGTCGTAATAGCCCATCACGCCCTCGATGATGCCGACGCCGTCCGCCGGGACGTGGCGCGCCAGCTGGCCGCGCACCGTGCGCTCATCCACGAAAAACAGGTCGAGGTTGCGGCTGGGCACGCCGAGCACGGCGGTGTGGAACATGGGATCGATGTAATCCGGCCCGCACTTGAAGGCCGCGAGCGGCACGCCGCGCCGCCGCAGCGCACACAGCAGCGCGGTCGTCACCGTCGTCTTGCCGCAGCCCGAGCCCGTGCCTGCGATCAACAGGCGGGGCGCTGTCTCAGCACACATGGCCATCCCCCTTCGCGGTCAGCAGGAACACCGGGTTGTTGGCGGCCATCATGGTATACGCGCCGACCGACCGCCCCCGCGCCGCTGTGAGCTGGATGATCTCGATCTGCACGAAGCCCAGCTCGGCCAGCGCGGTCTGCGCGACGTGCAGCGTTTCGAGCGCGATCGCGGTGATCGCCACGCGCACGGTCGGCGTTTTGACCTTGGCCAGCGACAGGATATGCCGCATCGTGCCGCTGCTGCCGCCGATGAACACGCAGTCCGGCGCGGGCAGCGCTTGGAGCGCGTCCGGCGCACGTCCGGCGACGAGCTGCACGTTATACCCGCCCAGCCTGCGCCGATTCTCGTCCATCAGGTCGAGCGCCGCCTGCTTATACTCGACTGCGTACACCAGCCCATCGGACGCACGCCGCGCCAGCTCGAGCGTCACCGCGCCGGTGCCCGCGCCCACGTCCCACACGGTGTCGCGGGGCTGCACCGCCAGCTTGGCGACCGCCACCCAGCGCACCTCCTCCTTGGTCATGGGCACATCGCCGCGCACCAGCATCGCATCGCGCACCGGCTCGCGGGCGTTGACCGCGTTCGGATGCTCGATCAGCAGCACGACCAACCCGCTGCCGGACGCTACGGCCAGCGCCGCCGCCGTGCCGTGCACGATGCGCTCGTCCGCCCCGCCGAGGGCTTCGCCCCAGTGCACGGTCAGCGCGCCCAAGCCCGCCTCGTCCAGCGTGCGGCACAGCCGCGCCGCGTCCTGTGCGCCGCCGGTCAGCACGAACACCTTTTTGTGGTAGCTGACCGCGCCGAGGATGCTGCCCGCGCGGCCATGCAGGCTGCGCACGCACACATCGTCATAGGGCGTGCCCAGCTTGGCGCAAAAGTACTGCAAGCTGGACAGACCGGGCACCAGCCGCACCGCGCCGTGCGGCGCGAGCTGCTCCCGCAGGCGTGCGGCCGCGCTGAAAAAGCCCACGTCGCCTGAGACCAGCACCGCGACGGTCTGCGCCGCCGAGGCGGCCGCCTGCGCGGCCAGTTCGCTGAACGGACAGACGACCGCGCGGCTGTCCAGCGCCGCCAGCCGTGCCGTGGCGAACACCGCGTCCGCCGTATCGAGCGCGTGACGCGCCGCGCCGGTCAGACCGTCCGGCACGCCCATCCCCGCGCCGAGGATGTAAAAACTGCGGGACATAGAGCACCTCCTATCGATGAAAAGGGGGACGAGAGCCGCCGCGGCTCACGGCATGGCGGTCGGCTGCGCCTGCTCGGGCGCGTCCCGGTCGAGCACGTGCGCCAGATAGCGCTGCATCTCTTCCAGCGTGCGCCCGGTCTCCTCGACCGGCCGGGACACGACCAGCGCGGTCGCGCCGGTCTGCCGCGCGGCGGCCAGCTTTTGCGCGAATCCGCCGGATGCGCCGGTATCCTTGGTCACGAGGATCGTCGCGCCGGTCTGCCGCAGCAGCGCGGCGTTCATTTCCTCGGAAAAGGGACCCTGCATGGCGATGATGTGCGACCCGGCGAAGCCGAGCGACACGCACTTTTCCAGCACGGCCACGCTGGGCAGCACGCGCGGATAGAGCCGCTCGCGCCAATCCGCGACCGCGGTGTATGCCTCCAGCTCCTTGCTGCCCGTGGTGAGCAGCACCTTGCCCGGATGGGCATCCAGCCACGCGACCGCCGCCGCCGTATTGGGCACGGTGATCGCCCCTGCGGCCTGCACCGGAGGACGGAGCAAGCGCTCATACCGGGCGCCCGTCCGGGCGCACGCCGCACGCAGGTTGGCGGTCACAGCGGTGGCATAGGGATGGGTGGCATCGACCAGCAGCGTGTCCGCATCCAAGCGATCGGCGATCTGCGCCGCATCCAGTCGCCCCTCGTGCACGGTGATGCCGGGCATCGGCTCCATGACCGCCGCACCATATGCGGTGGCGACATAGACCTCTGCCGCCACCGACCACGCAGACAGGCACCGACACAGCGCGTGCCCCTCGCTCGTGCCGGAAAAGACGACCAGCCTCATATGCCCCGATACCCCCGCGACGTGACCATGCGGCCATTGATCGCGTGCGTGCGGCTGTTGCCGATGAACACCGTGGTCAGCATATCGACCGGCCGGTCGCGCAGCCCGTCCAGCGTGGTCAGCGCGACCCGCTCGCCCGTGCGGCCGATGTTGCGCACGATGCCGCACACCGTGCTGGGGGGCAGGCTCTCGAGCAGGATGTCGCAGGCGCGGCGCAGATGCGCGGTGCGCGTCCGGCTGCCGGGATTGTAGAGCGCGATGCACAGATCGCCCGCCGCCGCACAGCGCAGCCGTTTTTCGATGACCGCCCACGGGGTGAGCAGGTCGGAGAGCGACACGCAAACGAAATCATCGGTCAGCGGTGCGCCCAGCACCGCCCCGCCTGCGCAGGCCGCCGTGACGCCCGGGATCACCTCGATCTCGATCGCCGGATCGTCTGCACACACCTCGAACAGCAGACTGGCCATCCCATAGACCCCGGCATCGCCGGACGAGACCACCGCGACCGTTTTGCCGTCCCGCGCTGCGTCCCGCGCGGCGATGCAGCGATCGACCTCGCGCGTCATGCCGGTCTCGATCGTCTCCTTGCCCTCGATCAGCTCGTCGATCAGGTCGAGATACAGTCCGTAGCCTGCCACGCAGTCACACCGCTCGAGCGCGCGCACGGCACGCAGCGTCATCTGCTCCACGCCGCCCGGTCCGATCCCGATACAATATAGCTTCATGTTGCTCTCTCCTTTCTCGTTCTACACGGGCGCTCCCTCGAACTGCGCCCGCCACGGCTGTGCTGCGAGCGCCACGGTCACGCCGTCCTGTGCGGTCTTGCGGCGCAGCAGCCGCCCCCCGGCCGCCGCCCGCACGGCCGCCCGCTCGCACACATTGTCCACGCCGACCGTGCGGGCGACGAAGGCCGACGCGGTGAAGTCGCCGGGGACGGCTCGCAGTTCTTCGGCCGAAAAGGTCCGCAGCGTCCAGCCCTGCGCGGCACAAAAATGCAGCAGCCCGGCCTCGTTTCGCTTGACATCGATGCTGGCCACGCCGCATATCGCGCAGCGCGGCACGGCGGCAGCCTCCAGCGCGGCCTGCACAGCGGCCTCGATCGCCTGCGCCGTCGTGCCCCGGCGGCAGCCGATGCCCAGATAGACGATCTGCGGCACCAGATGCAGCGTATGCGCGAACGGCGCGATGGCGGTATCGAAGCCGATGACGAAGCCGCTCGGCGCGGCCTCGGTCAGGCTGGTCTGCGCGGGCAGCCGCCCGTCCACCGGGAACGCCGACCGGATGCCCACGGTCTCGCCGCGCAGCAACGCGCCCGATACGTGCTTGATGTTTTCCGGGTCGCACACCACGCAGCCGTGCGCCGCCGCCCAAGTATCGACCGCGAACGCCGCCCGGCCATCGGTCGCGGTGGTGATGACCGCCTGTGCGCCCAGACCTTCCGCCAGACGCGCGGCCAGCGCGTTCGCGCCGCCCAGATGGCCGGACAGCAGCGGGATCACGAAGCGCCCGGCCTCGTCGATCACGACGACCGCCGGATCATACGCCTTGCCCGCGAGATAGGGCGCGACCGCCCGCACCGCGATCCCGGTCGCACCGATGAACACGAGCAGATCGCAGTCCACCATCGCCTGCTGGGCGAACCGCGTCAGACTGGTGTGCGCGAGCGACCGATCGACCGTGCGGGCATAGCGCTCGCACAGAAAGTCCGGCAGGAGCGCCGCGCACCGCGCGGCCGTCTGCGCCCCGACCGCGGTGAAGGAGACCAATTTGGCGTGTCTCATCGGCTGGCCTCGCGAAAGCCGGTGGTGAACGCCGGGTCATACAGCTTGGAGCGCTCATAGCCGTCGCCCAAAAAACCGCCGACCGTGATCAGCGCAGTCTTGGTCACGCCTGCGCGGGCACCGGCCTCGGCCAGCTCCGCGACCGTGGCGCGGATCACCTGCTCCTCCGGCCATGTCGCCTTATAGACGATCGCAGCCGGTGTCTCGGGCGCATAGCCGCCCGCGATCAGCCGCCGCGACAGCTCGCCCAGCCGCCCCGCCGAGAGGAACACCACCATCGTCGCGCCGTGCGCGGCGAGGGCTTCGATCTGCTCCCGCGCGGGCACCGGCGTGCGTCCCTCCATGCGGGTGAGGATCACCGTTTGGCTGATGCCCGGCAGCGTGTATTCGGCGCGGAGCGCCGCCGCCGCCCCGCAAAAGGAGGACACGCCCGGACAGACCGTATATTCGATCCCCAGCCGGTCGAGCGCGTCCATCTGCTCGCGGTGTGCGCCATAGACGCAGGGATCGCCCGTGTGCAGCCGCACGACGGTCTTGCCCGCCCGCGCAGCCGGTGCCATGACATCGATGACCTGCTCGAGCGTCATTTTGGCGCTGTCGTACACGACACAGCCCTCCTTCGCGCCGTCCAGCAGCGCCGCGTTGACCAACGAGCCCGCATACACGATCACATCCGCCTGCGCGAGCAGCCGCGCCCCGCGCACCGTGATCAGATCGGGCGCGCCCGATCCCGCGCCGACAAAATAGATCATGTCCTGTCCTCCTTGACCAAAATGGTGGCGAAATAGCCGGTGCTGTCGTCCAGCGTGGCCAGATCGGTCACGATGCGTTCGCCCGCCATGCCGCACCGCTCGACGAGCGCCGCCTGCGCCAGCTCGCCCCGCGCCGCCAGCGCGTCGCGCACCGCGCCGATCGACCGACCGGCCTTCATCAGCACGCGGCTGCCCGGCAGATCGAGCGCCTCCTCCAGTCCACCGTGCGACGCCGGTAGGATGTGCAGCGACTCGTCGTCCTCGCACAGCGCACGCCCCAGCGCGGCCGCCGCTGCACAGAACGAGGGCACGCCGGGCACGAGCGCGGTCGTGTAGCCCCGCGCCTGCACGCGCCGCAGCACATACCAGCAGGTCGAATAGATCGACGGGTCGCCCA
>JAUNJI010000014.1:17305-26379 GCA_030533295.1 Eubacteriales bacterium
CCGACACCGTAGAATATGCCTCGACTCATGTCTCCTCCTTCGCACGTGCGCACAGCGCCGGTGCCCCGGGCGACTGTGCCAAGATCCCATACCGCGCGGTGAACATGACGAACTCGGCGTGCGCCCGGCCGCGCAGCCGCCGGGCGAGCCGCTGCGCGATCGCCTGTCCGATGCGCGCCATCACCGCCTCCCGCAGACCGGCCATCTCGAGGTGGTCGATGCAAGCATCGACCGAGACCGCGTCCATCAGCGCCGCGAGCGTGTCCCGCCCTGCGCCGCACAGCGCGGCGTGCGCGGTGATGATCTCCTGCCGCCCATCCGCCACCGACGAATGGGTGTTCATCACGCCCGCAGCCAGCTTGACCAGCTTGCCCGCGTGGCCGACCAGCAGGATCTCGCGAAAGCCGCGATACACCGCGTGGTCGAGCGTGTCTCCGATGTAATTGGAGCACTTGACCGCGTGCGCCAGATCGAGGCCGAGCGTGTCCCGCGCGAAATCCGCGCCGTAATTGCCCGGACAGAGAAAGGCGATCCGCTGTCCGGCGGCGTACAGGCTGTCCAACTCGAGCCGGATGGTATCGACCAGCGCCTTTTCGCTCATCGGCTCGACCACGCCGCTCGTGCCGAGGATCGAGATGCCGCCCACGATGCCCAGATGGGCATTGTAGGTCTGCTCGGCCAGCGCCGCGCCGTCCTCCACCTCGATCACGACCGTCAGGCCGCCGGTGTAGCCGCTCTCGCGCATGGCGCGTTCGACCGCCGCCCGGATCTGCGCCCGGGGCGCGGGATTGATCGCCGCCTCGCCCACCGGCACGGCCAGGCCGGGGCGCGTCACCCGGCCGACGCCTGCGCCGCCCTCGATCTGCACGCCGCTCGCCGCCCGGCGCACGGTCGCCGTGATGCGCACGCCGTCGGTCGCGTCCGGGTCGTCGCCCGCATCCTTGCGCACCGTGCAGGACGCCGCCCCCTCCGTGCACTGCGGCTGCTCGACCGGCAGCTGGAAGGTCAGCCCGGCCGGTGTATGCAGGGCGATCGTGGCCGGTGCGACGCCGGTCAGCAGCAGCAGCGCCGCCGCCTGCGCCGCCGCCGCGGCACACGAGCCGGTCGTCCAGCCGCGCCGCAGCTTTTGTCCGCCCTGATAGATGTAATGCTCGTTGGACACAGGATCCCCTCCTCTCCCCTGCTCCTATCCGGCGCTTTGGGCTGCGCCCGCGCTGCGAAAGCGCCCGTCGCCGCCGACACGCGCCGTCAAAAAAACAGACGTTTTCATTATAACACGACTGCCCACGCTGTCAACACGAACGCGGTACATTTTACCGCAGCACTGTCATGCAGTGCGCTGGCTCTTGCCTTTGTTGCGGTTTTCCGTTATAATAAGAGGAAATACACATCCCGGCAGCCCGTGCGGAGCGTGCTCCGCCGTATCCGCGCTGTCGGTACGCCGATCAGGAGGGATCACATGAAGAAGATCATCACCATCAGCCGTCAGTTCGGCGCAGGCGGCGGCGAACTCGGCCGACGCACGGCCGATGCGCTCGGCCTTCCCCTGTATAATAAGGATCTGATCCTGCGCACGGCCAAGGCGTCGGCCGGGCTGACGCCCGAGCAGGTGCGCCGCTGGGATGAGCGCGTGCCCACCACCTTCGGCTTCACACAGAGCCTGTTCGATTTTTACAACCGGCCGCTGGGCGACCAGCTGTGGGAGGCGCAGGTCAAGGCGATCCGCGAGATCGCCGACCATGAGAGCTGCGTGATCGTCGGGCGCAACGCCGACCACATCCTGCGGGAGTTCGATCACTGCCTGCGCGTGTTCATCCACGCCGATCTCGAATGGCGCTTCGAGCGGATGCGCACCCTGATGCCGGACACCCCGCCGGACAAGCTGCGGGCGGACATCAAGGCGGTCGATCGGGCGCGCAGCAACTACTGCACCCACTATACCGGCGGCCGCTACGCCGACGCGACCCACTACGACCTGACCCTGTCCACCAGCCGCCTCGGCATGGACGCGGCGCTCGATCACATCCTGCGCGCGGCGCAGCAGATCTGACCGGACGATACGAGCCGTCTGAAAAAATACCATTTTTCTTGACGTAGACCGATTTTTCGTTTATACTATATTTTAGTACGATAGGCGATGGCGGCTAGCAGATGCGCCCCATCGCCTATCCTATTCTATGACCAGCATCGGACGGACGCGCCCCGCGCGATACCGTTCGCGGCCGGTCAAGACAAGAGAAAAGGAGAATCACCAATGAAAAAAGCACTTTCTATGCTGATGGCGACTGCCCTGACCCTGAGCCTGGCTGCCTGCGGCAACTCGTCTGGCGGCGGCACCGATGCCAAGAGCGACGCGGCGCAAAACGACACGGCGCAGGACGGCAAGACCTGGGTCATCGCGTCCGACACCGTGTTCAAGCCCTTCGAGTTCACCGATGCCTCCGGCAACTTCGTCGGCATCGATGTGGACATCGTCGCGGCGATCGCGGCCGATCAGGGCTTCGATTATGAGATGAAGTCCCTCGGCTGGGATGCGGCGATCGCAGCCTGCCAGGCCGGTCAGGCCGACGGCATGATCGCCGGCGCGTCCATCACCGACGAGCGCAAGGCGAGCGGCTGGATCTTCTCGGACGGCTACTATCAGGCCACCCAGACGCTGACCGTCTCGGCGGATTCCGACATCACCGGCTTCGCCGATCTCGCGGGCAAGATGGTCGCTGTCAAGACCGGCACGCAGGGCGCAGCCTATGCGGAGAGCCTGAAGGATGAGTACGGCTTCTCCATCACCTACTTCGAGGATTCGCCCACGATGTATCAGGCCGTGCTCGGCGGCCAGACCGTCGCTTGCTTCGAGGATACTCCGATCATGGCTTCCTCCATCAAGGAGGGCGACCTGCCGCTCAAGATCCTGGAGGACACCGCGAACGACGGCGCACCGTATGGTTTCGCGATCTTCAACGAGGACAACCAAGAGCTGATCGATATGTTCAACGCTGGCCTCGCGAACATCAAGGAGAACGGTCAGTACGACGAGATCATCGCCAAGTATCTGGGCTGATCGCTTCGATCGACTGATCGTCAGGGGGCACTGGTCGGTTCCGGCGCCCCCTTATTTTTCAAACTAGGAAGGAGTCCTGCCCCATGATGATCAAGATACTGAGCACCTACGGGTCATTGCTGCTCACAGCGATGGGGCAGACGCTGCTGCTGGCACTGTGCGGCCTGTTTTTTGCCTGTATCTTAGGCTTGATCTTCGGCCTGCTGAGCGTGCTGAAAAGCCGCGTCTGCAATCTCATCTCGACCCTATTCGTGGACATCATCCGCGGCGTGCCGATGATCGTTCTGGCATTTTTCATCTTTTTCGGTTTCCCGCAGTTCATGAATAGCACGCTGGGCACCAAAAACTTCACCCTGTCTGCGCTGCAAGCCGGCACGATCGCGCTGGCGCTCAACTGCGGCGCTTACATGGCCGAGATCATCCGCGCCGGTATCCAGAGCGTGGACAAGGGCCAGATGGAGGCCGCTCGCAGCCTCGGCCTGCCCTATTGGAAGGCCATGCAGCGGGTCGTGCTGCCGCAGGCTATCCGCACGATGATCCCGTCGATCATCAACCAGTTCATCATCACGCTCAAGGACACCTCGATCCTGTCGGTCATCGGCTTCCCGGAGCTGGTCAACACCGCCAAGAACGTGGTCGCCAACACCATGCGCTCGTCCGAGGTGTGGTTCATCGTCGGTGTGATGTATCTGATCGTCATCACCATCCTGTCCCGCTTCGCGAAGATCATGGAAAGGAGGGTCAACCGTGGCAGAGAATAACAAGCAGCCCAAGATCCACGTCTCTCACCTGAAAAAGAACTTCGGCGCGCTGGAAGTGCTCAAGGACGTATCGGTGGACATCCACGAGGGCGAGGTCGTCGTCATCTTAGGGCCGTCCGGCAGCGGCAAATCCACCTTCCTGCGCTGTCTCAACCGGCTGGAGGAGATCAGCGGCGGCACGGTCGTGGTGGACGGCTACGACATCACCGACAAAAAGACCGACATCAACAAGGTGCGCGAGAACGTCGGCATGGTGTTCCAGCTCTTCAACCTGTTCAACAACCTGAACGTGCTGGGCAACATGATGCTCGCGCCGACCGAGCTGAAAAAGGCCACCAAGGCGCAGGCGCGCGAGACCGCGATGCGGCTGCTCAAGCGCGTGGGTCTGGCCGACAAGGCCGAGGCGTATCCGGCGCAGCTCTCCGGCGGCCAAAAGCAGCGCGTGGCGATCGCCCGTGCGCTGGCGATGGACCCGGACATCCTGCTGTTCGACGAGCCCACCTCGGCGCTCGATCCCGAGATGGTCGGCGAGGTGTTGCAGGTCATGCAGGATCTGGCCAAGGAGGGCATGACGATGGTGGTCGTCACGCACGAGATCGGCTTCGCCCGCGAGGTCGCCAGCCGCGTGATCTTCATGGAGGGCGGCTACATCATCGAGGAAGGCACGCCCGAGGAGGTCATCGACCATCCCAAGGAGCAGCGCACGATCGATTTCCTGAGCAAGGTGCTGTAAAGCGAAGCAGACCGCCGAGGGCGGTCTGCTTTTTTTGCGCGGAGCAGCGGCGCGGCTCTGCCGCGGTATATGCGCGCGCTGCCCCCCGACAGACTTCCGTGCTATCTCAAAGACCGCAGGACACACCTGCGGTCTTTTTGCGCTGCTATGCGGGCGGCTCGACAGCGCGCGCCGCCCCAGTCGCGCAAGCTATGACGGAAAAACAGGGACGCTGTGCAGCGTCCCCGTTGGGATATAGGCCGATCAGGCCTTTTTGGCGTTCTTTCTCATGTCGAACACGACGGCGAGGATGATGATCGCGCCCTTGCAGACCTGCTGCACATACGGCGAGATCTTGAGCAGCATCATGCCGTTCTTCAGGATGCCGAGGATCAGGATACCGGCGATGACGCCCGAGATGCGGCACACGCCGCCCGAGTGCGAAGTACCGCCGACGGTCGCCGCGGCGATCGCGTCCAGCTCGTAGTTGACACCGACTGAGGCGTTGCCCGCGCCCGAGCGGGCGGCCAGCAGGATGCCGCCGACCGAGGCGCAGAAGGCGCACCACGTATAGACCTTGATGAGGTTCTTTTCTACGTTGATACCGGCGACACGGGCGGCCTGATCGTTGCCGCCGATCGCGTAGATCGACTTGCCGAAGCGCGTCTGGGTGAGCATGAAGCCCGAGATCACGGCGAAGATGACGAAGATCACGATGACCATCGGGATGAAGCCGAACAGGTTATACTGCGCGACCGCCTTGAGGCTGGGCTTGAGCTCGGGGATCGGATAGGCGTTGGTGTACAGCAGCGCGAGCGCACGGGCGATCAGCTGGGTGCCCAGCGTGGCGATGAAGGCCGGGATCTTGGTGTAGGCGATCAGCCAGCCATTGAGCACGCCGAACAGCGTACCGGCGACCAGACCGGCGACGATCGCGATCGCGACCGGGATGTCCGGCAGGTTCGGGAACAGGCGGGACGCGCCGTAGGCGAAATCCTGCGCGAGCGACGCGGTGACGACGCCCGTGAACGCGACCAGCGCACCGGGCGACAGGTCGATGCCCTTGGACAGGATGCACCACATCACGCCGACGGCGAGAATGCCGGTGATCGATTCGGTGGTCAGGATGTTGATGACGTTCTGTTTGGTCAGAAAGGCCGGGGATAGGATGGTCATCGCGACGACCATGAAGATCAGCACGAGCCAAATAGAGTTCTGGCTGACCAGCTTTTTCATCTTAGCAGAGTTCATGATAGTTCTCCCTTCTCTTGATCTGCTCAGTCTTTTTGCCCATGGCAAAGCGCCATGATATGATCGGGATCCCACTGTGCGCTGCTGCGCTCGACGATGCCGGTCACTTCGCCCTCATACATCGTCACGATGCGGTCGGCCATGCCCATGACCTCGGGCAGCTCGGAGGAGATCAGGATGATCGCCTTGCCCTGACCGGCCAGCTTAGAGATCAGCGTGTGGATCTCGGCCTTGGCGCCGACATCGATGCCGCGCGTCGGCTCGTCCACGATCAGCACATCGGGGTCGGTCAGCAGCCAGCGGCCGATCAGCACCTTTTGCTGGTTGCCGCCCGACAGGAACATGATCGGTTGCTCGATGGACGGGGTCTTGGTGTTCATCGCCTTGATATAGTGGTCGGTGTCCTCGCGGATCTTTTTGTGGTCGAGCGGGAATTTATAGGCGTTCAGGTTGGCGAGGATCGTGTTGTCCTTGACGCTCAGGATGCCGACGATGCCGTTGCCGCGGCGATCCTCGGTCAGCAGGGCGATGCGGTTGCGGATCGCGTCCTGCGGGTCGCGGATCTCGATCTGCTGGCCGTCCTTGGTGATCGTGCCGCTGTCCCGGTGGCGCATACCGAAGATCGTCTCGACGGTCTCGGTGCGGCCTGCGCCGACCAGTCCGGCGAAGCCGAGGATCTCGCCGCGCCGCACATCGAACGACACGTTTTTGACCTGCTTGCCCGAGCACAGCCCCTCGACCGAGAACATGGTCTCGCCGATCTCGCAGGGGATCTTGGGGAACATATCCGACACCTCGCGGCCGACCATGCGCGTGATGAGCTGATCGACCGTGGTATCCTTGGCGAAATCGTGGCCGACGAACTGGCCGTCGCGCAGCGTGGTCATCTCGTCGCAGATCTGGAAGATCTCATCCATCTTGTGCGAGATGTAGATCAGCGCACAGCCCTGCTCCTTGAGCTTGCGGATGATCGCGAATAGGTGGGCGACCTCGCCCTCGGTCAGCGAGGAGGTCGGCTCGTCCAAGATCATGACATCCGGACGGTAGGACACCGCCTTGCAAATCTCGACCATCTGCATCTGCGCGACGGTCAGATCGCCCATCTTCTCGTCCGGGTCGATGTTCAGATCCATCTCGCGGAACAGCTCGATGGTGTCCTGCCGCATCTTCTTGTGGTCGATGTGGAAGCCCTTGTACGGCTCACGGCCGAGCCACACGTTTTCGGAGACCGGCCGTTCGAGCACCGGGCTGAGCTCCTGATGGATCATCGAGATGCCGCTTTGCAGCGCCTCCAACGGACCCTTGAAGTCGATCTCCTTCCCCTTGAATAGGATCTTGCCAGATGTCTTGTGGTAAATGCCGATCAGACACTTCATCAGCGTGGATTTGCCTGCACCGTTCTCGCCCATCAGGGCGTGCACTGTGCCGGGACGGATCCTGAGCTCCACGCCGTTGAGCGCGCGGACGCCGGGAAAGTCCTTGACGATGTCGGTCATTTCCAGAATGTACTCACTCACATTGCTACCTCCGATCTCCTTCTCTTCTTTTGCCGGATCTGTGCAGGATGGAGCCATCCTGAGCTTTGCTTTATTCTATCGTGTTTTTTGCCCACTTCCCTTCATTATCCTGCTGTATTTTCCGGGCAAAAGGGCGTATTTTCCACAAAAAACCGCCGCATCGGTTTGGCATCTCCACTATCCTGCTCGCCCGGTGCGGCGATCCTGCGCTGTCGCTGTCGCCGCGCGGCTGTGCTATAAGGTAGCACGGCGAACGGCGGGATGCGCGGCCGCTCGCCGCGCGGACTTGTGCAGATCGCTGCATATCCACGGCGCAGCCAGCGGGCAGCTTCGTGCGAAATGAGCACGCCGCGCCGGATGCGCACAGCCGCCGAGCGGCCGAAAAGAACAGGAAAGTGAAGTTTCCAAACCGAACGAGCGGGAATTTGTGAGAAATTCCATACCGTTTTGCCGATATACGAACAGAATAGTGAAGGGCAAACGCTCGACAGGGCGCTATAATAAGACCGTCAAGACAGGATGCCGCCCCTCTCGCGCAGCGCGTCTGGGCAGAGGCAAGCGAGATCGAAAGAAAAAGGAGAGAATGACATGAAAAAACGGTTTTTAGCGACGTTGCTCGCAGGCACGATGGCGATCGGTATGATGGCGGGCTGTGGCCGAGGGCAGGATGCCGCGGGCGGCGGCACGGACGGCGGCGCCGATCAGGCTGCGGGCGGCCAGTATCAGGTCGGCTTCTCGATCGCGATGCGCGACCAGTTCTGGACGTCGATGGAGAACGCGATGAAGCCCTATGCAGCAGCGAACAACATCGACCTGAGCATCCTGGACGCCAATCAGGACGTTGCGACCCAGCTCGGTCAGGTGCAGACTTGGGCGGCCGACGGCTATGATGCCGCGATCATCGGTCTGGCGAACAACGACTCGGCGGAAGACATCCTCGCGGCCGCGGGCGATATGAAGGTGGTATTCGTCAACCGTCAGCCCAAGCTGGACGTGCTCAAGGATGGCGAGGTCGTCTATGTCGGCACGGACGAGACGCTGTACGGCACCGAGCAGGGCAACTACCTCGCCGGGCTGTTCAAGGAAGCGGGCAAGACCGATGTCAACATCGCGATGTTCACCGGCACGCTCGGTCTGGACAACGTGACCAAGCGCACCGCCTCCGCCAAGCAGGCGCTGGCCGATAACGGCATCAACGCGACCTATGTTTTTGAGAACACCGCTGAGTGGGATCGCGGCAAGGCGATGGATCAGTTCGTGCAGTTCATGGGCTCGGGCGAGAGCGTGGACGCCGTCATCTGCAACAACGATGAGATGGCGCTCGGTGTCATCGAGGCCATGCTGACCAACGGCGACAAGACCGTGTTCTGCCCGGTCGTCGGCATCGATGCGACCGATGTCGGCTGTGCGGCGGTCAAGGCCGGCACGATGGCTTGCTCGGTGTTCCAGGATCCGGTCGCGCAGGGCGAAGGCACGCTCAAATGTGCACTCGGCCTGATCGAAGGCACGGAGATCGACGGTCTGGTGGACAACTACTACAACATCGTCCCGCAGCTCGTCACGCAGGAAAACGTGGACGATTTCATCAAGTGATCGTCGTCTCGGCGCAGACTTCCAAACAGCTCTCAGCTTCTCTTATTTCTAAATAGGCGCATGAACCTCTCTCTTGTGCGTCCCCCTAGAGCCATCGGCATCATGCCGATGGCTCTAGGCCGTTTTTCGGGTCAAAGCCGCGCAGCAACGCGCACGGTGTGACAAAAAAAGACCGGCCATGT
>JAUNJI010000015.1 GCA_030533295.1 Eubacteriales bacterium
TTTTGACCGACGGGTCACTTTTGGCAGGCGACCGCATCCGGGCACATGTCAGCTTCTATCTGCCGCGCAAGACCGAGGGCTTTGATCGCGCGATCTATCAGGCGGCCAACCGCCGGTATATCGCGGCCTTCTGCATCCGGGGAGAGGATGGACAGCCATCGTCCTTTGCGGTGATTGAGCGGCAGGACGACCGCCTGCGCTGGCTGCCGCAGCGCATCGCTCGTTTTTGCAAACAGACCGTGTGTGCGGCGCTGCCCGCACGGGAAGCCGGTCTGCTCACCGGTCTGCTGATCGGAGACAAGGGGATGTTCACGGACGAGGATGCGCTCGCCTTTCGGATCGCCGGTTTGAGCCACATGGTCGCGGTCTCGGGGATGCACATCGCCTTTCTCGTTGGCTTTTGCTACTTGCTGTTTGGCAGGCGGATCGGCACATGGGTCTCCATCCCACTCATCCTGCTCTTCGTGCCGATCGCGGGCGCGACACCGTCGGTCATCCGCGCCGCGATCATGTATCTGATCGCGGCCGGGGGCGCATTGACTCGGCAGGAGGCCAGCGGCCTCAATTCACTGTTCGTCGCGCTCGCGCTGCTGCTGGTGGTCGATCCCTATACGATCGCCAGCCTGAGCTTGCAGCTCTCTTTCGCGGCCACGCTCGGCCTGTTGCTGTTATCCAGCCGGATGCAGCGGCGGCTGATGCAGCCATTCAGCCGCGCACCGAGAATCGTGCGCAGGCTGGCACAGGTGCTGGCGAGCGCGGTCTCCTGTACGGTGTGTGCTACGATCTTCACCACGCCGATCCTGTTCTCCGCTTTTGGATCGGTCTCGCTGCTGTCACTGGTCAGCAACTTGCTCGTCGTCGGCGTGACCGCTGTCTGTTTCCTCGGCGGGATCATGCTCTGTTTGGCTGCCGCAGTGTTGCCGGTCGCTGTTCCGGTGATCGCTGGGGCGCTGCGCCCCTGTCTGGCGTATATCCTGTGGGTGGCCGATCGCATATCGCGTCTGCCGGTGGGGCGGATCCACTGGGACGACGGCTTTGGCGTCGCTGTGCTGGCGGTACTGTTCGCGTCCGTCCTGCTCTGGCTGCTGGCGGGGACGCGCGTGCGCTGGCGCTTCGTTCTGCCCGGCGTGTGCGTGGTGGTGATCGGGCTGACGGTCGCTGGGCAGTATCAGCAGGCGCGCACCTATCAAGTGACCTATCTGCCGTGCGGCGCAGGGCAGGCGGTGATCCTGTCCGATGCTGCGCAGGGGATGACGCTGATCGACTGTGCAGGCGATGGCAGCTATCGCGATGCGGCCGCTTTGGTGCGCGAATGGATGCGCTGGCACGGTGCGACGACGATCGACACATTGATCCTGACCGCCGTCGATCGCGGTCACGCACGCGACCTGCCCGCTTTGCTGGATACGGTCCCGGTCGGTCAGATCTGGATCCCAGACGGCTGTCGAGAGACGAAATACAACACCGAACTGCTCGCGCTGGTCGGGCGCTCTGACGCACAGGTGGTCAACACACCGCAGACGCTCTATACGGGCGACGTGCCGGTATCGGTCTTTCCGATCGCGGATGGTAAATCAGGCGTGCAGATCGCAGATCAGGTGCTCGTCCTGCACAGTCCGACGCAAAAGCAGCTCGCGGCCTATCTGGACAGCACGGATACCGTGCCCACTGCGCCCGAGGTCGTGCTCTCGCAGCGCGTCGTAGAGGATCCGGCGCTGCTCGCGCAGGCGCTGGACACCGTCGGTGCAGTGCGCGTGGTGATTTCGGCCGGATACGGCAGCATCCAGACTACCTATGCAGGTCGGCCGACCGAAAGTCCATACTGGACGGGCGAGATCGTTCGTCGATTTGAAAAGAGGTGAACACGATGGCCAAAACAAAGACCAATGGAAAAGCGCAGCTCATCCGTGACCTGAACGACCAGAACTTTGGGCAGCTTTATATCCTGTCAGGCGAGGAGAGCTATCTCAAGGAGCATTATCTGCGCGAGATGCGCGAAAAGGTGGTCGATCCCACCTTTGCAGATTTCAATCTGATCGAGTTCGAGGGCAAGGGGCTGACGCCTGAGATGCTGTCCGAGGCCATCGACAGCTATCCCGCGATGGCGGAAAAAAAGCTCGTCATCGTGACGGACTTTGATCTGTATAAGCCCCCGGCGGGCTTCGCCGATGTGCTGCCCGACTTGCTGCGCGATCTGCCGGACTATCTCTGTCTGGTCTTTTATTATGACGTGCTCGAGGGCAAGCCGGATAAGCGCACCAAGCTGTACAAACAGCTGGAAAAGACAGCGTGCTTTGCGGAATTTTCCCGCATGGAGGAGCGTGAGCTGGTCGCATGGCTCGAACGGCGTGCGCGGCAGCGCGGCAGCACGATCGCTCCGGACGATGCTGCCTATATGATCTTTCTATGCGGGGACTCCATGACCAACCTCGCAGGGGAATTGGAAAAGGCGATCGCACACTCGACCACAGGCGCAGTCAAGCGGTATAATATCGATGCGGTCTGCTCGCCTGTGCTGGATGCGGTGGTGTTCGACCTGACCGATGCGATCACCGCCGGGCGATTCGATCGCGCAGTCGCGCTCGTCGGTGAGTTGCTCGTACAAAAGAACAATGAGGTGCTGATCTTCACCACCATCACGCGGCATATCCAGCGACTATACGCGGCCAAGCTGTGCGCAGAGCACCGGGGCGGGGAACAGCAGTTGATGGAGCTGATCGGCTCCAAGTCGCCGTATTATGCGCGACAGATCCAAAAAGCCGCGCGGCGCGTGTCGCTCGCATGGCTGCGCCGCGTCGCTTCGCTGTGTGCGCAGACCGATGCTGCGCTCAAGGGTGGCGCAGCCGACCGGCAAAAGCAGATCGAGTTGACGCTGCTCGCGATGGCAGCCGCACACGAGGAGGAGGGCGCATGATCCAGATCCGAGAAGCGATATTGGTAGAAGGACGCTACGATGTGAACGCCGTGCGTCAGGTCGTGGACACTGTGGTGCTCGAGACCGGTGGATTTCGTATCTTCAACGACCGCGATCAGCTTCGATTGCTGCGCCGGATCGCGCGGCATCGCGGCTTGATCGTGCTGACCGATAGCGATGGCGCGGGCTTCGTCATCCGCAATTACCTCAAGGGCGCATTGCCGGCCGATCGGGTCAAGCAGGCCTATATCCCGGATGTTGTGGGCAAGGAGCGCCGCAAACGTCACCGTTCGCAAGAGGGAAAACTCGGTGTCGAGGGGATGCGCCCAGACGTGATCGTGGATGCGCTGCGCCGCGCTGGCGCGACCATCGAAGGGGAGGGAGAGGCTGCTGCGCCGCAGCGAACGCCCATCACCAAGGCCGACCTATACGAATGGGGCTTGTCCGGCCAGCCGGACAGCGCGACGCGGCGTGCTGCCGTCCTCCGCGCGCTCGATCTGCCCGCGCATATGACGGCGAATGCGCTGCTCGAGTACATCAACGCAATCGGTACGCGGGACGAGATCCTGTCTGTGTTGCAGCAGCTGCAAAAAACCGATTGACAAGCGATAGGCACCACCGTATAATAAAAATATAACGATCGATCAGTTCTGTTTGGTACATCTGCGCCCTTGGGTCATTGTATCCAAGGGCTTTTTTGAGCCCGAAAAAACAGAGCGTGATCGGCCAAAGGAGCGATATTAAGATATGACCAAAACGAGTAGACTCACGTACATCGCGATCTTTGCCGCGATCGCGACGGTGCTGATGTATTTTGAGTTTCCGATCCCCTTCATGCCGCCATTCCTCAAAGTGGATCTGTCCGGCGCAGCCGTGTTGATCGGCGCGTTCATCTTCGGCATCGGCCCTGCGATCACGATGATCGGCATCAAGGATCTCATCCACCTGACGCAGACCCAGACGGCTGGTTCGGGCGAGCTGGCGGACTTTTTGATGCTGTCCACGCTCGTGATCGTTGCGGTGCTGCTGTATCGTGCACATAAGAGCCGCAAAATGGCGTTGGTGGGTTGTATCTCGGGATCGGTCGCGATGGCGATCGCCGGGATGCTGTCCAATTATTTTCTGATTTTGCCGTTTTACATCAATGGCATGGGCTGGGATCTGGAGGCGATCTTTGAGATCTGCGCTGCGGTCGATCCGGCGATCGATGGTATGAGCACGTATCTGCTGCTTGGCGTGCTGCCGTTCAACCTGCTCAAGGGCGCGATCCTGACGATCATCACCATGACCACCTACAAAAAGCTCAGTACGTTCATCCGTTCCAAGCAGATCGGCGCATAAATGAAAAAACGGCGGATCGACGCCGCAAAAGGACATCGGTGGTCGTCCGCCGGTGTCCGTATTTCTATCACAAGGAGAGGTCCACGATGAAAAAACGAGATCGTATGCTCGCCGCGCTGCTGCTGTGTGCAGCCGGTATCGGTATCGCTGGGCTGCAATGCGGTCTGACGCCGCGCCGCTATACCGTCATGAGCGACAAACTCGCTGCGGGCACGCAACTGCGGCTGGTCATGCTGTCCGACTTGCACAGCTACGTTTGGGGCGAGGGACAGCGCACGCTGGTCGGGCAGATCATCGCAGCGCAGCCCGATCTCATCCTGTTGTGCGGCGACATCGTAGACGACCGAGCGCCCATAGATGGCGCGATCGAGCTGCTGGAACAGCTCCCGGCCATCGCGCCATGCTACTATGTGTCCGGCAATCATGAATGTTGGACAAAGGATCCCGAGGCTCTTTTTGACCGTATCGCATCCTACGGCATTCGCGTGCTGCGCGATGAGTGGGTATCGGTCACGGTGAATGATGTGCGCTGCACGCTTTGCGGTGTGGATGATCCCGCTATCACGGGCGACCATACGCCGGGCGCTTATGGCACACGGGCGCAGTATCTGCGCGTGCTCGACCAGTTCGATCAGCTACCACCGGATGATTTGCACATCCTGCTCGCACATCGTCCGGAATATATCGAGGAATATGCTGCACACCCGTTCGATCTGGCGCTATGTGGCCATGCACACGGTGGCCAATGGCGCATCCCGTATCTGATGAATGGGTTGATCGCGCCCAATCAGGGATTTTTCCCGCCGTATGCTGGTGGACTGTATCGATCTGGTACGCTGACCGAGATCGTCGGCCGTGGTTTAGTGCGCGATTGGAAACCGCGCCTGTTCAATCCGCCCGAACTAGTGATCGTTGATGTGCAATCATAGATAGATGGCGATAGCGCATGAAAAAAGTTTTTTGGGGGATGTCAAGAGCGCGCATCTCGCGCCGCATAGACAATTATACAAAATATAACAAGTTTTGTTTGATTCGCGGTGTGAGGTGATAAAACTGTGCTCCCAGTAAGTAGCAAGGGGGTTTTTGTATTTTGCGTGCAAAACTATGCAGCAGCGGATGAGCCGCTGCGGTGCAGGGGGAACCGCGCAGCGGTGGGAGCCCGCGCCGCGGCGGCTTTCCGCTTCTGCAACTTTTTTGCGCTCTAAATGGAAAAGCCCCCTTATCTAATTAGGGGCTATGTTTGTTCTCTAGAGACAGGGGACTGCTCGAAAAAGTTCGATTGTAATTTTTTACCAATTTGCTTTTTGCTGTGTTTCCACTTTGATTTCTGGTCGGGGTCAGTGTCTCAGCCGGGTCACGGCCTGCACCGGTGCTGCGTTCCCAGATGGTGCGGCTATTGGTCTTGGTCATAGCCTTCGCGGGCGCTACGGGCGTTGGGGGCGAGCAGCTGGTAGGCGCAGCTGCTCGCCCGCGTTTCCCAAAATCAAAAAAGGGCGCGAGCGCCCTTAGGCGATCGCGCCTTAATTACCTTTTGCGGATCATTGGGGGGATGTCAAAGGCGCGCAGCGCGCGAAAGCGGCTGTTGTCCTCTTGCGCAGCAAGAGGGCAACAGACCCTTTACATCCTCTCAAGGATCTGCGACATGGTACGGGTGTGCAGTCGGTCGCGGCTTCTAGCGAATCTAACAAAACGGTTATTTTGTATCTTTGTCGTAACGGTAGTTAGATGCGGCGTGAGCTGCGAAGCGGCCACCCGGCGAAAGCGGGCATCTCGCGCCGCATAGACAATTATACAAAATATAACAAGTTTTGTTTGATTCGCGGTGTGAGGTGATAAAACTGTGCTCCCAGTAAGTAGCAAGGGGGTTTTTGTATTTTGCGTGCAAAACTATGCAGCAGCGGATGAGCCGCTGCGGTGCAGGGGGAACCGCGCAGCGGTGGGAGCCCGCGCCGCGGCGGCTTTCCGCTTCTGCAACTTTTTTGCGCTCTAAATGGAAAAGCCCCCTTATCTAATTAGGGGCTATGTTTGTTCTCTAGAGACAGGGGACTGCTCGAAAAAGTTCGATTGTAATTTTTTACCAATTTGCTTTTTGCTGTGTTTCCACTTTGATTTCTGGTCGGGGTCAGTGTCTCAGCCGGGTCACGGCCTGCACCGGTGCTGCGTTCCCAGATGGTGCGGCTATTGGTCTTGGTCATAGCCTTCGCGGGCGCTACGGGCGTTGGGGGCGAGCAGCTGGTAGGCGCAGCTGCTCGCCCGCGTTTCCCAAAATCAAAAAAGGGCGCGAGCGCCCTTAGGCGATCGCGCCTTAATTACCTTTTGCGGATCATTGGGGGGATGTCAAAGGCGCGCAGCGCGCGAAAGCGGCTGTTGTCCTCTTGCGCAGCAAGAGGGCAACAGACCCTTTACATCCTCTCAAGGATCTGCGACATGGTACGGGTGTGCAGTCGGTCGCGGCTTCTAGCGAATCTAACAAAACGGTTATTTTGTATCTTTGTCGTAACGGTAGTTAGATGCGGCGTGAGCTGCGAAGCGGCCGCCGGGTGGCCGCGAGGGATCGAGCGGCCAGCAGGCGAAAGCGGGCATCTCGCGCCGAATAGACAATTATACAAAATAAAAGTTTTGTATAATTAGGGGGATAGCAAAAGGAAGCACGCTTAGAAAAAGCGTGTTTCCAGATGATCGATAACGGCTGCTACGGCGTGTTCATCATTGCTGCACACGACGACATCTGCCCGTTCTAGGATGCCTTGGTCAGCGTTCGCTGGCGCAAAACCGATCTGTGCAGATTGCAGCATGGCTTCATCATTGAAACTGTCGCCAACGGCGAAAACGCGGTCATGCCGGATGCCGCAGCGGTCTGCGATCTTGAGCAGCGTCGTGCCTTTGTTCACGCCGATCGTCGTGATCTCCCAGAACGACGGCATACTGGACGCCATGCAAAACCGTTCGCGATATGGCTGCAAAAACCGCTGGACCTGCGTTATCAACACAGGATCGCCGGTAAAGTTGATCTTGCACCAATCGCGCGTATCGCCCAATTCCTGCTGGGATACAAGCGTATATGGCAGATCGAGCACAGCGATATGCTGCTCGGTCACACGGCTCATGCGGCGCACCAACACCTGTCCGCCGACGAAGATCTCGCAGCCCAGATCATTTTGTGAAAAATTTGACAAAGTTTGATCGATCAGCGTCTTGGTCTCCTCCGGCATCCCGGCGCAGTGCAGTATATCGTGTCGTTCATTCAGCAGCAACGAGCCGTTGAGCAGGCTGTATGGCGCATTGAACGGCAATATGGCTTTATACGGTTCGATCGCCTTGGGCGCACGGCCGGTCGCAAGAGTGAACCGTCCCCCCTGCTCCACGAAGTAGCGCAGCGCTTCTTGATCGGCCGGTGCGATCTGTCGATGGCTGTCGAGTAGCGTGCCGTCCATATCGCAGGCCAGCAGCATCCCTTCAAACTTTTTCATTGCATCTTCTCCAATTTTCGCAGGATCTCGATAAAATAGTCAGGCAGCGGTGCATCGAACTGCATCGGTTCGCCGGTGCGCGGGTGCACCAGTGTCAGCCGCGCCGCATGCAAGCATTGTCCACCTATATCGGAAAATCGGTCTTTTTTCAGGCCATACACTGGATCGCCGACGATCGGATGGCCGATCGAGGCCATGTGCACGCGGATCTGATGGGTGCGTCCGGTCTCGAGCCGGAAGGCCATATGTGCGTAACCGCAGTAACGTTTGCACACCATATAATGTGTGATCGCCTCGCGTCCGCCTTCGACGATCGCCATGCGTTTGCGGTCGGTCTTATGTCGGGCGAGGGGTTTGTCGATCGTCCCCTCGTCCTCTCGCGGACTGCCGACCACGACGGCCTGATACTCCCGTCGGGCGGTGTGCGCGGCGATCTGCGCTGCGAGGTCACGGTGTGCGGCATCGTTTTTAGCCACGACGAGCAGACCGCTCGTATCCTTGTCGATGCGATGCACGATGCCCGGGCGATGCTCCCCGTTGATGCCGGACAGGCTATCACCGCAATGGAACATCAGTGCATTGACCAATGTGCCCGACCAGTTGCCTGCTGCCGGATGCACGACCATACCTCGCGGCTTGTTGACCACGACGATGTCGGCATCCTCATACACGATGTCCAGCGGAATATCCTCGGGCGTGATGTCCACCTCGCGCAAATCTGGGAGCTGCACCGTGATGATCTCATGTCCAGCTAGCCGGTAGTTCTTTTTGAGCGGTCGACCGGCACAATGGACAGCTCCTTGTGCCAGCAGCTCCTGTATCGCCGAGCGCGTCAGTTCTTCGAGCTGGTCGGTCAGCCAGCGGTCGATGCGTTCGCCCGCGTGCACAGGCGTGGCTGTCAGTATGCGTTCATCCATGGCGATCCGGCTCCGTTCCCGGCTGTGCGTCCTTGTGCTGGAACATGAAGTACAGCACGAACAGCACGCCGCCGACACAGATGGATATATCCGCCACATTGAACACGGGGAAATGGATCAGACAAAAGTCGAACAGATCGACGACGAATCCGTGCCATACGCGGTCGATCGCGTTGCCCAGTGCACCCGCTGCGACCAGCACCAGTGACCAACGACCGAGCGCGGTCTGCACCAGCCCGCGCTGCAACGCGATCACGATCGCCACGGAAACAGCGACCGCCAGTGCTACGAAGATCCAGCGCGAGTCGAACGACGCGAACAAACTGAATGCCGCGCCGCGATTCTCGATATAGGTCAAATGGAATACGTTTTCGATCAGCGGCAGCGTGCGTTGAGGCTGAAGGACGGTCAGCGCCCAGTATTTCACCACCTGATCGAGCACGATCATCGCCAGTGCGGCCAAAAGATATAACAGCATATCAAACTCCTATCACAAAAAGGGGAACAGAAACCTTCTGTTCCCCTTCCCTTTTCTCATTCTCAGCCAACGACCTTGGCGCAGCGTGCGCAAAGCGCCGGGTGCTTGGCATCCGTCCCCACGGACTGAGCCTGCTTCCAGCAACGCAGGCACTTTTCGCCAGCGGCGCGAGCGACTGCGATAGTCAGACCCGGAAGGTACTCGCTCGCCATGCCCTCGCCCGTACCGGCCACGACAGACAGCTCGGACACGATGCACAGGTCGGCCAGATCCTGACCGCAGCCGTTCAGCCACAGCGCAGTCTCCTCGTCTGTATAGATCGTGACGCAGGCCTCGAGCGGCTTGCCGATCGTCTTGGCATTGCGTGCGCCTTCGAGCGCCTTGTTGACATCATCGCGGAACGCAGCCAGCTTTTCCCACTTCGCACGGTCTGCCGCAGAGAAAGCCAGCGCATCGTCTACGCAGGGCATCTCGTTGTAAGCAGCATTGCGCACATCGTCCTCCGCAGTATGCGGCATAGACTGCCAGATCTCATCCGCCGTAAAGCAGAGGATCGGCGACAGCATCCGCACCAGTGCGCTCAGGATGCGGTAAATCGCGGTCTGTGCACTACGACGGCTCAAACCGGCGGTCTCGTCGCAGTACAGACGATCCTTGATGACATCCAGATAGAAGTTGGACATATCGACCACGCAGAAGTTGTGGATCGCATGGAACACCGTGTGGAACTCATACGACGCATAGCTATCGCGCACCTTGCCGACCAGATCGTTCAGCTTCATCAGCGCCCAACGATCGAGCTCAGCCATGTCCGCATAGGCGATCGCATCGGTCTTGGGATCGAAATCAGACAGATTGCCCAAGATATACCGCGCGGTATTGCGGATCTTGAGGTAATTCTGCGACAGATGCTTGAGCATATCCTTAGAGATGCGCATATCCTGCCGGTAATCCGAGGACGCGACCCACAAACGCATGACATCTGCGCCGTACTGGTTCAAAATATCGTCCGGCGAGATACCGTTGCCGCGCGACTTGGACATCTTCTGGCGTTCCTCATCGACGATCATACCGTGGGTGATGACCGTTTTGTACGGCGCCTTGCCCTGTGTGGCGATCGAGGTCAGCATGGACGACTGGAACCAGCCGCGATACTGGTCGTTGCCTTCGAGATAGACATCGACCGGCGTGGGCTGACCCTCTCGCGCCTCGATGACCGCACGCCACGACGAGCCGGAGTCGAACCACACGTCCATGGTGTCGGTCTCCTTGTCGAATTCGCTGTGTCCGCACGCGCAGCGGATGTCTGCGGGCAGGATCTCGGACGGATCGAGGTCGAACCACGCATTCGAGCCCTTTTCGCGGAACAAATCGGCGACGATCTGGATGGTCTGCTCATTGATCAGTGGCTTGCCGCACTTTTTACAGGTGAAGATCGGGATCGGTACGCCCCACACGCGCTGACGGGAGATGCACCAGTCCGAGCGCTCGCGGATCATCGAGGTCATACGCTCCTCGCCCCATGCGGGGATCCACTGGATGTTTTCGCAGGCCTTTACTGCGTCATCCTTGAGCGCATCTACCGAACAGAACCACTGCTCGGTCGTGCGGAAGATGATCGGATGCTTGCAGCGCCAGCAGTGCGGATAGCTATGCACGATCTCCTCGATCGCGAGCAGTGCGCCGCAGGCCTTGAGATCCTCGAGGATGACCGACGAGGAGTCCTCGTAGTACATATGCGCGTACTTGCCGGCCTCCGCGGTCGTCATGCCCTTGCCATCGACCGGAACGGTGATCGGCAGATCATACTTCTGGCAAACGATGAAGTCGTCTGCACCGAAGCCGGGCGCCGTGTGGACGCAGCCGGTACCAGCATCCAACGTGACGTGATCGCCGCAGATCAGCAGGCTCTCACGATCCATGACCGGATGCTTAGTGCGCATCAGCTCGAGATCCGAGCCGTACAGCGTGCCCAGCGTTTCCCATGTGTCGATCTTGGCCGTCTGCATCACAGACGCGACCAATTCCTTGGCGAGCACATAGACTTCGCCCGACGGGACCTTGACCAGATCGTACTCATACGCCGGATTGACCGAGATCGCAAGGTTGCCCGGGATGGTCCACGTGGTCGTGGTCCAGATCACGAAGTAGATATTGTCCAACGAGCCTGCGATCGAGGACAGCTTGCCGCCCTTGTCATCGGTCACGCGGAACTTGACATAGATAGAGGAGCACGGCTCGTCCTGATACTCGATCTCTGCTTCAGCCAGTGCCGTCTCATCGTGCGGACACCAGTAGACCGGCTTCATGCCCTTGTAGATATAGCCCTTTTTGGCCATCTCGCCGAAGATCTCGATCTGGGTCGCCTCATAGTCGTGTGTCAGCGTCAGATAGGGACGATCCCAGTCGCCGATCACGCCCAGACGCTTGAACTGCGTGCGCTGGGTATCGACGTGCTTGCGCGCGAATTCCTCACACTTGGAGCGGAACTCGGCGGTGGACACCTTGTCGCGATCCATGCCATAGGCCTGGATCGCCTGACGCTCGATCGGAAGGCCGTGCGTATCCCAGCCCGGGACATACGGCGCCTGATAGCCCAGCATATTGCGCGAACGCAGGATAAAATCCTTGAGGATCTTATTGAGCGCATGACCCATATGCAGGTTGCCATTGGCATACGGAGGGCCGTCGTGCAAGATGAACAGCGGCTTGCCCTCGTTCTTTTTCATCAGCTCATGATACAGGTCGGCTTGTTCCCAGTTTTCCAGAAAGCCCGGCTCGCGCTTAGGC
Organism: Eubacteriales bacterium; assembly: GCA_030533295.1. Lineage (GTDB taxonomy): Bacteria > Bacillota > Clostridia > Oscillospirales > Butyricicoccaceae > Agathobaculum. Next base: position 11,911 of record JAUNJI010000015.1, read on the forward strand.
AAACCTGCCCGCATCGGAAATTCCGTCTTTGGTAGATTGATCGTGTTGTTGTAATCCTGCTGCATGGTGCAGTGTTCCGTCCTTTCGCTCGTTACTTTACTGTTTGGGGTCATAGTCCGCGCCGAATTTCAGTTCACCGAAATCGAACTTACGGGTCGCGTCCTCCACCGGCGCGTCTGCTTGCGCCGGCGCTGCCTCGGCAGGCTCGTCCTGCTGTGGTGTGGCAGGCGCTTGTGCGGTGGGCTGTGCCACCTGCTGCGGCGCGGCGGCCGGTTGACCGGTCGGTTCCGACTGGTGCACCAGCTTTTCTGCCTTAGCCAGCTCGACCAACGCCTTGGCCTGTGCCTGATAGACCGAGGAGACCCGTGCGATGAACTCGATCGTGGTCTTGCGTGCGGTCTCCAGCTTAGCGGTTTCGGCATCGATCTCTGCCTGCGTGGTCTTGAGCCGGTCGGCTGCCTCGCTCTTGGCCGTGGCGAGGATCCCCTCGGCCTCCTTCTTGGCTGCAGCGATCATGCCGTCCGCCTCCTGTTTGGCGCGGTCGAGCGTCTCCTCCGCGATGTTGAGCACACGTCCCATGTTGCTCTCGCGGCCGCGATACTCCTCGACCTTTTCCACCACGACCTTCATTTTCGCTTTGAGAGCCGCGTTCTCCTTTTGCATCGTCGCGAATTCCTCAGCGACACGTTCCAGGAACGTATCGACCGATTTCATATCATATCCGCCGAAAACGGCTTTTTCAAAGCCGATCTCCTGTATTTCCTGCACCGTCATAGCGATCCCCTCCATTTGGTCGTTGTCTTTCTTACGGGAAAAAGGTCGGGTTGTACCCGACCACTTTCGTCTGCCGACGAACAGCGGCAGGCTCAAAGCATATACAAGATCTGCTGCAGCATGATCAGCACGAAAAATGCCAGCATGAACGAAAGATCGAATGGGCTGCCGCGCAGCGCATCGATCCGGCTGAGCAGAGCACGGAAGGGCTGGATCAGCGGCTCTGTCACCAGACAAAGGAACTCATAGACCTTCGACTCGCTCCCCTGCACGAACCAGCTCATGACAGCGCGGGCGAAAAACAGAAATTCCAGTATGCGCAGCAGCTTGAGCACGATATAGATCATGGTCGTATTCACTGTCCCGCAGCCCTCAGAAATACATCCCGCTGCTCTCCAGCTCGTCGATCAGATCGCCCATGATGTCCACATTGTACGGGGTGATGATATACGTGCTGTTGGCGACCTTTTTGATCTTGCCCTCGTTGGCATATGCGACGCCGCTGAGAAAATCCACCAGACGACGCGCGATGTCCTTGTTGGTCTGCTCCAGATTGAGCACGACCGTGCGCTTGTCCTTGAGGTGGTCGGCGATCTCGGCTGCGTTCTCGAAGCGATCCGGCTTGACCAACACCACTGCGAGCTGGGTCGTCGCGTGGATGTTGACCACCTTGTTGCTGCGGCGGGACGCAGATGTATCTGCGGCTGCGCTCTCATACGACCGCTCGTAAGCGCGGTCGCGGTCGTAAGACCGCTCATAGGCCGATGGCGCACCGCTGCTCATCACAGGCTCTTCATTGCGCTGGCGGGGGATCTCTTCTTCGTCTTCACCCTTTACCCAATCGATAAAGCCTTTGATCGAACCCATGGCAAGTTCCTCCTTATGTTTTAAGGCGTAGCGGCCGGATAAGGCCGTGCGCCGAATATCGCCGTACCAACGCGGATCATGGTCGCGCCGCACGCGATCGCAGTTTCAAAATCATTCGTCATTCCCATCGATAAATGATCCATATTTACATTATCGTATTTTTTCGTCAAATTGTCAACAAATACTTGATGCATTTCACTAAAATAGCCAAAATTTTTCGAGGTTTCATCGGCCACCGGCGGGATCGCCATCAACCCGCGGATGCACAGCGACGGATATTCGCGCAGCTGCGCGATCGCTTCCTCCAGCGTCTCGGGCGGCAGACCGCTTTTCGCCGCTTCCCTGCCGATATTCACTTCGAGCAGGATGTCCTGCCGCACGCCGCGCTTGGCGGCCTCCTTGGCGATCGCCTCGCCCAAACGGATCGAGCCGACCGACTGAATCAGCGATACCTTGCCGATCAGGTATTTCACCTTATTGGTCTGCAACGTGCCGATGAATTGCAGATCGGCGCCCTGATAGGCGTCCTGCTCGTATTTTTCGAGCAATTCCTGTACGCGGTTCTCGCCGCATACCCGGATCCCGTTTTCGATCGCGGCGCGTACACGCGCAGCGTCGTTCATCTTGGTCGCAGCGACCAGCGTGATCTCCTGCGGATCGCGTCCCGCAGCCTGTGCCGCCCGGACGATCCGCTCCTGTACGCGCAAGATCCGATCACGCAATACCATCTTTTCCGACTCATTCATCATGTATTCACCACCATATTATTTTGCAGGTTCCTGCCCCGCACCACGATCTGATCTTGCTCGACCAGCATATCCGCATTGGTCGCGCTCTGTTCTACGACATAGTACTTGTCCGCTTCATACAGGGTATGGATGATCTTGAACTTGGAGAACGAACCGCTTAGGATGAACACGCCTGTCTGCGACGTGACCTTGCCCTCGCTATCCGTATGATCCATCACGCGCACAGCCTCCTTGGGCACGCGCAGTCCGGAATAGGTCGCGCGGATGATCTCGATCGGCTGCTCGCGCATAGAGACCATCTCGCTGTTGAACGTCGTGCCCTCGAGCACGAGCAAAGCCGTCTCACTGTTGCGCTCCTCGACGATCTGATCAACGGTGACAGGCGCTTCGAGCGATGCCGCTGTGAAATTCACGCGGAGCTGCTGACCGACACGCAGAGTGCTCGCCTGCTCCACCGGGATCTCTGCGACCAGATACCAGCGGAATCCTTGGATGATCTTGCCCAGCATCCGGCCATCATCGACGGCCTTGGCATCGGCGGTCGATCGGCGGAACGTCTCCAACGAGAGGTCGCGGAGCGCGTCGGGCGTCAGCACGGATTCATAGCCGTCCACGACCTCGGAATAGTATCCCGAGGAAGGCGCGGTGAGCTGCACCGACCGCCCCGCGAGTTGACGCTCCAGACTGCTCTGCTCGGCGACCAAGGCGCTGCGCTCGGCTGCGACAGCGCCGGTATCCAGCTCGCCCGCTGCCCTGCGCAGCGATAACGTGCGCAGAGATGAGGCCGCGTTGGCGATCGCAGGACCGGCTCCGGCCTTCGTCCGTGTGGCGAGCTGTTGCAGGCCGAGGATGACCATTCGGTCGAGCTTGGCCGCATCCGAGCTGTCCCCCTCGGTCTGCAAGGCTGTGTCCAGCAGTGCGATCCGATTTTCCAGCGGCGCGAGTTCCCGGCTGAGCACCAGTGCTGCCTCGTCAGTGTAGACCGCTGCCAGCGGCGCGTCCTTTTGCACGCGCTCGCCGCTGTACGCGATATGCTTGACCGCCCCGCCCGCCGTGTTGCGTGCGACCGGTATCTCATCACGGAAAAACCAGCCGACAGCCGAAAAGCTGTCGTTCACATCGACGTGCACAGCGGGCGTCGTCTCATAGGTCAGGTCGAAGGCGGAGACGATCCGGCCGCCTAAGTAAAGTGCGAGCACCGCGGCCACCGCGATGAACGCCAAGCGATTATTCGATTTTTTTCGTTTTTTGGATCTGTGTTGGTTTCGCTGTTCCATTTCCGACCTCGTGTATCCTCATTCCGCTGCACGCTCCTCTCTTGCGCTGTGCAGCTCGACGTGCCGCTGCGGTATCAGCGTGGATATGGCGTGTTTATAGATCATCTGTTGTTTGCCGTTGCTCTCCAAAATGACTACGAAGCTGTCGTAGCCGCGGACGATGCCGCGCATCTGGAAGCCGTTGGTCAGGAATACTGTGATGAGCTGCTCCTGCTGGCGCAGTGTACCCAGCATCCGGTCCTGCAAATTGATCTCGTTACGCACGATGACTCCTCCTAAAATTTACAAATTATGGAATCCATTGTACACCGTGCGTTGCAGATGATCTGTCGCTTCCTGCAAGAGGTGCGGCAGCGCTTCGTCTTTATTATAATAGATCCAGTGGATGCTGTCATCCCTTTTCAACCAAGTCAGCTGCCGTTTGGCATAATTTCGGCTGCGGCGTTTGAGCAGCTCGACACAGTCCGCCAGCGGAGCCTGCCCTTGCAGATAGGCGGTCAGCTCCTTGTAGCCGATCGCCTGTGCTGCTGTGCCGGTGAGCAGACCGCTGCGCAGCAGGCGCTGCGTTTCCTCGATAAGGCCGTCGTCCAGCATCTGATCGACGCGGCGATCGATGCGCTCGTACAGCGTCTGCCGATCGGTCGGACATACGCCGATCTTGGTCGCTCGATACTTGGGCGCAGGGCGCTTGTGCAGCCGGTTGAATGCGCCGATCGTCATCCCGGTCTGTTCATAGACCTCGAGCGCTCGGATCACTCGCTTGAGGTCGTTGGGGTGCAATCGCGCAGCGCTCTCGCGATCGACCGCCGCGAGACAGGCGTGCACCGCCTCCTTCCCCTGTTCGACTGCCATGCGCTGGTATTTTTCGCGCACCGCGTGATCGGATTCGTCGCCCGAAAAGGTGCTACATTCGATCAGTGCGTCCATATATAGTCCCGTGCCGCCTGCTACCAGCGGTACCATGCCGCGCGACAGGATGTTCTGTGCCGCCGCATCGGCCAACTCGACATATCGCGCCACAGAGAACGGCGCATCAGGCGCGCAGACATCGATCAGATGGTGCGGTACGCCCTGCCGCTCCGCAGGCGTCGGCTTGGCCGTGCCGATGTCCATGCCGCGATAGATCTGCATGGAATCTGCCGAGATGATCTCGGTGTGCAGCTTTTGTGCCAGCGCGACCGATAACGCGGTCTTGCCGCTCGCTGTCGGCCCGCAGATACAGATCAAACGGTCTTGCATCGGCTCCCTCCTTTACTGATCGACGCGCTTGAACAATTTGTCCAATTCATATTTGGTCAGCCGCACCGTGGTCGGCCTGCCGTGTGGGCAAGAGCGGACATTTTCATCGGTCAGCACGCGGTCGCACAGGTCTTGCAGCTCGGTCAGGCTGGTCGAACGCCCAGCCTTGATCGCCGCCTTGCAGGCCACCGTGTGGATCAGGTCGTCCAGTCGGTCGGGCACAGTAGCGCGGCTGTGCATGGCCTTTTCGGCCAGCTCGCTGATCACGCTGGGCACATCCGCGCTATCCAGATAGGCCGGCACGCTGCGCACGGCGAAGCTGTTTTCGCCGAAGGTGTCGATCGAGAACCCGGCTTGGCGGATCTCATCGAGTCGCATTTGTACGGCAGCCGCCTCCTCGCCGGTCAGCTCGACCACGACAGGTGTGAGCAGCTCTTGCTGGGGTATCTCGGTCTCAGCGCGCAGCTTGTTGAACAGGATACGTTCGTAGGCGGCGTGCTTATCGATCAAGATCAGGCCGTCCTTGTCCTCTGCGATCAAGTAGGTCTGAAAGCACTCGCCGATCACCCGCGCACCGCTGTCCAGCGGCTCGAGCCGCGACGCGGGTGCTGCTGGCTGCTCTGCTGGCGGCGCAGGTCGCATCGCAGATCCCGACACACGAGGCTCATGCGCCATCGATGGCACAGGATTTTCTGCCTTAGGCGGCAGGAACGCAGGGCGAGATGGTGCCTCTATCCCCTCCCCCTGCTGCAAGATGCGCGGCGCAGCGATCGCCCCGCCGGACGGACGCGGACGCACGGCACGCGGCGGTACTGCGACCAGAAAATCCTCCAGCGCAGGCGGCTCCGCCGTTTTGGCCGGCGTGTCAGATGCCACGGAGGCCGGATGCGGCACTGCGAAGCGTTGCTGCTCACCGACGGGCGGCTCCGGACGCGGTGCTGATGCGGGATGCACCTTGTGCGCCAGGTGCGGCATATTGTCGTGCGCCATCAGTGCGTTTTTGCAGGCTGCGTATATCGCTTCAAACACAGGCTTGTCCTGCGAGAATTTGACCTCGGTCTTAGCCGGGTGCACGTTGACATCGACTGAAACGAGCGGCACCTCGAGGAATACTGCGCCCGAAGGATATTTGCCGGTGATGATGGCGTTCCGGTAGGCTTCCTCGAGCGCGGCCTGCATCAGCCGACTCTTGACATAGCGCCCGTTGACGAAAAAGTGCTGCATCGAGCGGTTGGAGCGCCCGGCATGGGGCTTGACGATATGACCGTATACGGTCATACCGTTGCGCTCGGTGCGCGGCACCTCGATCATGTCCGCGGTCATCTCCTTGCCGAACACCGCGAACACCGGTGTGATCAACTTGCCCTTGCCGTCGGTCGAAAACACCTGTTTACCGTCTCGAATGAGCACGAAGGCGATCTCCGGGTGAGAGAGCGCAGCGTGCTGCACGACGCCGAGGACATAGCCTGCCTCAGTGAAGTCCTTTTTGAGGAATTTCATGCGTGCGGGCGTATTGTAGAACAGGTCGCGCACGATAATGGTCGTTCCCTCCGGGCAGCCTGCTTCCTCGTTCTGTTCGATCTCGCCTGCCTCCAGATGCAGGTGCCGTCCGGCGATCGCGCCACATGGGCGGGTGAACAGGTCGATGCGCGTGACCGACGAGATCGCCGCCAACGCTTCACCGCGAAAGCCCAGCGTGCCGATCGCGGTCAGGTCGTCCTCGGTGCGCAGCTTGCTGGTCGCATGGCGGCGGAACGCCACAGGTGCGTCCTCGGCCGACATCCCGCAGCCATCGTCTGCGATGCGCAGATAGGTCACGCCGCCGTGTTCGATCTCCACCGTGATGCGGGTCGCCCCCGCGTCGATCGCGTTCTCGATCAGTTCCTTGGCGACCGAGGCCGGCCGCTCGACCACCTCGCCCGCCGCGATCAGGTCGGCGAGGTGCGGGGATAATTCATGGATGATCGTCATGTATCGTTCCTTTCCTGCTGCTTAGGGTCGCGCATAGTAGTCGAATCCGCAGAACGGGCATTTGGGATGGTCAAAGTCATGTACCTTGCCGCAGCGTGGGCAGGTCTTTTGCGGCAAAGAGGGTTCTGGCGCGGCTGTGCTGAAAAATTCCAGCTTGCGGCAGACGGGGCACATCCAGATATCGACCTCTGCTCCACCCGCGAGCAGGTTGGGCAGATCGCCCAAGATCCAGCCGGTCTGCCCCAGCTGGAGCGTCTCGATCCCAGCGTTGACCATCTCCGCGCCGCAGCGCAGGCACTTCATCCGCGTTTCCTCCACGAGAGCGCCCTCCTTACACCAGCTTTTTGAGTTCGTATAGCGCATTGAGCGCTTCGATCGGTGTCATGATGTCCACCTGCAAAGCGCGCAGCCGCTCGGCGACCACGTCGCCTGACAGGCTGTCGATCGTGATCTGCGGCACATCGTCCTGCTCGGTGTCCAGCGCGTGCAGCGCGGGGCGCGGCGCGGATGTTTCCAGATCGGCTAACACGGCTTTGGCGCGTTTGATGACGGGATCTGGTACGCCCGCCAGCTTGGCGACCTCGATGCCATAGCTGTCGTCCGCGCTGCCGCGCACGATCTTGCGCAAGAAGGTGATGTCGTCCCCGCGCTTTTTGACCGCGATGTTGTAGTTTTTCACGCCGTCTACCATCTGCTCGAGCACAGTCAGCTCGTGATAGTGCGTGGAGACCAGCGCACGTGCACCGATGTGGCGCTTGTTCGCCACATATTCGATCACTGCGCGGGCGATGCTCATGCCGTCATAGGTCGATGTGCCGCGACCGATCTCATCCAAGATCAGCAGGCTGGATTTGGTCGCGTGTTGGAGGATCTCTGCGACCTCGCTCATCTCCACCATGAAGGTGGAGCGGCCGCTCGTCAGATCGTCCGACGCGCCGACGCGGGTGAACACCCGATCGGCCACGCCGATATGCGCGGAGGATGCCGGCACGAACGAGCCGATCTGCGCCATGATCGTGATGAGCGCCACCTGACGCATATAGGTGGACTTGCCTGCCATATTCGGCCCGGTGATGATCGCCACGCGGTCATCCGCGCGGTCGAGCACGGTGTCGTTCGGGATGAACAGACTGTCCGCCAGCATTTTTTCCACCACCGGGTGTCTGCCGTCCCGGATCTCAATCCGGTCGGAAAAATCCACCACCGGACAGGTGTAGTTGCTATCGCAGGCCACATCTGCCAGCGCACACAGCACATCGAGCGCAGCGACAGCCTGTGCCGTCCGCTGCACGCGGTGCACCTCGGCGGCGATCTGGTCGCGTACCGAAAGGAACACATCGTATTCCAGCGCTGTCAGGCGTTCCTGCGCACCGAGCACGGTGCCCTCGAGCTGCTTGAGCTCCTCGGTGATATAGCGCTCTACGTTGGCCAATGTCTGCTTGCGGACATAATGCGCGGGCACCAACGCGGCATTGGCCTTGCTGACCTCGATATAGTAGCCGAACACGCGGTTATAGCCGATCTTGAGCTTGCTGATGCCGGTCTGTTCGCGCTCCCTTTGCTCGATAGCTGCGATCTTGCTCTTGCCGCCCGAGGCGAGGTCGCGCAGCGCATCGACCTCCTCGTGGTGACCCGCTCGAATCAGCCCGCCCTCTCGTATCGAAACAGGCGGCTCGTCCACGATGGCGTGCTCGATCAGCAGGCGGATGTCCTCGAGCAGATCGATCTTGCCGGTCAACTCACGCAGCATGGCCGCGCCGAACAGCGCCGCCTGTGCATGGATCTCAGGGAGATGAGCGATCGCAGCAGCCAGCGCACGCAGGTCGCGGCCGTTCGCCGTGCCATAGGTGACGCGACCGATCAGACGCTCGATGTCGAACATCTGCTTGAGCGCATCGCCCAATGCGGTGCGGGCGATCACGTCATCGCACAGCGCAGCCACCGCCTGCTGACGGCGCACGATGTGCAAGGGATCGTAGAGCGGCTTTTCGATCCACTGGCGGATCAGCCGCGAGCCCATCGCAGTGTGTGTGCGGTCGAGCACCCACAGCAGCGTTCCTTTTTTCTCTTTGGTGCGCAGCGTCTCGCACAGCTCCAGATCATGACGCGCAGTCGGATCGATCTCCATATACTGCCCCTGATGATAGACCTGTACACGGTCGAGCGCGGCGAGACAAGCGCGTTGGGTCTGCTCCAGATGATCGAGCAGACCGCCCAAGCATCGTACAGCCTGCGGCAGATCGGTCAGCCCTGCGGCAGCGAAGTCCTCCACGTGGAGGTACTGCTCGATCTGTGTCATCGCGTGTGCCGTGTCGAAGCTCTCGGCCGGTATCGGCTCGACCAGCGCCTCCAGTCGTTCTTTCAAGAACGTCGTAAGGCTATCCGAGGTCGCCGCTGTGCCGCCGACCAGCACCTCGCGAGGTGCGAAGCGACTGAGTTCGTTGATGGCATCTTGCCAGTGCTCCGACCCGGTGGCATACACCTCGCCTGTGGTGATGTCGGCGAAGCATACGCCGATACCGTCCGAACCGCCGAACACGCAGCCAAGAAAGTTGTTGCGATCCTCGTCCAGCATGGAGGCTTCGACCACGGTGCCCGGCGTGACGCGGCGAATGATCTCGCGCTTGACCAGTCCCTTGGCCGATTTGGGATCTTCCATCTGCTCGCAGATGGCGATCCGGTATCCCTTACGCACCAGCTTGGCGATATAGCCTTCGGCGCTGTGGTACGGCACGCCGCACATGGGCGCACGCTCCTCCAGACCGCAGTCGCGGCCGGTCAGCGTCAGCTCGAGCTCGCGGGAGACCAGCAGCGCATCATCGAAAAACATCTCGTAAAAATCGCCCAGACGATAGAACAGGATGTAGTCCTTATTTTTGTTTTTGATCTCGAAATACTGCTTCATCATGGGCGTGAGCTCAGCCATATCCATCCTCCTGCCAGCGGTCATCTCTATTTACCGGTCAGTTCCTCATATCCCTCGGAAAAGCGCAGCGCACCGAGGTCGTGTTTGCCCCGCACCGACTGGATATGCGCATACACATCTTCGATCGGCGTCAGGTCGAAGGCGGTGCGCAGGGTGTCCAGCGCGTGCCGGTGCGCAGCTTGGAACGTGACATCCGGTGCGGCCATTTCTGTGTCCATGCCGAACCAGCGGCAGGCGGCATCCAACTCCTCCGGCGTGCCGCCGCACCGCAGGATGCGGTCGAACCGCAAAAAGTCGTGCGCCCGCGCCGCGTCCATCCAAGCGAGCTGCTCAACGGCGCTCACGCTGCCGCACGAGAGCACCTCGCGCAGCAGATCGGTCAGATCGTCTGCGACCGCGCACACATACGGCGTCTCCCCCATCGGAGAGACCGCAAAGACCGTATCTCCGTAGGCCGGTACATCGCAAAAATGTACGCCGTCTACCCCGATCCGCGCCAGCAGCCGTGCGCCGCAGGGCGTGCAGAAATGTGCATCCGCTGCATCAGCGGGCAGCAGTTCGAGGGGCTCTAGCGCCGGGAGCGATGCTTGCAGCCGCGCAAAAAGCGCATCCTGTCTGCGTCCCATAGTCCGTTCTTCTTTCTATGTATCACAGCTTGCGCGCGAATAGACAGCGCAGCGTGGTCTTTTCGATCTCCGCTTCGATGAAGTCGCCGATCTGCAGCCCTTCTCCGCGCACACACACCAGCAGATTGCCCTCGGTGCGGGCGGTGAAGGGATAGTCCGGCCCCTTGGCCATGCCATCGACCAGCAGACGCAGGCGCTTGCCCTGATAGGCCGCCTGCTTGCGCTCGACGATCGCATCCTGTGCGCGGAGCAACCGCTCGAATCGCGCTTGCTTTTCAGCCGGCGTGGCATCATCCTCATAGGAAGCTGCCGGTGTGCCGCTGCGCGGCGAGTACAGGAAGGTGAACAGCAGATCGAACTCGGTCTGCTCGACCAGCGCGAGCGTCTGCTCGAAGTCCGCCTCGGTCTCGCCGGGGAAGCCGACGATGATGTCGCTCGACAATGTGATCGCGGGCATCTTCGCGCGGGCATCTGCGATCAGCGCCCGGTACTCCCCTGCTGTATAGCCGCGGTTCATGCGGTGCAAGATCGTATCGCTGCCCGACTGGAACGGCAGATGGAGCTGCTTTGCGACTTTGTCACATTCCGCCATCGCGTCGAACAGGCGCGGGCTGGCATCCTTGGGATGGCTCGTCATAAAACGCAGCCAGAAATCGCCGGGCACCGCGTTCAGCCGCCGCAGCAGATCGGAAAAATCCAGATCGAGCGCCAGATCCTTGCCATACGAGTTGACGTTTTGACCGAGCAGCGTGATCTCCTTATAGCCCGCTGCGACCAGCTCGCGCAGCTCGGCCTCGATCTCCTCCGGACGGCGACTGCGTTCCCGCCCGCGCACATAGGGCACGATACAATACGTACAGAAGTTGTTGCAGCCGTACATGATGGACAGCCACGCCTTCGCGCCTTGGCCGCGCAGCACCGGCAGTCCTTCGGCGATGTCGTCCGTACCGCCGATGTCGAATACGCGCTTTTCTCCGCTGAGCACGCGGTACAGCAGCGACGGGAACCGCCACAGCGCGTGCGTGCCGAACAGCAGGCTGACGTATGGATAGCTTTTCTTGATCTTCTCTACATTTTTGTCTTGCTGCACCATGCAGCCGCACAGCGCGATGATGACCTCCGGGCGGCGCTTTTTCAGCTGCCGGAGCGCACCGACATTACCGAACGCCCGATCCTCTGCGTGCTCGCGCACCGCGCAGGTGTTGAACAAGACCAGATCGGCGTCCTCGGTGTTATCGGTCATCTCATAGCCCATCTGGTGCAGCATACCGCGGATGCGCTCGGTATCCGCCTCGTTCTGCTGACAGCCAAAGGTGTGCGTATAGGCACGCGGTCGCTTGTCCCGGATCGATCCGGCGATCGCATCGATATAAGTGAACTGCTCACGCAGCTCGTTTTCAGAAATGGTAACTGGGGTGGGCATCGTTTGCCTCCTCTTATCGGAATGGGGTGCCGTCTGCGGTGAACACATTCAGGCGGTGATAAGCGCTGAACGGGATCTCGTACTGCGGCAGATACTGCCCGATCGCCCTTGTCAGGTATTCCGGGCTCAGATTATCGTTACCGGCAGCGGTGGTGACGACGGCGATCACCTCGTCTTCTCGTTCTGTGATGGTCAGATCGCGCATCAGATCCTTCATATCGACCGTTTTTTCGCCACGCTTGGAGCGCTTGACGATCTCGACCACCGGGCGGCGGAACAGCGCTCGCACTGCCGCCGTGAAGCCGACAGGCACAGCGCCCTCGAAGCCCCACGTGATGCGATACTGCGACCATGCGATCGCGCCGACCTTCATGCCGCCGTCTGCGAGCGGATAGATCTCGATCGCACGCAGTCCCTCGGGGAACACGTCATTGAGCGCCTCGACAGCGTTTTCCGGTACGGCCTCTGAGGTGATGTTGAAGTCCAAAAACTCACACTCTCCCGAATATCCGGTCGAGAGCGGCAGCGCGACCGACACATAGGCGTGCTGGTTGAAACCTTCGGTGAACCACAGCGGCATCTGGCAACGCGCCATCGAACGCTGCATGGTGTGCATCAGGTCGAGGTGAGAGATGTACTTGGCGCGCCCTTCCTTGGCGAACCGCATCCGCGCCTTAAACATGGCAAGCGCCTCCCTTCAGCAGCGCGTTCGCGCCGCATCCCACGCATTTTTGCATACAGTCCGGCGTGATCGCCGCCTTGCGGGACAGCTCCCATTCGCGCTTGAGATGCTCTTTGCGCGTGCCGCAGCCGATGTGATCCCACGGGAACACCTCGTCCAGCGGACGTTGCCGGGAGGCATAGAACGCCGGATCGAGCCCGCAGTCGGCAAAGGCCTGCATCCACTTTTGATAATCGAAGCACTGATCCCAGCCGTCCATCTTGCAGCCGCGTTGCCACGCCAGCAGGATGGCCTTGCCCTGTCGCCGGTCGCCGCGGGCGATCACGCCCTCGAGCACCGAGGTCTCGGCATCGTGCCAGTTATAGGTGACGTTTTTGGTCTTCATGATGACCTTCATATGCGCCTGCTTGGCGCGGAACTGCTCGAGCGTGTCCTGCGCATCCCACTGGAACGGGGTCTGCGGCTTGGGCACGAAGCAGGAGGCCGAGGCGGTGATGCGCACGCCGCGTGCGCGGTTGTTCGTGTTCATGCGCCAACAGTAGGCCACTTTTTTGCAGATCTCCGCGATGCCGTCTAGATCCTCCTCGGTCTCGGTCGGCAGGCCAGTCATGAAATATAGCTTGACGTTGTTCCAGCCGCCTTGAAAGGCGATCTCGCAGGCGTGGAGCACATCCTCCTCGCGGATATTCTTATTGATGACATCGCGCAGGCGCTGCGTGCCCGCCTCGCACGCGAAGGTCAGGCCGCTCTTGCGGGTCTTTTGCACGCGCTGCATCAGTTCGGCGCTAAAGCTGTCCGCACGCAGCGAGGGCAGCGACAAGCTGATGTGACGCGGCTCGCAGTAGTCGAGCATACACGCGGTCAGATTGGACAAGTCGCCGTAATCGCTGGTGGACAGCGAGGAGAGCGAGATCTCCTCATAGCCCGAGTTCTTGAGCACGGCCTCTGCCTGCTGGAGCAGCACCTCCTTGGACTTGGTGCGCAGCGGACGATAGGTATGTCCGGCCTGACAGAAGCGGCAGCCACGCGGACAGCCGCGGAACAGCTCGACCATAGCGCGGTCGAACACGATGTCGGTCGAGGGCACGACGAAGGAGCTCGGATAATACATGGTATCCAGATCGCAGACGATGCGTTTTTCGACCTTGGCGGGCGCGCCGTGCGTGGGCGTCACCCGATCGATCGTGCCGTCCTCATGGTATCTGACCTCGTAGAGCGAGGGCACGTACATCCCCTCGATCTGCGCTGCTGCGATCAGAAAGTCCTGCTTGCTCCAGCGCTCGCGCTTGGCCTTGCGGTACAGATCGGTCAGATCGAGGATGATCTCCTCGCCGTCGCCGATCATGAACAGATCGACGAAATCCACGAGCGGTTCGGGGTTATAGGCGCAGGGGCCGCCGCAGGCCACGATATGCTCGAGGCCGGTGCGCTCGCTCGCCAGCACCGGCACGCCGCCGAGATCGAGCATATTCAAGATATTGCTAAAGGAGAGCTCATATTGCAGCGTGAAGGCGATGATGTCGAACGCATAGAGTGGATCGCCGCTCTCCAGGCCGTAGAGCGGGATCCCGGCCTGCCGCATCTCGGCCTCCATATCGATCCACGGTGCACACACGCGCTCACACCAGATGCCCTTTTGATCGTTGAGCAGCCCATATAGGATCCGCGAGCCGAGATGGGACATGGCGACTTCATACGTATCCGGAAAGCAAAACGCAAAGCGCAGATCGACCGTTGCCTTATCCTTCGTCACCGAGCCCCACTCGCCGCCGACGTAACGCGCCGGCTTTTGCACGCGGGACAAGATCGCTTCCATTTTTTTATGCACGGCAGTTCCTCCAAAACGAAATACAAAAATAGTATA
>JAUNJI010000092.1 GCA_030533295.1 Eubacteriales bacterium
TGCAACACCTGCCTATCCTTAAAATTTGTAGTTGTCCTTATGAGGCCGGACATAAACGTGCAGCTCCCTTTTTTATCGGGTCGGAGCGATCAAGCGCGGCGCAGCAGCTTGTTGACGCCGGTGAGCAGCTCGCGGCAGTTGAGCAGGAACACCAGACCGAACAGGATGCCCTGCCAGAGCGGCCAGAGCGGCGGCTCGAGCAGCATCAGCATGGCCTGCAAGGCGGTCAGGGCGATGGTGACGAGCATCCGGCGGCGCTTCCAATGCACCGGCAGCAGGCGGCGGGTGTCCCACGCGCGATAGAGGAACAGGAAACCGTAGCTCACGAGCGCGGAGATCGCCGCGCCCATGCCGGCGATGTGCGGGATGAGCAGCAGGTTGAGCCCGATATTGATGATGGCGGTGAAGGCCGTGCTCAGGAAGGAGCGGAAGGTCTGCTTTTCCAGCGTGTAGATGCTGTTCTGGAAGCTGGATAGGCAGGAGAACGAGGCAGACAGCGCCAAGAGCGGCACATACGTCCACGCGGAGAAATACGCGGGGTCGGTCAGGATCGAGATCGCCAGCTTGGCGCACATGATCGCGCCTGAGGCGATCAGCAGCACGATGCTGGCGAACATATTGCCCACGTTGGAGAAGAACGTGATCTGCTCCTCACGGGTGTTGTCGTTGATGCTGGAGAGCTGCCATGCGTCGATGAAGATCGAGGCGACCAGCGTGATCATGGTCGGGATGCGGTAGGCGGCGGAATAGAGGCCGGAGACCGCCGTGCTCGCCATGTTGCCCAGCATGAACTGGCTGATGTAGCCGATCAGGAACACCAGGATCTGCGCCGGGACGAGCGGCAGCGCATAGGAGATCATGGTGCGAAAACCGTGCCGGGTGAGCGAGCGCGGCTGGATGAAGCGCCACAGCCGCGCGATGAAGAACAGGCAGACCGTGCTCAGCGCATCCGAGCAGATGATCGAGAACACATAGCCGAAAATGTTCCACCGGAACACAGACAGATACAGGACGTTGAGCGCGATCGTGACCGCGGTGCGGAAGATCCCGTCCACCGCATATAGCTTGACCATGCCCTGCGAGCGGATGAACTGGCTGCAACAGTTTTGCAGGCAGGCCGTCAGCACATACAGATAGATCAGACCGGTGTACGGATCCATGGTGATGTCGGCGCCGGTCGAGGTGGTCAGATGGATGAACGAAAAGATGGGGTTAAAGGGGATGGACAGGACGAAGCCGCACAAAATGGTCGTGATGCCGGTGGTGAACACACGGGGCTTGTCCGTCGCGCGTTCCAGGCCGTAGCGGATGACCGCTTGGCCGATCGAGACCGACACGATGGGATAGAGGATGTTGGTGGTCTTGATGATGAGGTCGGCGATACCGAATTCATCCGGGCTGAGGATGCCGGTATAGAACCGCATCATGAAGAACACGAGCAGCTTGGAGCTGAACGTGCCGATGGTGAAGATCAGGGTATTGCCCAGCAGGCGTTTGTATTGGTTCATTCAGGCACCCTTTCTGAGGCGGAGCGTATGGAGCCGGTCGATCACGCGGTCGGTCAGCCAAGCGGCGGCCAGCCCGCAGGCGATGCCGAGCAGCAGACCGGCGAGCACGTCGGTCGGGTAGTGGACGCTGGCGTACAGCCGCGAAAAAGCGATCAGCGCGGCCAGCACCAGCGCGAGCACGCCGGACTTGCGGTGGAAAAAGCACAGCGCCGTCGCGGCCGCGAAGGCGGATAGCGTGTGCGCGGAGGGGAACGACCACTGATCGCCCGGGTCGAACAGGGCGGTCAGCTCGGGGTGGGTGACGAAGGGACGCGGCCGCATCACCCACTCCTTGATCCACACGTTGCCGACCAGCAGCCCGATCAGCAGCGCGAGCAGCATGGCCGCGCCCGCCCGCCGCGTCGCGCGGAAAAACAGCAGGATGACGGCGAGCGCGATCCACACCGCGCCGAAGTTGCCCAGAGAGGAGATCGCGGTCCATAGGACATCCGACGTGCCGCCTCGCCAGCGGGCGGCGATCTCTATGAGCGCGTCGTAGTCGAGCGAGCGGATCAGATCGAGCAATATCTCCATGATAGTCCTTCCTTTCTGTGCGATACGGCAGGATGGCGGTGCACGCCGCGCGACCGATGATGGTTTTACTATACCAGATTCGCGGCGCTCATGCAAGCGAACGCCAGAAAGATCGAAAAAAGACTTGACAAGCGCGTGCGGTCGGGCTATGATAGAACTATATCGCAAAAGTGATGAACGGGTCAAGTAATCGCGCCCCCTGTCCACAGAGAGCTGCTGGCTGGTGCAAGGCAGCGTCAGGGAACGATGAAACTCGCCCGGGAGCGGTCCGCTGAAAGGCCATCGGCGCGTAGGCAGGAACGGATGCCCACCGTTATAGGGGCGGCGCATTGTTGGATGCGCACTGAGGTGGCCGCCGTGTGCGGCAAAAAGAGTGGTACCGCGGAGCTTGCGCTTCGTCTCTTAGCATTGGATTAAGGGACGGAGCTTTTTTTGTCCCTGTGAAACCGAACATGACAGAAAGTGAGGACAAGGAAATGGGTAGAACGATCCGGATATTTGACACGACGCTGCGCGATGGAGAGCAGTCTCCCGGTTGCAGCATGAACCTGAACGAGAAGATCGAGGTCGCCAAGCAGCTCGAGGCGCTCAAGGTGGACATCATCGAGGCGGGCTTCGCCATCGCGTCGCCCGGTGACGCGGCCGCGATCGCGGCCATCGCCGACAATGTGCACGATGCCACCATCTGCTCGCTGGCGCGCTGCGTGGAAAAGGACATCGACGCCGCTTGGAACGCCATCCGCCGCGCACAGTCGGCGCGGATCCATGTGTTCATCGCGACCTCGCCGCTGCATATGCAGTACAAGCTGCAAATGAAGCCGGAGGAGGTGCTGGAGTCCATCGCGCACAACGTGGCTTACGCCAAGAAGTATTGCGGCGACATCGAGTTCTCGGCCGAGGACGCCACGCGCACCGATCCGGATTTCCTGTGCCGCGCGGTCGAGACCGCGATCCGCGCAGGCGCGACGACCATCAATATCCCGGACACTGTGGGCTACATCGTGCCCGAGGAATACGCCAAGCGGATCGCCTATCTGCGGGCGCACACCGAGGGCATCGAAAACGTCATCCTGTCCTGCCATATGCACAATGATCTGGGCATGGCGGTGGCCAACTCGCTCGCCGGTGTCGAGGCCGGCATCGACCAGATCGAGTGCACGATCAACGGCATCGGTGAGCGCGCGGGCAACGCCTCGATGGAGGAGTGCGTCATGAGCCTCAAGACCCGCGCCGACCATTTCGGGGTCGCCTGCAACATCGACACCACCCAGATCTACCGCGCCAGCCGCATGATCCAGACCATCACCGGCGTGGCCGTCGCGCCGACCAAGCCGATCGTGGGCGCCAATGCATTCGCGCACGAGTCGGGCATCCACCAGCACGGCGTGCTGGCGCACAAGGAGACCTATGAGATCATGACGCCCGAATCGGTCGGCATCCCGAAGAACGCGATCGTGCTGGGCAAGCACTCCGGCCGCCATGCGTTCGAGGAGCGCCTGCGCGAGCTGGGTTACTCGCTGACCAAGGAGAAGCTGGACAAGACCTTTGAAAAGTTCAAGGCACTGGCGGACAAGAAAAAGGTCATCAAGGATCGCGATCTGGAAGCGCTGGTCGGCGCGGTGCCGGTCTCGGGCGAGGAGCGCTATACGCTCGACCGCTTCGTGATCAACTCGGGCAACACCATCACCTCGACCGCGGTCATCCGCGTCCGCAAGGGCGATGAGATCTGCGAGCGCACGGCGGCGTCGGACGGCCCGATCAACGCTTCGTTCCACGCGATCAACAAGATCGTGGGCAGAGAGATCGAGCTGGAGGATTATTCGCTCCGCTCGATGACCGACGGCGAGGACGCACAGGCCGAGGCGATCGTCAAGATCTGCATCGACGGCGGCGAGCAGCTGACCGGCCGCGGCGTTTCGACCGACGTGGTCGAGGCCTCCATCAAGGCATATATCAACGGTATCAACAAATTTTTCATCAACTAAAGGCAGGGGGAAGGTATCTGTTATGGGTATGACGATGACGCAAAAGATCCTGGCCGCGCACGCTGGTCTGGATCAGGTGACGGCGGGACAGCTGATCGAGGCGAACGTCGATCTGACGCTGGCCAACGACATCACAGGGCCGGTCGCGATCCGCGAGCTGGAAAAGGCGGGCTTCGACCGGGTGTTCGACAACACCAAGATCGCGCTGGTGATGGATCACTTCACGCCGAACAAGGACATCAAATCGGCCGAGCAGTGTCTGGAGTGCCGCACGTTCGCCAAGAAGCACGGTATCGTCAATTTCTTCGATGTCGGCGAGATGGGCGTCGAGCACGCGCTGCTGCCCGAAAAGGGTCTGACCGCGCCGGGCGAGCTGATCATCGGCGCGGATAGCCACACCTGCACCTATGGTGCGCTGGGCGCGTTCTCGACCGGTGTCGGCTCGACCGATCTCGGCGCCGGCATGGCGACGGGCAAGGCGTGGTTCAAGGTGCCGAGCGCGATCAAGTTCGTGCTCAAGGGCACGCTCAGCCCGTGGGTATCGGGCAAGGACGTGATCTTGCACATCATCGGCATGATCGGCGTGGACGGTGCGCTCTATCAGTCGATGGAGTTCACGGGCGAGGGCGTCGCGTCGCTGTCGATGGACGACCGCTTCACCATCTGCAACATGGCGATCGAGGCGGGCGCCAAGAACGGGATCTTCCCGGTGGACGACAAGACGATGGCCTATATCGATGGCCGCGTCGATCGTCCCGTCACCGTGTTCGAGGCCGATCCGGACGCTGTTTATGAGCGGGAGATCGAGATCGACCTGTCCGCCCTCAAGCCGACGGTCGCGTGTCCGCATCTGCCGGAGAACACCAAGACGATCGACGAGCTCGGGCACATCGAGATCCAGCAGTCGATCATCGGTTCGTGCACCAATGGCCGCATCGACGATATGCGTGCGGCTGCGGCGATCCTCAAG
>JAUNJI010000093.1 GCA_030533295.1 Eubacteriales bacterium
GCATAGATTGCAGAGAAAGGTGGTTTTTCGTATGGTGATCCATATCGTACAGCCGGGCGACTCGCTCTACCGCATCGCCCGGATGCACGGCGTGCCGCTGCCGCTGCTGATCGGACAGAACGAGCTGGCCGAGCCATATCGGCTGACGCCCGGGCAGGCGCTCGTCGTGCCGCAGCCCACCGCGGTCTATACCGTGCACCGGGGCGACACGCTGCGCTCGATCGCCGCGCAGGCGGGCACGACCGTGCTGCACCTGCTGCAAAACAACCCGCAGCTCGGCGGCAGCGACCGCATCTGGCCGGGACAGACGCTCGTGCTCTCGTATGGGCGCAAGCTGGGCACGTTCGCGGTCAACGGCTATGCCTATCCGAACATCGATCCGCGCGTGCTGCGCAAGACCCTGCCGTATCTGACCTATCTGTCGGTGTTTTCCTTCGGGTTCGACAGCCGGGGACAGCTCATGCCGCAGGACACCGCGCTGCTCACGCGCATGGCGCGGCAGTATGGCGCGCGGCCGCTGCTGGTGCTGACCACGCTGGGCGAGGACGGCCGGTTTTCCGGCGAGCGGGCGCATATCCTGCTGCAAAGTCCGGCGATGCAGCAGACGCTGCTCGACAGCTTGGCGCAGACCATCGAAACGCAGGGTTTCGCGGGCGTGGACATCGACTTCGAGTACATCCCGCCCGCCGATGCAGCGGCTTATGCCGACTTCGTCGCTGCGGTGCGGGCGCGGCTCGCGCCGTCCGGGGCGACCGTGCTGGTGGCGCTCGCGCCCAAAACGGCGGCCGACCAGCCCGGCCTGCTGTATGAGGCGCACGACTATCGGGCGCTGGGCGCGGCGGCGGATGGGGCGCTGCTGATGACGTATGAATGGGGCTATGCGTATTCCGCGCCGATGGCGGTCGCGCCGCTGGATAAGGTCGCGCAGGTGGTGCGCTATGCGGTGTCCGAAGTCGCGCCGGAAAAGCTGCTGCTCGGTATGCCCAATTACGGATACGACTGGACGCTGCCATATGTGCGCGACCAGTCGCGTGCGCGGACGCTGGGCAACGTGCAGGCGGTCGAGCAGGCCATACAGGTCGGTGCGCCGATCCGCTTCGACGAGCAGGCGCAGTCGCCCCACTACAACTATTGGCGCGACCGCGCCGAGCACGAGGTCTGGTTCGAGGACGCACGCTCGGTGCGCGCCAAGCTGGCGCTGGCGGGCGAATACCGGCTGCACGGGGTGAGCGTGTGGAACATCATGCGCTATTTCCCGCAGCTCTGGTCGGTGCTCAACCAGCTCTATGACATCGAAAAGCAGGGGTAAAGGCTGGAAAACGCGGCAGCGATCGCCGGTTTGGGTCAGATTTTGCCAGCCGCTGGACGGTGTGGCGGGCATTTCCATTGCAAAACGGTGACAACAGCCGCTATACTTTGGGATAGAGGGCAGCGATGCCCAGTCTGCCGCACGAAAGCAAGGAGGTTCGATCATATGCAGATCAAAAAGCTGGTGCCGCTCGCGTTAGCGGTGGTCATGATGGTGCCCGCCGGGGCGGGCGCGGCGCACATGAGCTGGGGGCGCACGGCCACAGGGACGTGCGTCGCCTCTCCCGTCTGCGCGGGGCGGGGGAACGGCTGGTGCAGCCGCCTGACACGCCCGCTGTACGGCGGGCGGCTCGATCGCTGGACGGTCGAGATGGGGCAGCAGGCGGTCGTCCCGCAGCCGGAAACGACGCCCGCGCCCGACACGACGCCCACGCCAGACGTAACGCCCTCGCCGTACACGCCGCCCGCGCCGGACGTAACGCCTGCGCCCGATCCCGCCGTGCGCCCGTCGCAGCCCGACCTCGCTGCGCAGGTCGTCGCGCTGGTCAACGGCGAACGCGCCAAGCAGGGCTTGCCCGCGCTGACGGTCGATGCGCAGGTGCAGCAGGCCGCGCAGGTGCGTGCCGGAGAGCTGGTGCGCTCGTTCGCGCACACGCGGCCGAATGGCGCGTCGTTCTCGACCGCGCTGACCGCGGCGGGCGTCGTCTACCGCACGGCGGGCGAGAACATCGCTTATGGTCAGTCCAGCCCGCAGCAGGTGATGCAGGCGTGGATGGGCTCGTCCGGCCACCGCGCCAACATCCTCAACGCCCGCTATACCACCATCGGTGTGGGCTACATCGTGGTCGATGGGACGGCCTATTGGGCGCAGCTGTTCACCGCCTGATCGGTCATACCGTGACCGTCCATCCGCCCGGCGCACGATCGCGCCGGGCGTTTCGCTGTCCGCCGCCCGATGACAAAAAATGAACAGCATAGCGGTCAACTTTTTATCGTCCGATCGGTAGACGATCGCCCGGCAGTATGATATACTTTCCCTGTTAGGTATAGTTATTGGGAAATAAAAGAAAAACGTCTATTAGTGATAATTAGTCTTAATTAAAAATTTATCTCTATTTATCCTAAAACCTATTGACGATCGGACGGAACAGGCGTATACTAAAGATGTTCCAAAGAGAGAAAGGAAGGAACGAGTTGAGGATCACACATGAGGCGGATTATGCGATCCGTGTGACGTATTGTCTGGCACTGGCTGGTAGAAAACAGTGTGCGAAGGAGGTCTCGGAGGAGACCGGCGTGACGCTGCGCTTTGCGCTCAAGATCCTGCGCAAGCTGACCCAGTCGGGGATCACGCGCTCCTATAAAGGGGTGTCGGGTGGATATGAGCTCAACCGCGATCCTTCCGAGATCAGCTTGGGCGAGATCATCGAGTGCATCGACGGGCCGATCGCGATCAACCATTGCTTGGCCAACGAGTTCCAGTGCACCCGCGTGGGCGATCGAAAGGAATGTGATTTCCATCGCGTGTTCGGCGAGATCAACCGCTCGCTGCGGAACGAGCTGTGCGCGATCACGATGGATCGGTTCCTTCCGTCGTTGAAGCAACAAAGGATATAAGTATAGGAGGAGAATACCCATGAAAAAGTTCGTTTGTGGTATCTGTGGTTATGTGCATGAGGGCGACGCTGCGCCGTCGGAGTGCCCGATCTGCCATGCGCCGGCTGAGAAGTTCACGGAGCAGTCCGGCGAAAAGACGTGGGCGGCCGAGCATATCGTCGGCATCGCGCAGGGCGCGCCGGAGGAGATCATGCAGGGTCTGCGCGAGAACTTCCAGGGCGAGTGCTCGGAGGTCGGTATGTATCTGGCGATGTCGCGCGTAGCGCACCGCGAGGGTTATCCTGAGATCGGCCTGTACTGGGAGAAGGCTGCCTTCGAGGAGGCCGAGCACGCGGCCAAGTTCGCGGAGCTGCTGGGCGAGGTGCTGACCGACTCGACCAAGAAGAACCTCGCGATGCGCGTGGACGCCGAGAACGGCGCGACCGCGGGCAAGTTCGAGCTGGCCAAGAAGGCGAAGGAGCTGGGTCTGGACGCGATCCACGACACCGTGCACGAGATGGCGCGCGACGAGGCGCGCCACGGCAAGGCGTTCGAGGGTCTGCTGGCGCGGTACTTCAAGTAAGTCTGGTTTTTTGCATCGATCGGCGCGTCTGGCGCGGTCATGTGCGTGTCGGGAGCGCGGGTCATCGGCCTGCGCTCCCGTGCGCTGCAAAAAAACAGACGAAAACCCAAAAAGGGCTTGACGAAATGCCGTCTGTCGGGTATAATATATCACGTCCTGTGTGAAGGATGCAAAATGGCATGGAGAGTTGGCTGAGTGGTCGAAGGCGCACGATTGGAAATCGTGTAGGCGTGATGAGCGTCTCCAGGGTTCAAATCCCTGACTCTCCGCCAGATAAAGAGCGTTGAAAGGTTTCTTTCGACGCTCTTTTCTTATCTATATCCTATTTTTAAGCGCCTGAAAAGTGAAATAAAAGGGAAACGCGGTATCGTGTTTCCCTTTTTCTTTTGTCCTTGCGAGCCGGAAAGGTGCTCGATAGGGGCGTCCGTACCTCCCCCGACACCACCCGCCCTTTTCCCCGAAAGCTATTGCGTTTTGGGCAGGGATATGCTATATTGAGCACAAAGTGGCGCATCCTGCCCACGGGGCGGGTCGCGTCGCTGTGCGCCCGGTGGGCGCTGTCGCGCAGAGGGGAGCGAGAGGAGCAGTCATGGATCGGAACGCCGTGCTATATCGGATCTGGAAGGTGGCGGACACCGCGCTGACCGTCTTGATCGCGGCGGCGCTGTGCCTGTGCGGCGCATATGCGGTCTATGGCCTGTGGGACGATCATCAGATCGAGGCCGCCGCCGAGGCCGTGCAGGCCGAGCTACGGATGCTCAAACCGGCAGCCGGTGCGCCCTTCACCGCCTTGCAGACCATCAACCCGGATGTGCGGGCGTGGGTCACGCTGGACGGTACGCGGATCGATCACCCGGTCGTGCAGGGCAAGACCAACCTGACATACCTCGATACCGACCTGTACGGCGCGTTCTCGCTGTCGGGCAGCATCTATCTGGATGCCCGCAACGCGGCGGACTTTTCGCAGCCGTATGCGCTGCTGTACGGCCATCATATGGAGAACGGCGGTATGTTCGGCGACCTCGAACGATACGAGGACAGCGCGTTTTTCGTGCGCCACCGCACCGGCACGCTGCGCACGCCCGTGCAGGACTATGCGCTGACGGTGTTCGCCTGCCTGCTGGTCGGCGCGTCTGAGGAGGCGATCTTCCAGCCGGAACAGTGGCAGCAGGACATCGGCGGCCTGCTGGACTATACGGCGCAGCACGCACAGGTGCTCGATGGCGACGTATTGGCGGCACTGCGCACGGTGGCCGCGCCGCAGATATTGGCGCTCAGCACCTGCTCGTCTGCGTTCACAGATGCGCGGACGGTCGTGCTGGCCGTGATGCGCCCGCAGCCGACGGGCGGATAAGGGGGGTATGGACATCGATGAAGCGAAAGGGAGAACGGGAGGTCTATACCCCCAAGCACCTCAAGCCGCGTGCACAGCGCCG
>JAUNJI010000094.1 GCA_030533295.1 Eubacteriales bacterium
TCCTCGTTGGCCGCTTGCAGCTCGCCGTTGACCGTCTCCAGCCGCTGGATCGTCGCCCGCAGGTCGCTCTGCGACATATTGAACTCACGCTCGAGGTCGGCGATGCGGCGCGCGGCCGTCTCGTCCACGTCGTATTTTTTGACATCGCCCTCGGGCTTGATGCCGTTGGACGCCTCCAAAAACAGCACGGCGATCAGGCCGGTGTCCGCGTTGTACTCATCCATCACGGGCTCGACCTCCAGATCGATCACCCGGCGGCCGCTGGCGCAGTCCACCGTGATGCCGGTGTAGGTGATCGTCTTGCCCTCGTCCCGGCAGCGGGTGATGGCGGTCGAGGCCGCCAGACGCAGGTCGGGATGCAGCATCTGGAAGAAATCCAGCGAGGCGCGGCCGGTCATCAGCGTCAGATAGTCGCCGTGGGTGCCGTAGAAGTGCACGGCTTCGTTGTCGTTGTTGATGACAACCGTGGGCGGCAGGTGCCGCTCGAGGAAGTGGGCATAGGTCTTTTCCCGGTCGGGCGGGATGACGGTCTTTTGGCCGAAGTTGAACGACCGCTCCGACGGCGCTTGCAGATCGGGGAAGCGGACATAGGTCGAGGTGGTGATGCTGTCGAGCTTGCCCTCTCCGCTGTGCAGATAGATCTTTTCCGACAGATAGAGGGGCTTGAAGATGTTCTGATAGTCGTTGGCCGACTCGCTCTTGCCGAGGAACAGATAGCCATGCTGCTTGAGCGCGATATGGAACACCGAGAACAGGCTGCGCCGCAGCACGGACTGGAAGTAGATCATGACGTTGCGGCACACGATCAGGTCGAGCCGCCCGAACGGCGGATCGGTCAGCATATTATGCGCCGCGAAGATGATCATCCGGCGGGTGTCCTTGGAGATATAGTACTGGTTGCCCTGCCGCACGAAATACTTGCTCAGGCGCTCGGGCGATACATCGTCCGCGATGCTGTCCGGGAACACGCCCTTGCCCGCGATCTCGACCGAGTTGCTATCGACATCGGTGGCGAAGATCTTGACATCGCGGCTGACATCCAGCTCCTCCATCGCCTCGCGGAACAAGATCGCCAGCGTGTAGGCCTCCTCGCCGGTCGAGCAGCCCGCGCTCCACACGCGGATGGGGTCGTTTTCGGCGCATTTGGCCACCATGGGCAGGATGACCTCGCGCTTGAGCAGCTCGAAATAGTCCGGATCGCGGAAGAAGTTGGTCACGCCGATCAGGATCTCCTTGGCCAGCATGGTCACTTCCTCCGGCTGCTCGCCGAGCAGGCGCACGAAGTCGGACAGATCCTTGGTGTGGGTGACGATCATGCGGCGCTCGATCCGGCGCAGCACGGTCGAACGCTTATAATAGGTAAAATCGATGCCGGTGGCCTTTTTCATCAGGCCGTAGATGTAGCCCAGCTCCTCATCCTCGGTGAACAGCAGCTCGTCCTCGGCCATCTGCTCCCCCAGCCCCCGGTTGAACAGCAGGCTGGGCGTTTGGGTGAAGTTGAGCAGCTCGGTGACGATCCCCTCGGGCGAGAGGACGAAATCGACCATGCCGGTGTGGATGACGCTCTTGGGCATCCCGTCGAACTTGGCCGTTTCGGGATCCTGCGCGATCACCAGACCGCCGTGCTCCTTGACCGCCTTGGCGCCGCGGGTGCCGTCCGTGCCCGTGCCGGACAGCACGACCGCCACCGACCGCTCGCGCTGGGTCTGGGCGAGCGAATCGAAGCAGGCGTCGATCGGATGGTGGATCGCGCCGCCCTCCATCCACTCCAGATGCAGCGTGCCGTTGTCCGCGATCGAAAGATAGGTCTTGGGCGGGTTGAGATAGATCGTGTCTGCGTGCAGCTCCATCCCCTCGCGTGCCTCGCAGATCTCCATGCTGGTCGAGCGGCGCAGGATGTCCCCCATCAGGCTCTTATAGTCTGGCGAGAGATGCTGGACCACGATGAAGGCCAGCCCGCTGTCATCCGGCATATTTTTGAACAATTGTTGCAGCGCTTCCACCCCACCGGCAGAAGCCCCCACGCCGATGAGCATGGGCTTTTTCCCTAACTCTTTATGATTCTCCATATAGGGCGTGCTCCTTTCCTTTTATCGTGTATCAGCCTTGTCCGCTGCGTTCGCACGATCGGCAAGGTATTTTTCATAGAACATCGGTTCGGGCATCGGCCGGTCGAAGTAGAAGCCCTGTCCGATCATGCAGCCGGCCTCATGCAGCGCGTTGGCCTGCTGCACGTTCTCCACGCCCTCGCCGACGCAGCGGATGCCCTCCTGCTGGCACACCGCCACGATGCTCTGCATCAGCGCCATGCTCTTCTCGTTGGCGGGCAGCTCGGCCACCAAGGCGCGGTCGAGCTTGACCTCCTCGAAGGGCACGCCGGTGAACGCCGCCATGCGCGAGAATTTGGAGCCCAAGTCGTCGAGCGCGAAGCGCAGCCCGAAGGCGCGGAACCGTTCGAGCGTTTGCTGCAACGTGTTCTGGTCGGCGTCGCCCACGCTGTCGGTCACTTCCGCCGTGATCAGCCCCTCGGGCACATCGGGATAGCGGCTGGTGATCGCCAGCACGGCACCGGGCGCCTGCGGATCGAACAACGTCACGCGGGAGAAGTTGACCGAGAGCGGTAGCAGCTCGTTGCCTTTATTTTTCCACGCGCTGAGCAGCTGCAATGCCTTATCCAGCACGAAGAAGTCCAGATCGCGGATCGAGCCGTCCTGCTCGAAGCGCTCGAGGAATTGGATCGGCGCGATCGGGCGCGACCCGTCCCCGATGGCGCGCACCAGCAGCTCCGCCCCCGCGAGCGAGCCGTCGCTCAGGTCGATCTTGGGTTGCAGATAGACCGTGAAGCAGTTGGCGGCGATCATCTCGCGCACGCTGGAATACTGCGCCAGCGGCAGCGGCAGCGTGTTGACCGGCACGCGCTGGCGGTCGTTGCCGCCGCCGCGCATGAGCGTCTTGGCCTCATCGACCAGCTCCTTGCCGGAGAACACCTTGTCCGACCAGTTGTAGCCGATGCGGATGACCTTGGGATAGTGCCGCTCGAGCACGGTGCGCAGGCGGATGCAGCGCCCGTAAAAGACCTGCTGGGTGGTGTTGGGGCACAGGGCGACGAACTCGGCGTCCCACGTGCGATAGACCATGGTCGCGCCGAACAGCTCGGTCATGATCCGGGCGATCTGGCGCAAGATCTGCCGCCCATAGGCGAAGCCCTGCACGTTGTTGATGTGCGACAGGTCGGGCACATCAACGCACACCGCGCCCAGCGAATGATAAACGTCCGAATGGAAGGAATAGATCCGCTCCATATAGGAACTGTGGTTGGGCAGGTCGATATGGTAGAACGCATCCTCGCCCAGCCCGGTCTGTGTCGGCGCCAGATAGCGCCGCCGCTGTCGCAGCAGGCAGCTGCACAGCAACATAGGCAGCGTCGCGTCCGACATATGATGGCGGGCGTTTTCGACGCACATATAGCCGTTGGTGCTGTCGCCCTCCTCGCGCATCGGGAAGATCGCGAAGCGCCACGTGCGGCGGGCGGCCTCGCCCTCCTCGCCCTCGGGCGCATCCTCCCGCGCCGAGCGGGACAGGAAGATCGGCCGATCCTCGCGGATGCAGCGCTCGAGCAGCGGATAATGCGCGGCCAGCGTGCCCGTCATGACGCTTTGCAGCGCCCATTTATAATGCGATGTCCACTCGTGCGGCACGGTGACGGTCTTGCCGCCGTCGGCCAGCTCGATGATATACACGCGGTCGGCCGAGTAGAACTCGCCCAGCGTGCGCAGCACGCACTGCGCCGACGCCTCGATCGAGGGCGAGGACAGCATCTGGAGGAGCGAACTGAGCGCCGCGTCCTTTTCGCGGTCGGCCAGCGGGCGGATCTCCTCCATCTTGTCCGTCCGCACCCGGTCGCCCGCCTCGCGGCGGCGCAGATCGTCCTCATCGCGGGAGATGTCGGTGAACACCACGCGGTCGCCCTCGGCGTTGCGCCAGCTGGCGAGGATCTCCTGCGCCTGGCGCATCATGGTGTCGTACATCGCCTTGCTGCGGGCGACGCACGCGCCGCCGACGAGCAGCCGCAGCGAGGGACCGCCCGCCGCCAGACCGACCTGCTGCTGCACGAAGTCGATCATCTGCTCGAGCTGGCGCTCGAGCGTTTCGTAGCTCTCGACATCGGGGAAGAAGCAGCCGTAGCAGTCGCTGCTGATCTGGCCGGTGACGCACTGGCCGCCCATGCCGAGCAGCAGCGCGCAAACGAGCCCCTGTCGGACGGACTGCGCCCGCGCCTCGTCATACACTTGCAGGGCGGACAAGCCCTTGACCTCGACCAGCGCCAGACCGCATAGCTTGCTGCCGCCCATGCTGGCCAGATTGCGCCCCAGATCGCGCAAGCTGACCGGGGCATACAGCTCCTGCGCCACGCGGTAGAGGGGCAGCAGGTACTGCGTCTCCCACTGGTAGCGCCGTTCCACGTCCATGATCCACAGCCGGAACAGGATCTCCCGGCTGGTGGGGTCGGCATACAGGCGGATCGCGCCATACACGCGGTGGATGCAGCTATCGCTGTCGATCCGGCGGTATTCGCGGTACAGCCACGTGCCCTTGGGGTCGCGCACGGCCGCCAGCAGCGCGTCCTGCGAGAACAGGTCGTTGAGCCCGCGGTCGGCCTCGGCCACGCGGTT